>CAZYPJ010000472.1:0-2742 GCA_964649365.1 uncultured Anaerolineales bacterium | reverse complement strand
GACCTGCGGCATTACGCTGTCCATCAAGAACATCTTTGGCTGCACGCCCCTGCCCAAGTATCAGTTGAAACGCACCGATACCTACCGCAGCGCCATGCACCAGGGCAACCTCGGCGACCGCTTGCCGCGCATTTTGGTGGACATCCTGAAGATCAGGCCGATTGATTTTGCCGTGGTGGATGCTATTTCGACCATTGACCAGGGCGAAGGCCCGTGGAACGACAGCGCGCCAGGGATTGACATCCGCACCGTGCGCCCGCACTTGCTGATGGCGGGGCGCAACCCGGTGGCGTTGGATGCGGTGGGTACGGCGATCATGGGCTTTGACGCCACGGCGGCGGATTACACCACGCCCTTTAATTCAAGCGCCAACCATATCGCCATCGCCGCCCAACAGGGGCTAGGGACAAACCGCCTGGACGAGATCGAGGTGCGCGGCCTATCCGTGGCCGAAGCGCGCTTCCCGTTCACGGCCTGCCCCCGGGCGCACCTCGACAGCGGGCAACAGATGCACGCGGCGCTAATGCGAGCGCGCCATAGCGAGGCGTAGATTTCTCGACGCTGCGACCGAGAGAGAGGCCCATGAACGCACGCGAACGCTACCTAGAGACGCTGCTCTTTGGCCAGCCCGACCACATCCCCTTGCTGCCCGGCGGGCCGAGGGAATCCACCCTGCGGGCCTGGCGCGAGCAGGGTTTGCCCGAGGGCGCATCGTACCTCGACGCTCTGAGCGCCGCGCTCGATGTGCCGCGCCAGGCATTCGAGGGCCCCCCGCCCCACCCCCCCGCCCTCCGCAGGCTCCCCACCTTTGAGGAAACGGGGCTGCCCCACAAGGCTGGGCATTACTTGTTATATTATTTTTTGGGCGCGACCACCGAGATCTCAGATGAGTTCGATTACACCTACATCCGCTCCGCCAAAGATTTCGTCACGCGCAGATGGCTAAAGTTCCCCGTGCAGAACCGCGACGATTGGGCGCGCCTGGCCTGGCGCTATGACGCCCAAGACCCGACGCGCGTCACATCCGCGGTTGCAAAAGCCTACCGCCAGGCGCAAGCCGCAGGGCAAGCTGTCGGGGTGAGCATCAACGGCCCCTTCTGGCAAATGCGCGAATGGGTGGGGATGGAGAACCTCTGCTTGCTGATGGCCGACGACCCCGATTTTGTGACGGAATTGGCCGATTTCTGGCTGCGCTTCACCGTCGAGACGCTGGAGCGCATCTTGCGCGAAGTAAGGCTCGACGCTTTGCTTGTCTCGGAGGACATGGCCTACAAGGCGCACAGCATGATCTCGCCGGAGATGGCGCGGCGCTTCTTGCAGCCCTGCTACTTGGCCTGGAGCGAGCTGCTGCGCGATTACGAGATTCCCCTCTTTGACATGGATTCGGACGGCGACATCGGCGAGCTGATCCCCATCTGGATCGAGTCGGGGATCAATTGCTGCAACCCCATCGAAGTCGCGGCGGGCAACGACATCGTGGCCTATCGGCGGCGGTTCGGGCGGCGCATGGCCTATCACGGCGGGGTGGACAAGCGCGCCATCGCCGCCGGCGGCGAGACGATGCGCGCCGAGGTGCTGCGCGTAGCGGCGCTGCTGCCCGATGGCGGCTACATCCCCGGCTGCGACCACGGCGTGCCGCCCGACATCTCGTGGCCCGATTTTGTGGAATACACGCGCCTGCTGGCGCAAGTCACGGGCTGGCAGTAGAGACGCCAGCCGCTGAAACGCTTGGTGTGAAATGGCGCTCGGAAGGGCGCTGGTGTTTCACAAAATGTCACTGTAAGCCTAGAGATGCCAGCCGCTGAAGCGGCAGGCTACTATTACGGAGCCGCCCTCCGGCGGCTCGCTGACCTTTGTCGGCTGAGATCGCGCAAAAGGGGTATCCCTAGCCCGCGAAGGCGGGCTTGTACACGCGCCAGAGGCGCGCTATAGCCTGCCCGCTTCAGCGGCTGGCGCTCTAGGCGCGCAAAAACGCAACGCACAAGCGCCGCGACTGTCGAGCCCATCAAGCCCCCGAGTAGGGGGCTTGATGTTTTTGTAGGCGTCGCTTCCCGCACGCGCACAAGGCGCTAGGCCGCCGTAGCCGCGCCCCTTGTGGGCGCTGGGGCGGCTAAATCACGCTCGGATCAATAGATCTCCGAAATTTCCCCTTATTTTCCCTCGCCGCGCGACCGCGCCTGTCGCAGTGTACTGATACACTGTATGCAGACACAGGAAGCGAAAGGAGCAGCAGGCGCGCAGAACCACCTCGCCCCGGCCAGGCGACGGAATGGTCGTATATCGGGATCGGATTCACACCAAGAAGGAGCCAGGAAATGAAGATCGAGATTCGTATGACGATTGTCGCGTTCGTCGTTGCGCTCTGCATCGGATTGACGGGTTGCGCTGGGCAGCCAGCCGCCTCAGCCCAGGAAGCGGCGCCCACCTGCCACCCTTGCCCCACCAGCGCGCCCGCCTCGCCGTCCGCGAACAGCAGATAGATGGCAATGGCGGCCGCAAGCTCGCTCTTGAAGTTTTTGTTGCACACCTCCACGTAGGCGTTGCGGAACTGGCGGTACCCGTCCGCGTCAACAATGCCGAAAATATCCCGCACGATCTGCTCCTGCCAGGGCATGAGCCGGAAGGGTTTTCCGTACCACTCGCCGGTGGTATGCTTGAGCATCTGAATGAAAGCGACCGCAAAGTCGGCGCGCCGCTTGTCGTAATGCGAGGTCGGGAGCATCAGCGGGGTCGGCCTGTATT
>CAZYPJ010000471.1:1747-2767 GCA_964649365.1 uncultured Anaerolineales bacterium | reverse complement strand
CGCCGGGTAACGCGCAGCCTAGCTTGATACGGCGATCTTCAATGCCCCGGTGGGCCGCCGTGGCGGTGGGCGCCGAGCCGAGGTACACCGTCCGCGCTACGCGCCGGCAAGCCGCGTAGCGGCCCAACGCCGGCAGGTCGTTATCGAGCCGCAGCGGCAGCGAGTTGGGGCCGTCTACATCCTTTTCAATGACCGGCGTCCAGTTATCCGAAAGGTAGCGATGCGTCAATTCGGATTGCACCCGCCCCTCGCAGATGGGGATCGTCGCCGGTAGGATCAGTGGGCTGCGGTCACCCTGTTCCCAGAGGGTGTGGATGACCGTGGCCATGAGCCGCAACACGCCGCGCGTGCGCTGGAACTTGACCAGGGTAGACCAATCGGTATAGAGCCGGTCGAACACCTCGGGGTGAATGGGGTAGGCCGCCCGGATGCGCCGCTCGTAATCGGCCTCGGCGCAGGCGGTGGGGAACTCGGCGGCTTGGGAGCGATATAGGTCGGCAAAGGCGCGCGCGGTGTGGTCGCGCTGAGCGATCTGTTCCGGCGTAATCAACGGCTGGAACAGCCGACGCCGCACGATCTCGAACCCTTCTTCGGCGCTGGCCGGCCGCCACGCCGATTCAACCCGCCCGATGACGTTGCGCAGCCGGTCGAGCGCCTCGCGCCCGCGCAGGCCGCCCACCTCGGCGTCGTCGCTCTGCGCGCGCGATGGGGACGCTTGGTCGGCGTCCGAGGCGGGCAGGCTGATGACCAACAGGCAGCGCGGCGCTAGCTTGGCCGATTCGGTGAGCGTCTGCGCAAAGGTGAACTGGGTCTCGAATGAGCCGGCCGGCAGGTCGCTTTGGGCGTGTAACATGCGGGCGTACGCCACCCATTCATCAATCAGGATGAGGCAGGGGGAATAGCGCACGAACAGCTCGCGCAGGGCGTCGCCGGGGCTGGTGGCGCGCTCGTCGTCGGCGCGGATGCGCTCGTAGGCTTCGCGACCGCCGAGCTGCCAGGCCAGCTCGCCCCACAGGGTGC
>CAZYPJ010000471.1:0-1737 GCA_964649365.1 uncultured Anaerolineales bacterium | reverse complement strand
ACAGGGTGCGCGTGGCCACGCCGTCGGGCTTGACAGAGGGGGTGCTGGGCGAGATCTTGGTGCCCACCAACACCACCCGCCGCGCGGCGGGCAGGTTCGCTACGCCGGCCTCGGCCAAGATCGCCGGCACGCCCTCCAGCGCGGAGGGCGCCGCGCCGCCAAACAAGTGGTAGAGCGCCAGCATGGCGTGGGTCTTCCCGCCGCCAAAGTTGGTCTGAAGCTGCACCACCGGGTCGCCGTCCAGGCCCGAGAGGCGCCGCGCGGCGTTGGCCAGCAGCCGCCGCAGGTTATCGGTGAGAAAGGTGCGGCGATAGAACTCGGCCGGGTCGCGATACTCAGCGCCGCCCCCGCTGCCGGCGTGCACTTGCCACAGGTCGGCGGCGAACTCGGCCTGCCGATAGTTGCCGCCCGCCACGTCGGGGTGGGGCGCGACGACCTCGCGCCAGGGCGCAGGCCCGCCGCTGATGACCGGCCCGCCCAGCGGCAATTGGCTGGGGCGCTGGCCATCGGCGGCGCGACGGGCTTGGCGGCGCGCCTGATCCTGATCGGCCAACTCGCGCAGCGCCTCGCGCTTGCTCTGCTCGACGGCGTCGGCCTGGGGCGCGGCGATCGCCAACAGCAGCCGATGGGCCGAATCGAGCGCGCGGTAGGCGTCGTCGGCGGAAAACACATTCTGGTGCGCCCACTTGTTGCGCACCTCGCGCAGTTCGCTAACGAGCGAGCGTTCGGCGTACCCCAAGGTGTTCTTGAACACCGCGTTCCACTGCTCCCACATCAGCCGCAGCAGCGCTGCCGCGTCGAAGTGGGGCAGCTCGCTGTCCTCGCTCCAGGCCAGGTCGCGCTCCCAGCTCTGGGTGGCGGCGGTGACCCAATACTTGCCCAGGGCCGCCTCCAACTCGCGCGCGACGAACGGAGCCAGCCCGTCGCGCAGCGCCTCCAACGCCTTTTCGATCCGTTCATTGTTGCTCAGCGCCATCGTCGTCCTCCATTGGGGGTATGGGGTCAGGCAAGATTTGCAGGATTAACAGGATTCACTATTGGATAGAGTTTGTTATTGCAGAAACGCCAAGATATAGAGATAGGGATACAGAAACTCTGGACCAACCTTCTCGCGGGTTCACGTCTTGCCGCAACTCTATGCCTTTATGATTACCAATCCTGTAAATCTTGTTAATCCTGTCTAGAGCAGCCGCTCTTGTTGCGGCCTGATTTCTTGCGCCAGGCGGGCGATTTCGGGCCAGCTCTGCACCAGGGCGTTGTACGCCAGCGCCTCGGCGGGGCGCTTTTTGCGCTCGCAGAGGACGTAAAGCCGGTAGGCCAGCTCGCGGGCCGGCTCGGCGCGGCGGCCCCGGCCGGCCAACAGCGCCGCCGCCGCCGCTTCGCCGGCCGTATCGAGGGCGCGGATCAGGTGGTGGACGGCCTCCCACACCGTGAGGCGCCGGTCGCGGGCGGGATCCCAATCGGCGGAGAGTTCCTGGGGGCGGAGCAAACGCACCTTGCCCCGGCTCGAAACCAAGATGCCCGCCTCGGCCAAGCCCGAGACGCTGGTGTTCTTGGCCTTGGAGAGCGTCTCGGCGACGCCGAATTCGCCCTCGGCGAACCCCGCCTGTTCGAACCAGGCCAACGCCCAACGGCTGTCGGGGTCGAGGTCGCCCTCCTGTTCGGCCCGCACTTCGTCGAGCGTCTGGTTGATGAGCGCCAGCGCCTCGCGCACGGAGAGGGCCGCGCCCGCAGCGG
>CAZYPJ010000470.1:2013-2776 GCA_964649365.1 uncultured Anaerolineales bacterium | reverse complement strand
CTGCTTGCTCACGCAGACCACCTGCAGGGTAGGCGAGATCGCATTCACATTAGCGGGCAAAGACAAGCTCTGCGCCGTATCCTCGTTGTCGAGGAGGGTCTGCCGAAAGCTGGCGTCATTGGACAGTTTCCACAAAGCGTACTCGACGCCAGCGTCGGCGCTGTATTGCACACCCACCGTCTCGCGCGATGACTCGGTGGTCTCGAACCCCGAAGCAACGTGCGCCAACAGCGGCGCAACCAGTATCGTCGCCACGGCCAACGCCAGCAACGCAAACACCAGCGTGTTGCCGCGCTCCTCGCCAGCAAACGCCCGCTCCAATCCGGTCGCCGCTCCATGATGAGTATAATACATAGAATATATCCTTGTGAACCATAGAGCGCCGCCCCCCTTCGGCGATCAGTCACTTTGCCGCTTATGAAAAGTCATTCCCCATCCACGAACGCTAACTCAGTTCACCGTCCACGACTTGATCTGCAACCCCTCGCCCTCGCATTCGGTCACACGAGCGCTCACCGTGGTGTTGCCCGATGTCGAACGGATATCGTACTCGCCGCCGGTGGCCGTTCCCCCACCGCCGCCTGCGCCGCTCGGCAGATAGACTAATGTATTCGAGATCGTCGCGCCCGACCCGGTGATCTGCACCTCGTTACCCATAAACGCGCCCCCGATAGTGTTGCCTGCGCCATCCAGCGAAATCTTGCCGTTGGGAGCATAGAACACACCCCCGCCGGGTTTGTTGCCCGCGCCGCGCACGCGGATG
>CAZYPJ010000470.1:301-2003 GCA_964649365.1 uncultured Anaerolineales bacterium | reverse complement strand
GGCGAGAAAAAGACCAGACCCGGAATATAAGGCGTGATGTTGATGCCCGACCCCGCCACGTTGATGGTATCTTCGGCCACAACGGTAACGCTAATGCCCTGCACGCCGGCTCCAGTGATGCTGGCTTTGCCGCTGCAATAGTACAGCCCAGGCGCCATTGTGCCCGGAGTGGTTACGTCAAGATTGGCAACCTGGTAGTATTGCCCCAGCGCCGCAGCTTGCACTGCATAGGTTCCACCTGGCCTAAAGTCAGCAATATCCCACGTTAGTGGATAGTCTCGCGCCGGCGTCTGCACCGGGTTATCGGGCGGGCCAGGGATGATCTCGTGCCCCACGCCCAGCAGTTGCGGATATGCGCCAGCATATTCAACCGTGCCATAGATCTTGTTGCCCGCGCCGCTAATCTGGATCGTGTTGTTGCTATGGACGCCGCCGCGGATGACATGGCCAGAACCCGAGTTCTTGACCGTGTTGTTGGCCGTCTGGCTATTGGCCCAGACGGCCCAGGGCAACGTACTGACGCCGCCTTCGCCGCCGCCCCCGCCGCCGGTGACCTGTTTGCTCACACAGACGGCCTGCACCGTGGGCGTATTGCCGTTGACATCGCCAGGTAGAGTCAGGCTTTGCACTACATCCTCGTTATCGAGCAGCGTCTGGCGAAAAGAGCTATCATGGGTTAGCTTCCAAATGGCGTACTCGATGCCGGCGTCGCTGGCGTACTGGGTATTGATCGTCTCGCGCGACGACTCGGTGGTGCGAAAGCCCGAGCCGACGTGCGCCAAAAGCGGCGCGATGAGCAGCGTCCCCACCGCCAGCGCGACCAGCGCGTACACTAGGGCGCTGCCGCGCGCTTCACGAGACAGGCGTCGCCAGGTTTTCATGGTCAACCTCCTCAATCCGAATTCCGCCGATAGAATACCAAAGCATTGCTGCGCGAACGGCCCCGAAAGGTGGTCGTCACCGTCACCGGCAGCGTGGAGCTGATCGCGCCGTTCGGGCCAAAATCCAGGTCGGTCACATGACGGGCCACCGTAACCTGGTCGCTCCCCTCTTGGCGCACAAGATTGCCATTCACCAGTGAATACGAGACTGTGCTCGTGATTGGCTCAGCATCCTCGCCAAAGCCGTAGGATACCACCGTGAGCGACAAGCTTTCGCCCGACACGCTGCCGCTGGCCGTGCTGAGGATGTCGCGATTCAAAATACCCGCCACGTTCTGCAATTGCTGATCCACCGTGAGTGTATCCTGCTGCAGGCGAGTAATATCATTGAGCTGAAAGAGCGCCACCACCACCGAAGAGACAATGATAATGCTGATCGCCAGAGCAACCATCGTCTCGAGCAGCGTCATGCCGCGTTCGCTGCGGGCGAGATGGGATAGGGCGTTCCGTTTCATCGCGCCCCCTTGTAGCTTTCCAGAATATAGAGCGGGGCGCTTGGGTCGAGCGCCGAATAAACTGTCACCGTGATCCATTGCAGTTCTCCATCCGTCTCTGGCAATGTGCTCTGAAAAGGTCCTGTGGGCGTGAGCCAATGGCTGACGGTGATGGCCGTCGTATAATTACCCGATCCGCTTACTTTTTGGTAGGGCACGGTGGTGGGGTTAGGAGAATAGGTTTGCGCCTTGATGGCCTCCATTTGGCGGCGCGCCAACGCCTCGGCGTGGACGCGCTGATCTACGATCACCACGCCGGCGCCGGAA
>CAZYPJ010000470.1:0-291 GCA_964649365.1 uncultured Anaerolineales bacterium | reverse complement strand
CTATCCAATAACCGATGCGCTCACGCCTGCATCAGCTCGCTCCATATAGCGGTCAATCAGGATCATTTGACGCTCCCCATCAACGAATACATAGGCATGATGACCGCGACGGCTACAAAGCCCACCAAGCCGCCGATGAAAATGGTTAGCGCCGGCTCCATGGCGCTAGTCATAGCGCTCACCGCGCGATCTACCTCTTCCTCGTAGAAAACGGCCAATGTCTGCAAATTCGAATCGAGCGAGCCGGTCTCCTCGCCCACGCGGGCCATCTGTACCAGCATCCCCGGAAAC
>CAZYPJ010000469.1:0-2787 GCA_964649365.1 uncultured Anaerolineales bacterium | reverse complement strand
GCCCACCTTCCTTTCATCTCCGAGCGCCATTTCACACCAAGCGTTAAAGCGGGCTGGCGTCTCTGGCGACGCCCCCAAGTTAGCGCCTATGGGTTGGAGGGTGAGATCAACCCGATATGTATTTGCCCTGCGGGATATAATAGGCGCGGTTGCCCTGGCGCGGTTGCTTTTTCGCCGGATTCCTGTACAATCTAGCTATTGGTGCAATGAGGCCCATGAAGTGTGGCGTTTTTCAGGAGCCGGTTGATGGAAACCAAAGCCAAATCCAAGAAACTCGTTGATCTCAAGGCCTTCCTCGAGAGCGAAAAGAAACGGCTGCAAAAAGAGATCGCCCAAAGCGCGCTGACCACCGACGACGAGCGCGCCGGTTATAGCAACCACATGGCCGATGACGCCAATGTGGTGTTCGAGCAGGCCCGCAACGTGGGACTGAAACGCGGCCAGGAATTGTTGCTGGGCGAGGTCGAGGATGCGCTGCAACGCATCGCCGACGGCACGTATGGCGTGTGTCGGCGGTGCGGCAAGGCGATTGACTCGGCCCGCTTGAAGGCGTTGCCTACCGCCGCGCTCTGCATCGCCTGCCAGGAATATCGCGAGACGCGATAGCTCGATCCAACCAATTCATCTACTGGAGTGCGCCCGTGAAACGTAGATTCGACTGGCGAGGACTGGCGCTCTTTGCGGTCGCCGCCGCCGTCATCGCCCTGGATCAATATACCAAAGCGCTGGTGCGCGAAAATCTCACGCCGTATGTATCGTGGAATCCCATCAAGTGGCTGGAACCATACGTCACGCTGACTTATGTCAAGAACACCGGCGCAGCGTTCGGCCTGTTCCCCAACATGGGGGCGCTGTTCATCGTGGTGGCCGTCGTGGTCGTGGCGTTGATCGTTGTCTATTATCGCCGCCTGGCCGAGTCGTCGTGGTTGCTCAAGGTCGCGTTCGGCCTGCAACTGGGCGGCGCCATCGGCAACAACCTCATTGATCGCCTGTTCCGGGGCTATGTGACCGATTTCGTGGATGTGCGCATTTGGCCCATCTGGAACGTGGCCGACGCTTCCATCGTGGTGGGTACGGCGCTGTTGGCCTATTATGCGATTTTCGGCGACCGCAAGGCCCAGGCCAAGGAAGCCTCGGAAGCCAGCGCCAACTCTCCCGCCGATTCGACCCCTTCGGCCTAGCGCCATTGACGAGATGAGGCCATGAGCGAACATACCCTGACCGTAGCCGCCTCCGTCGCGCGGCTGGATCGCTACCTGGCCGAGCAGATCGAGGGGCTGTCGCGTTCGCAAGCGCAGCGCTTGATTGCCCAGGGCGATGTGCTGGTGAACGGCGCGCCCGCCAAGGCCAGCTATAGCCCATTGCCGGGCGATGTGATCACCATCCGGCGATCCATACCCCCCACCCACGCGCCCATCCCCCAAGCCGCCGACGTTCCCCAGATCGAGATCCTCTATGAGGACGAACACCTGTTGGCCATCAACAAGCCCGTCAGCCTGGTAGTGCATCCCGCCGCTGGGCACGAGCACGATACGTTGGTCAACGCGCTGATCGCGCAACGCCCCCAGGTTTTGTGCGCCGATCTCGACCCGCAGCGCCCAGGGATCGTCCACCGGCTGGATCGCGACACGTCCGGCGTGCTGTTGGTGGCTATGAGCCGGGCCGCCCAGGAAGCATTGCAAGGATTGTTCAAATCGCGCCAGATCAGCAAGACCTACCTCGCGCTGGTGTACGGCCATCCCAGCCCCGAAGAGGCCGCCATCGAATCGCCCATCGGGCGCGACCCAGAGGATCGTAAGCGCATGGCCATCCTAGCCCATGGCGGGCGCTATGCGCGCACCGAGTACCGCGTGCGCGAGTATCTGACCGGCTGCTCCCTCGTCGAAGCCGACTTGTTGACGGGGCGCACCCACCAACTGCGCGTGCATTTCAGCGCCATCAGCCACCCCGTGGTGGGCGATACGATCTATGGCCCGCGTCGCGGCGAGATCGCCGCCCCGCGCCAGATGTTGCACGCCTGGCGGCTACGTTTCACCCACCCGTTCACTGGCGCTGCGCTCGAAATCATCGCGCCCTTGCCCAACGATATGACCGATCTCATCGCCCAACTGCGCCGTTAAGAATCTCGGAGCGCCGCCCTGCGGCGAGGCTATACCATACCCTGCGCTCCACTTGACGCCCTCGCGCGTTCGGTGTATGCTACCGCTCGCTAGAACGCGCGTTCCAAACCCTAGCTCGTGAGCCATACAGGAGTACCCCCATGCGCCAGGTCACCATTGCGTTGGCCCAGATGAACCCGATCCTGAACCAGGTGGAACAAAACCTCAACACCATGTGCAAAGTGGTGGAGGACATCTGCCTGCAACAAAAGGTGGACATCCTCATCTTTCCCGAACTGTGCACCACCGGCTACGAGTGCGGCGTGCGCTTTGCCGACCTGGCCGAGCGCGTCGCCGAGCACGCCGTCAACACGCTCAGCAAGCGCGCCGCCGAGTACGGCGTGCACATCGCCTTTGGCTATGCCAAAAAGCAAAAGGTCGAGAGCGTGGTCTATAGCGCCGCCGTGCTGCTCGACCCCGACGGCGAGGTGTTGGCCGATTACCAAAAGATCCACTTGAAGGGCGAACAGCGCCTGGCCTTTCGCCCGGGGTATCGCACCATCGTGGCCGAGACGCGCTTTGGCGTGGTGGGGCTGTTGGTGGGGTGGGACTTGGCCTTTCCCGAGGCGGCGCGCTCGCTGGCGCGGGATGGCGCCGCACTGATCTGTGTGTGCGGCGCTTGGGAAAA
>CAZYPJ010000468.1:0-2793 GCA_964649365.1 uncultured Anaerolineales bacterium | reverse complement strand
ATGCCCACGACAATCAACAGGGCGATGCCTAACCAACGGAAAGAGGCCCCAGAACCCTTTTTCATCGCTCGCTCCTTTATATTGCATGACCTTATTGCCCATAGGCTTGATTATAGCATAGCCACCCTAACTTGGCGAAGCGGAATGGGCGCGCCGCATCATATGCTATACGTGTAGAGTTGATAGGAGTTGCGCACATCGCCCCTTGCCAGGCCGGAGCCTATCGAGTATGATGATGATAACGACATCACAAAGGAGGGTTCCCCATGCCAGCGTTAGCCGCCAAGACTGTGTTGCGTTGGGCGATGGAGATCGAGGCCAACGGCGAAGCGTTTTACAAAGCTGTAGCCGGCCAGACGACCAATCGCGATGTCAAGTTTTTGTTCGAGGATTTGGCTTACCAAGAAGAGCGCCACTATACAACGTTCGAGCGATTGATGGACAAGGCGCCCACTTCAGAGACGCCTGCCGCGACATCTGCCGCTTACGAGGAGTACTTGCAGGTCGCGCTGCAGAACGCACTTTTTGCCGGACCAGACAAGGGCCTGGCGCTGGCCAAAGAGGCTAAGGATGAGGAGAGCGCGCTGCGCGCCGCCATCGCCTTTGAAAAGGACACATTGCTCTTTTTCTATGATCTGCGCGACATGGTTCCCGATGAGCAGAAAGACGCCATTGTGGCCATCATCGAAGAAGAGCGCAAGCACGTGCGCCAATTGGTCGGCGTGCTCAAAGATCGCCCCTGGGTGAGCTAGGGTTATTCACCACGGAGACACGGAGAGGAATTGGACAGGATCAACAAGATTTACAGGATTTTCATCCGTGAAGAAATCATGTAAATCTTGTTAATCCTGTCCAATTCTCCCCTGTGGTGATGCTGCACTTGCCAATAGAACGCATGTACTATATACTGGAGGCATCCTGCGGTAAGCGAGGCCTCGGTATGAGCGATGTCTTGGACATGTTTCACCCCGCCGTCAGCGCCTGGTTTCGCACGACGTATGGCGAGCCGACCCCGCCCCAGGCGCTGGGCTGGCCCGCTATCCAGCGCGGCGAGCACATCCTGATCCTTTCGCCCACCGGATCGGGCAAGACGATGGCTGCTTTCCTGTGGGGCATTAACGCCATTATCACCCAGCTCATCGAGAACCCCGATCTGCCGGGCGTGCAGTTGCTTTATATCTCGCCGCTGAAGGCGCTCAACAACGATATCGAACGCAACCTGCGCGCGCCGCTCGCAGGCATCCGCAAGATGGCGCACGAGCAGTTCGGCTTCGAACTGCCGCCGGTGCGCGTGGCCGTCCGCACAGGCGATACGCCCACCTCAGCGCGGCAGAGCCAGGCGCGCAAGCCGCCGCACATCCTCATCACCACGCCAGAATCGCTCTACCTCATTCTTACCAGCCCCACGGCCCACGCCATGCTGGCGCCGACGCGCACCGTCATCCTGGACGAGATTCACACCCTGTGCGGCAACAAGCGCGGCGCGCACCTCTCGCTCAGCCTAGAGCGCTTGGCGCTGGATTGCGACCATCCTACGCAACGCATCGGCCTATCGGCCACGCAGCGCCCGCTAGATGAGGTAGCGCGCTATTTGGTGGGCCAAGAATGGGAGCGCGACGAAGCTACTGGCCAGGAGCGACTCGTCTCGCGCGAGGTGACCATCGTGGACGCCGGCGCCAAGAAAGACCTCGACCTGCAAGTCGTCACCGCTGTGCCCGATCTGCGCCGCCTGCCAGGGGGATCGATCTGGCCGGCGGTTATCCCTCAGGTGTTGGGCGAAATCCGCAAACACCAAACGACGCTGATCTTTGTGAACGGGCGCCGCGCCGCCGAGCGCGCCGCCGACCGCCTCAACGAGCAGTACGCCCTGGAAGAGGAGGAAGAGGTCGCCCCTGGCTCCAGCGAGGCGCTGCTGCTCGATGGCGCGCCCAAAGGCGAGGGGATGTTCGGCACGGGGCGCACGGGCGGGCCGTTCTACGCCCACCACGGCAGCGTTTCCAAAGAGCGACGTTTGACGCTGGAGCAAAAGCTCAAGGCAGGGCAATTGCCGGCGCTGATTGGCACCAGCTCGCTAGAATTAGGCATAGATATCGGCTCGGTGGATTTGGTGGTGCAATTGCAATCGCCGCGCAGCGTGGCGCGCGGGCTGCAACGGGTGGGCCGCGCCGGGCACCTGGTGGGCCAGACCAGCGTCGGGCGTATCTATGCCCCCTATCGCGAGGATTTGCTCGACGCCGCCGCGGTGGCTCACGGCATGTTGCACGGCGACATCGAGCCGACCTACGCCCCGCAGAACTGCCTCGATGTGCTGGCGCAGCAGATCGTGGCGGCGGTCTCGGTGCGTGATTGGGCCGCCAGCGATCTCTATCGTTTGTTCTGCCAGGCCTACGGCTACCACGGGCTGACGCGCGAGGCGTTCGACGCCGTGGTCAAGATGCTCAGCGGCAGCTATGGCACCGAGCTATACAAAGAGCTGCGCCCGCGCATCTCCCACGATCGTGTACGCGACCGCCTGGCCGCGCTCCCCGGCAGCCGTCTGCTGGCGTTGCGCAACGCCGGCACCATCGCCGACCGGGGCGAGTTCCGTGTCTATCTGCCCGACCGCAAGACGCTGCTGGGCGCGCTGGACGAAGAGTTTGTGTTCGAGACGCGCAAGGGTGACGTGTTCACCCTGGGCAGCGGCACCTGGCGCGTGCTCGATGTCGAAGAGGACAAGCTAGTGGTGGGCGACGCCGCTGGTAGCCCGCCGCGCATGCCGTTTTGGCGCGGCGCCGCCCGCCGCGGCGCGGGCCC
>CAZYPJ010000467.1:0-2809 GCA_964649365.1 uncultured Anaerolineales bacterium | reverse complement strand
TGATATATCAGGTGGGGAGGATGACATGGCCAAGGCGATGAGCACGCGAGAAGATTTAGCCCGCATCAAAGTCATTGGCGTTGGCGGGGGCGGCTCGAACGCCGTCAACCGCATGATCGAAGCCGGTTTGGGCGGCGTCGAGTTCATCGCCGTCAACACCGACGCGCAGGCCCTGGCGCTCTCTAACGCCCCCATCCGGGTGCGCATCGGCGAGCAGATCACCCGCGGCCTGGGGTCGGGCGGCGATCCCGTTATCGGCGGCAAGGCCGCCGAAGAGAGCCGCGACGAGTTGAAGAGCGTGCTCGAAGACGCCGATATGGTGTTCGTCACTACCGGCTTGGGCGGCGGCACGGGCACCGGCGCCGCGCCCCTCATCGCCGAGTTAGCTCGCGAGATGGGCGCGCTGACTGTGGCCGTCGTCACCAAACCCTTTACCTTTGAAGGATCTCGCCGCAGCCGCGTGGCCGAAGAGGGCGCCAAGAAACTGGCCGAGCGTGTGGATACGCTCATCTCGATCAAGAACGACCGCCTGCTGCAATTAGTGGATCGCAAAGCCCCATTGCAACAGGCGTTTTTGGTGGCCGATGACATCCTACGCCAGGGCATTCAGGGCATCAGCGAACTCATCACCGTGCCCGGTTTGATCAACATGGATTTCGCCGATGTGCGCGCCATCATGGCCAATGGCGGCGCCGCGCTGATGGCCGTGGGCAAGGCCTCGGGCGAGGAGCGCGCCCTGGCCGCTGCGCAGCAGGCCATCACCAGCCCCTTGCTCGACATCACCATCAGCGGGGCCAAGGGCGTGTTGTTCAACGTCAAGGGCGGCGAGGATTTGACCCTGTTCGAGGTCAACCAGGCCGCTGAGCTGATCCGCCAGACCGCCGCGCCCGACGCCAATATCATCTTTGGCGCGGTGATTGACAAGGACGCCCGCGACACCATCCAGATCACCGTCATCGCCACCGGTTTTGATATGGACGAAACCGCCGAGTTGCGCGTCTCGTCCGCGCCGCGCAAAGTCGAAGCGCCCAAGCAAGAACCGGCGCGCCCTGCCCCCACCACCCAGCAGCGCCCGTTCGATAACGCCGATCTGGACATCCCCGCTTTTCTGAGGCGGAGATAACGGGCAACCGCAACAACACAGACAATCGCATATCGCCCCCGCTCGGAAAGAGAGCAACGCTCTTGTGTTCTATCCGAATGGGGGCGGTTTTGTTCCGAGATTCGCAACGTGGGCGAGCATTATCCCAAATCGAATCCCAAATATCCCAAATCCCAAATCGGCGCGTCATTTCCTACCTGCAAGGCTTTTGAGGGGCATATACGCCCACTGATTTCACTGTACACCCAGCCCCCGCTGGTGTATAATAGCCCCGCCCAACCCCATTGCGCCCATTTTCGCTCCTCCTCGCAGCGGCGCACACCCGGGCTGTGAACGCCTCAACGAAAAGGCTTGCGCCATGAGCGTGATAGACGAGATCAAAGAGCGTTTGGATATTGTGGATCTGATCGGCTCTTATGTGCGGTTGCAAAAAGCCGGCCAGAGCTTCAAAGGGTTGTGCCCATTTCACGCCGAAAAGACCCCCTCGTTTATCGTGTTCCCCGAGACGCAAACCTGGCACTGCTTTGGCGCCTGCTCCACCGGCGGCGACATTTTCAGCTTTATCATGCGCCAAGAGAACGTCGAGTTTGGCGAGGCGCTCAAGATGTTGGCCGAGCGCGCCGGCGTGGCGTTGCGCCCACTCGACGAGGCCGAGATCGCCTTCAAGGACGAACTCGACCGCCTGCGCGCCATCAATAAAGAGGCGGCGCAGTTCTACCATCGCCTGCTGATGGAATCGCCCCAAGGCGAGGTCGCGCGGGCCTACCTGGCGCGTCGCGGCGTGACGCGCGAGACGATGGCTGCCTTCCAACTTGGCTATGCCCCCGACGCATGGCATGACCTGGGCCAGGCGCTGACGCGCGCTGGGTTCAAGCCGGAGGACGCGCTGGAGGCGGGGCTGACCACCAAGAACGATGCGGGCAATGTCTATGATCGCTTTCGTCACCGGCTGATGTTCCCCATTCGCGATGGGCAGGGCCACGTCATCGGGTTCGGCGGGCGCGTGCTCGATGATTCGCTGCCCAAATATCTCAACACGCCGCAGACGCCCCTGTTCGACAAGAGCGCTGTGCTCTATGGCATTGATCTGGCGCGGCAAGCCATCAAGCAATCGGGCGTGGCCATCGTGGTCGAAGGCTATATGGATGTGGTCATCCCGCATCAGTGCGGTGTGGAAAATTTGGTGGCTTGTATGGGCACGGCCCTCACCGAAGAGCATCTGCGCATCCTAAAACCCATCACGAAAAAGCTGATCCTGGCGCTGGACCCCGACGCGGCCGGCCTGGCCGCCGTGGAAAAGGGCGCCGCCGCCGCCCAGCAGGGGCTGGAGCACAAAGTGACGCCGGTGCTGACCGCCAGCGGCATGGTGCGCTATGAAGAGCGACTCAGCGCCGAAATTCGGGTGCTGGCCCTGCCCGACGGCCTCGACCCCGACGAGCTGATTCTGCGTGATCGCGCCCGCTGGGACAAGTTGGTGGCCGAAGCGCTGACCGTGGCCGATCACTTTTTCCGCGTAGCGCTGGACGGGGCCGACCTTATCAGCGCCAAGGGCAAGCGCGCGGTGGTGAACCGCTTGCTTCCGGTGATCGCCGCGATGGACAACCCGGTAGAGCGCGCCCACTACACCCAGCGGTTGGCGCAGGTGGTGCGCGTGGACGAGCGCCTACTGACGCCTGAGCTTGACCGGCTGCGCGGCGTGGAAGGCTC
>CAZYPJ010000466.1:0-2820 GCA_964649365.1 uncultured Anaerolineales bacterium | reverse complement strand
CGAGATAGCTGTTCTGGAGTTCGACCTTGAAGATAATCAGATACATCGGGAAGAACATCAGCGAGCCAGCGATGAGATAGCCGAACACCACCCCCTTGGCCAGCCAGTTCCGTTCGCGGAAGCGCAGGCGCGTCAGCGCATAGCCAGCCAACGTCGCCAGCACCAGCACGATTCCGGTGGCCGAGATGGCCACAATGGCCGAGTTGCGCATATAGACCGGGATGCGGAAATCGCGCACTACCGATACATAGTTCTCCATCGTCGGATGGCGGGGAATCCAGGTCAACTCGGAATAGATCTCGCGCTCTGTCTTGAACGACGTGGTGAGCATGAAATAAACTGGAAAGATGATCAGGATCAAAAAGATGATAATCACCACAGCGGCGATGACCCGAAAGACGCGGTCGGGGATGCGATCAATCAGACCTATCATTCGGCCACCTCTTTCTCCATATAGCTCGAAACCACCAAGATCAGCATCACCAGGATCGGCAAGATCAAGATCGGCACGGCGGCGCCTTCGCCCAGGCGAAAGTTGTTCATCGCCAGGTTATAGGTGAGCAGCGTAAAGACCTCGGTCTTGTTCGATGGGCCGCCGCCGGTGAGCAAGAAGGGGATTTCGAACTGGTTCATCGTCCAGATGGTGGAAAGCAGCAGCACTACCACCATCACGTTGCGGATGCCGGGCAGCGTGACGTGAATGAACCGCCCGATGCGCCCGGCGCCATCCACTTTGGCGGCGTCGTACAGCTCTTTGGAGATGGCCTGCATTCCGGCGAGAAACGTCAGGGCATAGAAAGGATAACCCTTCCAGACCAGGACAAAGATCAGGCAACCGATGGCGAGGGGTGGGATCGCCAGCCAGGGGATGTTCGAATCGATGATCCCCCAACTGACCAGAATCTGGTTCAGGACGCCGGTTTGCCCATCGAAAATCCATCGCCACACCAAGACGATGATGTAGGTGGGCAGAATCCAGGGCAGCATAAAAACGCCGCGCAAAATGTTGCGCCCCTTGAACTCTTGGTTGAGCGATGAAGCGATAATCAGCCCGACGCAGGTCTTGATAAAAGTGGCCGCCAACGTGAACAGTACGGTGCGCGCCACCATCTGACCAAATTCGGGCCATGTGAGGATGTAGATATAGTTTTTGAGGCCGACGTAACGCCCCGGCCCCATACCGATCATGCGGTCGGTAAAGCTGATGCGAATCGCATCCACAAAGGGATAGGCAACCATGCCCAGGATGACGAACAGCGCCGGCGCGACCAGCGCCCGGCCCAGCCACGCCTCCTTGGCCTGGAAGGATGATTTGATCGTTGCTGGAGCAGGCGACCTCGGCGCGGTCGAACCCGGCCCGGCCAGCACCTTGTGAGCCATGTGTGCCCCCTTGCGCGCGGCTCGCGGCCGCAGCAAAAAAAGTGAAACCCGGGCGCAGCCGAAACTGCGTCCGTACCGTTCGACCGTCCACACGACGGGAGACGCCGCGTGAACGCTAAACGCGCCCAGGCCGAGGCGCGCCCCGGCCTGGGCGCTAGAGGCGTCACTTGAAGTACTTGGCGAAGGTGTCTTTGGCGAACTTGTCGGCCTCGTCAATGGCCTTTTCCGGCTCCCAACCATCCACCAGCACGCGCACGCACATCATGCCGATGGGCTGGTTCTCGCCGCCCAGCTCGGCCATAGCGGCATTGTCAAAGGGGGCGGGATAGCCGCCATAGACGCCGATCTGCGCAGCTAGGTTGAACGCGGCGCGCTTGCCGGTCCACATTTCCAGCTTGTCATACTCTTTGACCACGTTGGTCACAAAACCCTCGCCCAGCCAGGGGGCATAGACGTCGGCGGTATACAGGTACTTGATCAACTCGGCGGCCAGCGCCTTGTCCTTGCTCACCTTGGGCATCACGACCACATAACGCA
The DNA here is from genome assembly GCA_964649365.1 of uncultured Anaerolineales bacterium. Lineage (GTDB taxonomy): Bacteria > Chloroflexota > Anaerolineae > UBA1429 > UBA1429 > CAZYPJ01. The sequence goes on along the minus strand of CAZYPJ010000466.1, from coordinate 903 downwards.
AGCTGGCATTGGTCGTATCGCGCACGGCCTTGGGCTTGGGGGCCAAGCCAACGACGGCGGCCAGATCGGGCTTGTTCTTTTGGCACCAGGTGTACACCGAGGCGGCGTTGATGACCAGGATGGCCTGCTCTTCCTGGAACGACTTGTTGTTGGATGACCAGTCCCACGCGGCGGCGTCTTTGGGGAAGAGACCCTGATCCCAGCCGCTCTTGATGAACTTGAGCGCCTCAATAGCCTCTTTTTGCTTCTGATCCTTGAGGATGATCTTTTGACCGGTCTCATCCCACAGGTCGGCGCCAAAGTTGCGGAACACATCGTCGCACCAGCCGTCATGCTGTTGCTTGACCACGCCAAAGCCCCAGCCGATCAGCTTTTTGCCTTCCTTCTCGGTGAAATCCATCGCTTGTTTGCAGAGATCGCGCGTCTGCTCCCAGGTCCATTGCCCCTCGGGAACCTTGATGCCGGCCTTTTCGAAAATATCCTGGCGAAAATGCACCATGGGGGTATCAATGGAATAGGGCATGAATGTGATGGCCCCGTCGCGGGTGACGTATTCCTTCAGCCGCGGCTGCCAGCCCTCGTGCGCATCGCCGATCTCCTTGAACAGATCATCCAGCTTTTCCAGGGCCTTGGATTGGGTCATCAGGATTGCCTCGCCCGACCCAAGGAACATGGCGTCGGGGAGCGTTCCGGCTTCCATTGCCGGCATAACTTTGTCGCGGATTTTACCGTCCGAATCGCGCGAGATGTTGATTTTGACGTTGTTGTCCTGCGCCCAGGTGCGGATTTTCAGTTCCAGGATGTTGTCGGCTGCGGGGGCGTAGGTGTTCCACAGACAATAGGTTAGGTCTTTGGCCTTGGCGGGGGCGGGAGCAGCAACGGTGACTTGCTTCTCGACGACCT
>CAZYPJ010000465.1:1224-2852 GCA_964649365.1 uncultured Anaerolineales bacterium | reverse complement strand
CACTCACCCCCACGCGCACCGCCAGCCCCACGCCCAGCCGCACGGGGTCGCCGCCCATCCGCTGGGTGTGGATACGCGAGGCCGAAAGCGGCGCGCGCGCGGCGCCCATGACGGCGGCCAGCGACCCCGGCGCCTCGGCGTGCGAATTCGGCTATTCGCCCGAAAACTCGGCCGGCGACGTGACCTACTCCTTCTCCGTCCCCGCCGCGGCCAACTATTACCCCTGGGCGCGGACGATGGGCGGGAGTTTTACGCAAAACTCGTTCTATGTCTCGTTCGACGGCGGCGCCGAGTTCCACTATGAGGCGCCGCAGGTGGGCGGGGCCTGGGCCTGGGGCTGGAACCGGGTCTATCCGGTGGATACAGCGCCCACGGCCTATTGGTTGGCGGCGGGCGCGCACACGCTGCGCATCCGCGCCCGCGAACCCTACGCCCGGCTCGACGCCGTGGCCCTGACCGACGACGCCGCCTACGCCATCGCCGCCTTTACGCCCTGCGGGCCGACGCCCACCCCCAGCGCCACCATCCCGGCCACGCCCACGCCCACCGGCACGGTCACGGCCACGCCCTCGCGCACCGCCACGCGGACGATCACCCCCACGCCCACGCCCGAGATCCCAGTCTATTACAGCGTGTTCGAGGCCGAGGACGGCCAGGTGTTGCCCTTCTTTTCCGCCGCGCCCGACCAGACGGCCTCGGGCTGCAACTATATCTACACCATCGAGAACTCATTAGGGACGGCGTCGTTCACTTTCTATGTACCCTACGCCGGCAACCATTACCTCTGGGCGCGTTCGATGGGGCTATCGTACACGCAGAACTCGTTTTATGTCTCGTTCGACGGCGGCGTCGAGTTCCATTACGAAATCCCGCAATACGGCGGCCAGTGGACGTGGCACTGGAACCGGGTGTACCGGGTGGATACCACGCCCGCGCCGGTGTTCCTGGGGCAGGGCTGGCACACCGTCGCCTTCCGGGGGCGCGAGACCTACGCCCGGCTCGACGCCATCTGCGTGGTGAACAACGCCTCGTACACGCCCGATTTCCCCCCCCCCGCCCCGGCCCCCGCCCCCCCCTCGCCCACCCCCGCGCGGACGCCGACCCCCACGCCCACCTGGGCGCACACGATCACGCCCACCCGCACCCGCACCGTCAAACCGGCGGATCGGGGGCTGTGGCTGCCGGCGATCATGGCGTAGGATTCACCACGGAGACACGGAAGGAATCCTTTGCGTTTACAGCACCAGGATCACATCCAGGTCGCACATGCTGACGCCGTGGGTGGCCACGACGCCGTTGCCCGTCTTCCACAAGGCATAGGTGGTGTTGTGGCGGCGCAGCTCGGCGGTCACATCCACGCCGGCGGCTTGGGCCTCGGCCAGAGTATAGCCATCCACGATAGCGCCCGCCAGGCAGGGGATGTCCTTGTACTCGGAAAACTGCGTGCCCGGGCCGTCGGTGCCGTCCGAATCCACCCCGCCGATGACGATGCGGGGGTTGCCGGCGATCTTGACCGCCGCCGAGAGGCAGAACTCTTGGTTGCGCCCGCCGACGCCGTTCTCGTTGCCCACCGTCACCAGCAGCTCGCCGCCCGACTCTACCACTTCCATGCCGGCTACCCGGTCGCT
>CAZYPJ010000465.1:0-1214 GCA_964649365.1 uncultured Anaerolineales bacterium | reverse complement strand
AAGGCGGCTGGAAGGGCTTGCCCTCGCGCACGCAGTTATCGGCGATGGCGGCATAGACCACGCCCACCTCGCGGGCCTCGGCGTGCAGGAACGATGTCATGCAGTGGGGGGTGAAACCCAGCTCGCGGGCTTTGGCCTCGGCGGTGGGCAACATCCCCAGCTCGTAGGGCATCATGCCATAGATACGGTCGCCCCAGCTTTCAAACTCGGCGCGGCGCACCGTCTCCCAGGCGGGGTCGGCCTTTTCCAAGAAGGCCCGCGCGGCGGCGGAGGCGCGCTCCCAGCAATCGTGCTTTTTGAGCATGGCGATGGCCTGCTCGTAGCTGGTGGCGTCGGGCAGGTTGTGCAGCCAGCGGTTCTTGGTCATCAAATCCTCATAGGGCGTGGGCGACGAGTTCATCAGGCCGCTGGGGTCGGCCAGCACCAAGTGCGACACCGTGGCCGGGCGCAGGTAGCGGCTGATCTTGCCGCCCTTCATCTGGTCGAGGTTGTTGCGCACCGGGTTGAGGTCGCCCGTCGAGGCGCCATGCTCGATCTGCATCATGTAGGTGATCTGGCGGATGTCTTCTAGCGAGACGCCGGGGACGGGCAAGGTCAACAGCGCCGAGACGCCATTGCCCGCGATGGTGAACACCAGGTCGCGCGGGGTGAGTGTGCGGGCCAGCTCCAAGATGCGCTGGCAGCCGCGCACGCAGCCCTCGTCGGGCACGGGGTGCGCGCCATAGACCACCTCGATGCGCTCCAGTTCCAGCGGGTCGTCGTGTTTGGCGATGATGACGCCGCCGGTGAGCCGGTCGCCCAGCACGTCCTCGAACGCCTTGGCGGCGCGCTGCGACCCCTTGCCCGCGCCGACGACGAAAATGCGCTCGACCCGGTCGAGGTCGAACACCTGATCCTGGCCGAAATAGGGCGAGCCTTCCGGCTCGAAATCGCGGTTGCCCACGACGAGGGCGCGGCCCTCCAGCTTGAGCAGGCGCAGCACGTTATAGTAGGGGTCGGCGGCTTGCAGGCCGGCCTCGAGGATGGCGAGCGCTGCCTTGCGCCCGGCGACGTGCCCGTGCGAAGTGAGCGTATCGGCGTTGGTGATGCGCATGGGTCGAATCTCCTGAAGAAGAATCGGACAAGATGAACAAGATTTACAAGATTTCCTCATGAGAAGAAAACCATCTTGTGAATCCTGTCCAAGAAGAAATAGTTAGACAAGATTTACAAGA
>CAZYPJ010000464.1:2489-2872 GCA_964649365.1 uncultured Anaerolineales bacterium | reverse complement strand
CTGGTTCCCGGCGGCAAGCCGCCCGGCGCGCCCTACCCCAATCCGCCCGCCTACCCCATCCGCCCGCCCAAATTCCTCGACCAGCTCACCGTCATCGCCAATTATATCGAGGTCTGGCTGGCCAAAGAGGGCCACGCCGGGCCGGTGGGCGTCAACCTGCTGGAAAAAATCCAACTGCCCAACCTGGCCTCGCTCTACGGGGCGATGCTGGCGGGGGTGGATTATGTCTTGATCGGCGCGGGCATCCCCACGCAATTCGCCGCCCTGCTCGACCAGTTGGCCGAGCATCGGCCCGTCTCGTACCGGCTGGACGTGCGCGGCGCCCCCCCCGAGGACGACATACCCCTCCACCACGACCCGGACCGGCGCGTTGCAGGCGTCGC
>CAZYPJ010000464.1:0-2479 GCA_964649365.1 uncultured Anaerolineales bacterium | reverse complement strand
GCGGTGGATGGATTCGTGATCGAAGGCCCCACCGCCGGCGGCCACAACGCCCCGCCGCGCGGCCCGCTGCGCTTGAACGAGCGCGGCGAGCCGCTCTATGGCGAAAAGGATATGGTGGATACCGCCAAGATCGCGCAACTGGGCCTGCCTTTTTGGCTGGCGGGCGGCTATGGCCACGTCGAGCGGCTGCAAGCGGCGCTGGCGGCGGGCGCCGCCGGCGTGCAGGTGGGCACGGCGTTTGCGCTGTGCGAGGAATCGGGAATGGAGCCGAGCCTGCGGCAGCGGTTGTTGGCCCTGATCGGCAGCGGCGGGGTGCGCGTGCTCACCAACGCCGTCGTCTCGCCCACGGGCTTTCCCTTCAAAGTCGCCCAGATGGAGGGGACAGCGTCGGATGAGGCGGTGTATCGGGCGAGGCGCAGGGTGTGCGATGTGGGGCTGTTGCGCAGCCTGTTCCGCAAAAAAGATGGCGCGGTGGGCTATCGCTGCCCAGCCGAGCCGGAGGACGATTACGTTCGCAAGGGCGGCGACCCCGCCGATACGGCAGGCCGCGTATGCCTGTGCAACCAACTCTTGGCCACGGCGGGCTACCCGCAGCGCAGGGCCGATGGATCGGTCGAGCCGCCCATCATCACCCTGGGCGATGATCTGGATAGCGCGGCGCGCTTCTTGCGCGCGGGGGCCAGCGGCTACACGGCGGCGGATGTGGTGCGCGGACTGTTAGGGGCGCTGGACGCGACCCCGAGGGCGGCCCAAGCCTAGAACGCAAATATCGGCGGGAGCGCCGCCGTGGGCCAGCAAGAGACATCGCCGCTCAAGCCAGAGCAGGCTCGATGTTCAACAGCGTTTTGCTCCGAGGCGCGTAATACACCCGATAGCGTCGCCCCGCAATCAAAGCATGATCGGATTTGTCCCACGCGGCCAGGCATAGGTCGCCGATGTGATCGTAACAGATGGGCCGCCCGGCTTGGCCGCTGGGGCTGACCGACTTGGCGACCACGCCCTCGACGATGACGACGCGCCCAATGATTATGTCGAGTAGATGATCGCGGGCCAGGAACACCAGCGTCGCCGCTGCGACCCCCGCCGCCAACAACGCCCAGGCGTTCACGCCGGCGATCTCGACGCCCGGCGCCAGGCCAGCCGCCGCCGCCACAAAGCACGCCAGCGCCACGGCGGCGCACAACTGCCAACCCACGTGGATCAACAACCGCATCCTCTGCGCCAGGGTGAGCGGCCCCACGCGCTTGGCGTACAGCGCGCGCGGGCGCTGCTCGGCGCTCGCGCGTTCCGGTCGGCTCTCAGCTACGATCACAGCCCCTTCGAGTGCAGCGTTGCCCATGGTTGCCCCCTCCCCATGAATACCCAGCGCGATAGATCGCCCAGTATTTATCATAGGGAGGGAAGATGAACGCGATGTTAACGGCTGTTGAACGCCAGGTTAACAAATCGTCGCCCCGCGCGCGAGGGGGCGTAGTAGCTCGATTTTCAGCCCTGGTCTAGGTTCCAAGCTCTGTTTCTCTACGCTCTCCGTGTCTCCGTGGTTGCCCCTACCACAGGACGTAGCCGCCGTCCACGATCAGGTCGAGGCCGGTGACGTAATCGGACGCTTCGGAGGCGAGATAGACCACCGCGCCTTGCAGGTCGCGCGGGTCGCCCAGGCGGCCCATCGGCGTGTTCCGCACCCACTCGGCGCGCATCTCGGCGGAGCTATCCGCCGTCATGGGCGTGAGGGTGTGGCCGGGGCTGATGGCGTTGACGCGCACGCCGCGCGCGGCCCATTCGGCGGCGCACGACTTGGTGACGTGCAGCGCGCCGGCCTTGGCGGCGTTATAGTTCACCTGGCGCTGCGGGCGGTTGACGATGCTGGCCGACATCGAGACGGTGTTGATGATCTTGCCATAGCCGCGCGGCAACATCACCTGCGCCTCGGCCTGGCAGCAGAGAAAGACCGATTTCAGGTTCACGGCGATGACCGCATCCCAGGCCTCCTCGGACATGTCCTCGGCCTTGTCGCCGCGCGCGATGCCGGCGTTGTTGACGGCGATATCGAGCTGGCCCCAAGCGGCCACGACCTCGCCAACCATGCGCTGCACCTGCGCCTTGTCGGTCAGCTCGGCCTGGATGGCCATCGTGCGCACGCCCAGCGCGGCGAATGCCTCGGCGGCGGCGCGCGCCGTAGCGCCGTCCTTATCCACACAGGCCACGTCGGCGCCGGCTTCGGCCAGCGCCTGGGCCAGCGCATACCCGATGCCGCGCCCCGCGCCCGTCACCAGCGCCGTGCGGCCCTTGAGCGATAGACGATCCATGATGCTCATAGCGGTTGCTCCTTGAGGAGTGGTATGGGCGGATTATACACCCACGCGGGCGAGCGGCAAGGGGCAAGACGCCTACTGATGCGGGCGTTATCAAGACGCCCCGGCGCCCACAAGGGGCGCAACTACGATAGTACGACGGCCCCCTAGAAGCGCAACCCTGGACA
>CAZYPJ010000463.1:0-2877 GCA_964649365.1 uncultured Anaerolineales bacterium | reverse complement strand
CGCTGCACACGCGCGTCCAGCGCCGAGACGGTCTCTTGAAGCTCCGCCACGGTCGCGCTCAGGCGTTTGACGTTCGCCTCGCTCTGATCCAGGCGCTCATCCACCTCTGTCAGCGCTTTGTCCATCGCGGCTTGCAGCGACTCGAGATCCTTGGCGGTCTTGTTCAGCGCCAACTTGGCTTCGGCCAGGTCGCTCTGCGTCGCGCCCAGGTCGGCTTCGACGGTCTGTATTTGCGCCGTCAGTTCGTCTAGCTTGGCGAGTTGACGCTCGGCCCGCTCGGCGCGCACCGAGAGATCCTCGATCCGCTGCCAGGCCAGCTCGTTGTTGGCTTGCATGGCGCCCATGTTGCGGCTCAAAGCGTCCACCTCGCTCCGCGAGGCGAAATCGAGCGTGCCCGAGACGAGTAGGATCACCAGCAGCGTCAGTACTACGCCGGCCAGCCCGCCCAGCAGCACCAACAAGAAACTATGCCAAAAACTGGATTTGGTCGCGACTCGCTGGGGCGCAGCGGGCATAGGCTCGGCGGCGATTGGGGGGGGCGCGGCCCGGTGCGGCGGTGGCTCTTGCGGCGGCTCCGGTTCGGGTTGCGCTTCGGGTTCCATCTGCGGTTCGGGTTCTGCTTGCATAGGGGGTTGCTCCTCCTCGCGTTCGAGGGCCAATCCGGGCTGCCCTGCCTCTACGTCGGTCTGGCGGGTCTCCCTTGAGGGCGGCTCGGTTTTTTCGCGCCACGGGCCTTGTTCGATGGATTCGGCGTCCAGGCCGGCGGTCTCGAAATCGGGTTCATCGGGGCGCAAGGCCATCTCTTCGCCCGTCAGGGTCATCACTGGGTCGGCGATCAGCCGCTGCGAGGGCGTCAGCCCGCCCACCTCGATGCTCTCGGGTTCGATAGGCGGGATTGGTTCGATGGGCGCTGCTGCCTCGGCTAACTCGCCTTCGCTCACCGTCAGTTGATCGGCGAACCTGGCCAACGATACTGGGCCAATCCCCTCGATCTGGACGAGGTCGGCGACTGCGGCGAACGGCCCGTGCGCCTCGCGGTACGCCACGATACGTTCGGCCAACACCGGCCCGATGCCCGATACATCGTCGCGCAGCGATTCCAGCGAGGCTGTGTTCACATTCACCAGCCGGCGCGGGGGGCCGGCGCTGCTATCGTCCATGGCGGTTGTCTCCTTTCGAGATACCAGCGAACCCACTATCCTCATTGTAATGCAATCGAATCGGCATTTCAATCACAAGGTAAGGCAAACGCAATCTTGGGTTGACCTTACCCTCAACTCCATAGGCGTTAACTGGAGGGGCCGATGGAGCGCCAGCCGCTTCAGCGGCTGGCGGCTTGGGCTATCGGCCTTTCAGCCCGTGGTATTCGGCGATGCGGTTCAGCAGTTCGGTCACATCTACTTCGCCGCGGGGGTGGGGGTCGGGGCCAAAAGGATCGTCGCTGGGCAGGCTTAACATGGCGCAGCACGTCGTAGCCACGCCGTGAGCCAGCACTTGGAGGTGATACCCACCTTCCAGCGCCATCACCAGGCGAGATTGACATAATTCACCAGACAGCGCCGCTAGCGCGTCGGCCATGAAACGGTAGCCCGCCAACGAGGCCCTCATCCACGAGATCGGGTCGGCCCAATGCGCGTCGTAACCCGCCGAGACCACGATCAGCTCGGGCCGATGTCGCCGCACCGCCGGAACGATCAACTGCTCGAAAGCCTGCCGATAGCCGGCGTCGCCGGTGCGCGCGGGTAGGGGGATGTTCAGGCAGTGGCCGCCCCGATCCAGCGGCGCGTCGTCGCGCCAATCGCCGGTGCCGGGGAAGTAAGGGTATTGGTGGGTCGAGGCGAACAACACGCGCGGATCGCCGTCGAACGCGGCCTGCGTGCCGTTGCCGTGGTGTACGTCGAAATCCACAATCGCCAGCCGCGAGACGCCGCCCTCGGCCAGCGCCCACGCGGCGGCGACGGCGATGTTGTTGAACAAGCAAAATCCCATCGCCCGGTGCGCTAGGGCGTGGTGGCCGGGCGGGCGCACCAGGGCAAAAGCGCGCTGCACTTGGCCCGCCAGAACCGCCCGCGCGGCTGCGATTGTTCCGCCGGCGGCGAACAGCGCCGCCTCGAACGAGCGCGCGCTGACGGCGGTATCGAGATCGAGGTTGCCCCCGCCGCTGGCCGCTACCCGCCGGATGCGCTCGATCAGCGCTGGTTGATGGATGCGCTGTAGGTCAACGAGCGCCGCGCGCTCGGCGGCAAGCGGCGTCATGCGAGTGAGCAAGCCGCTATCGCGCAGATGATCCATGATCGCTACCAGTCGCGCGCCATTTTCGGGATGCTCGCCGGTGTCGTGTTCTAGATAGATGGGATCATAGACATAACCGAGAGACATGCCATCTCCTTGTGCATCTGGCTAAGTCTATTATACCGGGCAAAAGGGGCGCTGTGAAGGGCATATTGGCCATTTACGTCTCTTATGCTAGAATCGAGCTTCACTTGGATATTGAGGAGCACAGCCTTGAGCCAACCCACTCCGCAACGACGACCGGCTCGGGAACGCGACCTGACCACCGGTTCGCCGGGTCGCCATGCCTTGACTCTTTCGCTCCCCACCTCGCTGGAAAACGCCATCTCGGGTTCGACGGGTCTGATTCATGCGTTCTGGATGGGGCGCGTCGGCGGTACGGCGCTGGCCGCCGTCGCTGTCGCCAACACGCTGCGCATCGTCATCATCAGCCCCATGATGGGCCTTTCGGCGGGGGGCATGGCGGTGGTGGCGCGTCACATCGGCGCGCGCGAGCAACGCCAGGCCGACAAAGCCGTCATGCAGACGATCTTGCTGGCGATTCTCTTTATCGTCCCGCTCATTACGTTGGGCCTGATCGGTGGG
>CAZYPJ010000462.1:0-2882 GCA_964649365.1 uncultured Anaerolineales bacterium | reverse complement strand
GATAAACGCGCTTACCTGGGTGACGTGTTCTCCACGCTGTACCCGCAGGCCAGCGATTTTCTACAGCCCGGTGATGAAGATATCGCCGGGCTGCAGAACTGGCTGGAAGAGGTCTATGCCTCGGGACGCGCCAGCCTTGAGCCGCCAGCCGCCTTTGGAGCAGGCGCAGGCGTCGCGCACGGCGTGGCTCACAGCGGGGTCGAGCAGCGCGTCCATGCGCTGCATGGCTTGGGTCATAAAGGCGGCCTTCTTGGGCTTTTTGCTGTTGTCGGTCACATCCTCGTACCCTTCCATGATCTGGGCGACGACCTCGTCGCTGACCTGGCAATCGCGCAGGGCCTGGCGGAACAATTGGATGGCGGGCATGAGGACATCTCCTTTGGCGAATCAATTACAAGCTGTTCAGAACCCCGGCATCGTCCGCGTCTTGTAGCGGTAATACTTCCAGCCCAAAAAGACCAGCTTGAACAGGCTGTAGATCAGCGGGTTATCGGGCAGGCGGATCAGCCGCAGCGTGAGCGGGCGCAGCCAGGGCAGGCTCACCGTCAGCGCAAAGAGCTTGTGCAAGTAGGCCACCTGCGTCTTGTGGGGCAAATTCAGCACCGAGCGCTCGAAATAGCGTTCCGGGATCTCGTCAAAGTCGCCGCCGAAATAGCCCTCTTTCATCGCCATCTCGCCCAGGCGGGTGCGAGGATAGGGCATATAGATCGAGGCCCAGGCATAGTCGGGGTCGCAGACGATGTTGAGATCCATCGTTTCCAAGTCCTCAGCCAACGTCGTGCCTGGGATGCCCAGGATGTTTTGCAGCGAGATGGCGATGCCTTGCTCTTGGATGGCGCGCACCCCGGCGACGATCTGCTCGCGGGTCATGGGGCGGCGCAGCACCTCATAGCGCACATGGTCGTTGCCGGCCTCGATGGCCGCCGCCGCCGAGGCGCAGCCCGCCTCTTTGAGCAGCCGCGCGATTTCGGGCGTCACCAGGTCGAGCCGCACGTTGCACTGAAAGGGCAGACCGATCTGGCGGCGATATTTCTCGGCGAATTCAGCCACCCACTTGGCCGAGAGGATAAAGGTGTCATCTACAAAGCGCACCAGGCGAATATGACGGCCCGCCACCACCTGGGCGATTTCGTCGAGGACGTTATCCACGCTGCGGCGGCGCACCAGGCGGCCCCCATCTTGATAGATCTGCTTATAGACGTGGTTGAAGCAATAGGTGCACTCGAAAGGGCAGCCGCGCCCGGTGATGAAATAGGCGATGCGCCCCTCGCGGTAGTGCTTGTATTTGGCCAGGATCTCGCGGTCGGCGTAGGGCAGGGAATCGAGATCGGCGCACAGCGGGCGCACAGGGTTGCGAAAGACCTGCCCGTCGCGCTTGATCCACCAGTTGGGCAGGGCGGTCGGGTCGGCGCCCGCTTGCAGCGTCGCCGCCAGGTCCACCATCGCGCCCTCGCCCTCGCCCCGGCAGAGCGCATCCACCCCGTCGGATTCGATGAACTCGGGAAAAAAGGTGCAGTGCGGCCCGCCGAACACAGAATAGACCCCCGGCAACGCCGCGCGGATGCGCCGGTTGATCTCGAGCGCTGCCTTTTGCGTGCCGGTGATGATGCTGAACGCCAGCACGTCGGGCCGGAAGGCGCGGGCGACGGCCACGGGGTCCTCGCGCCCGGCGATGACCAGCTCGGTTTGATGGCCCGCCGCTTTGAGCGCCGCCGAGAGGTACATCACCCCCAGCGGCTCGTCGCGCCGGATATCCACCGGCAGGATGAGCAGTACGCGCACGTCTCACACTCCTTGATGTTCACCACGGAGACACGGAGATTGGGGACACGGATAAACGCAGAGGGACGCGGATTCCTTTGCATCCGAGGATGAACCTGGCAATGAGGCCATGCCCATTGATCCGCGCTCCTCCGTGTTCATCCGCGTCCCAATTCTCTGTGCGCTCCGTGTCTCCGTGGTGAGTTCTAGTGGAATACCGCCGAGGCGTACACTTCGCCGGTCTCGGCGCAATAGATGGCGATGGTATCCGCCGAATCGGGCGGCGTTGAGGCGGGAACCTGGATGAACACCATCTCGTTGACATATTCCCGCTGCTCTAGCGTCTTGAGCACGGCGACGGGGTTGGCAAAATCTTGCCCCTTGACCAGGCGAATATCGGGCGCGGGGCCTTTGCCGTCGTAATTGAACCGCTGTATAATCAATGTTTGCAGGCCCGCAACGGTGGCGCGCCCCGAGACGTTGTGCGCGCCGCTGAAATCGGCCACATTGCCCACGTTGCTGAACGTCCGGCTGGGGGCCGGCTCGTTGGGCGTGGGGAACGGCGTCGGCGCCAGCGTCGGCGTCGCGGTGGCGGTGGGCGCGGGCGTGGCGGTGGCCTCGGGCGTCGGCGTATCGGCGGGGGTCGGCGTCGCGGTGGGCGTTTGCGGCCCGCAGGCGCACAGCGCGCCGACGGCCAGCAGGGCGACGGCGCAGAGCAACACAGCGTGACGCAAGGTTGGGCGCATGTTCGGCTCCATCTTTTGGGTTTGCGCGCATCAGGTGATGCGTCGCGCCGGATTATACCGCAAAGTGCGCCCGGCGACCAATGGGAAAACGGTAGGGAAACGAGGTGGATGATGCGACAGGTGTTGCTGTACCCCGGCGAGGATGGGTATTGGGTCGCAGAATGCCCCAGCCTGCCCGGCTGCGTCAGCCAGGGCCAGACCAAAGAAGAGGCGATTGCTAACATACGCGAGGCTATCGAAGGGTATATCGAGGCGTTGGAAGAAGATCATCTGCCAATCCCACGGGCTGAAAGTCTAGCAAAACAGTTCAGCGCCTGCCAGAGGCTCGCGGGGTAAACCCTCGCGCAACTACTACAAAGCCGACCTTCGTCGGCT
>CAZYPJ010000461.1:316-2889 GCA_964649365.1 uncultured Anaerolineales bacterium | reverse complement strand
CGACTCGGCATGGCAGGCTAGAGTTTTTGCTTGGAGATTTCTTCTTTGCTGTCTTTGAGAATCGACTGAGCGCACTCTTCGGGCGTCATCGTAGAACCTACCTCGGTGAACGGCGCGAGGTACTTGACGTACATTGTGTGCTGAATCAGATAGTAAGTATTACGAGGCGTAACGACAGACTTGGCCACATCCTCGCGCATTCCGATCATCCACTGATAGGTGCGGAATTGCGGATCGGTCTGGATGATCTTTTCGTAGGCCGAGTTGTAGATGGGCGTCTTGCCGCTTTTGATCACGGTCTTCTGGAAGCCTTCGTTCTGCGGCCCCATGGTGTAGAACAGGTAATCGGCAGCCTCTTGCGCAAAGGGCGCCTTGTTCAAGATGGCCACGCCGTTGCCCCAATAGACCGAACCAGCACCCTTGCCTTTGGTCTTGACGGGGATGGGCGAGGTTGCCACCTTGTCGGTGCCAAAAGCGTTTTGCCCCCACACGCCGCGAGAGCTTTGCGCCTGGACGGACGCTACTTTGCCGCTATAGTAGGCATCCAGCCATCCATCCGTGCCATGCGGCGGCGTCAGCTCTTCTTCCACAATCAACTTTTTGAAGAAAGCCAGCGCCTCGATCATCTCGGGGGCTTCCCAGTTAATCAGGCCATCGGCGGTATAGGGGTTGTCCATCGCCGAGCAGATGAGCGCGCCGATGTCGGTCCACAGGGCGCCAGCAAACGCAGTGGGATAGATCTGTTGATCTTTGCCCCAGGTTTTCAGCTCAAGCGCAGCCTGGTGCCATTCATCCCAAGTGGCCGGAGCCTCTTTGACGCCCACGGCGTTGAAATAGTCTACACGCCAGTTAAAGGTGATGTTTTCAAAGCTATAGGGAAGGCTGTAGAACTTGCCTTCATAGCTCGAATCCTCTTTGATGGCTGGGATTATGTCGGTGAGAAGTTCGCTGGCGCCCGGCTGTTTGGAGGCGGCGATATAATCGTCCATGGGCTGAATCATATTGGTTTTGACCCACTTCTGCATATCAAGGAAGGGGGTCAGAATGCCGGCGGCGCTCCACTGTAGCGTGCCGTCGTTGATTTGGGCGATGACCTTGGTATCCCAGCCCTCAAAGTCGGTCTGAATCTGAACTTTGACGCCGGGGTTGGCCTCGTTGAATTCACGGGCAGCCGCATCAAAGGGGATTTCGCCCACAGCCCAGGAACTGAGCAGGATGCGCACGTCCTTATCGCCGGGCGCAGCAGGCTTTTCCTTCTCTACCACTTTCTCAACGACAACGGTCTCTTTGACGATTTTCTCGACCTCGACCACTTGGGGTTTGCAAGCGGCCAGCAATGCACCTGCGGCTCCTGCCGCAGCCAGCCGGAGAAAACCACGACGCGAATAGAGCTGAGACATGATCGTCATCCTCCTTGATAGTTTGCCAATTACCGAGACGGAATGACAAGGCTAAGGCGGCCGGTGCGAGGCGTGATCTGTCTGTTCGATAGACACCTCCTTGGGTCTGGATCGAGCAGCGGTGAGAGAGAGTGTCGGTTCGGGGCATGGCACTCGGTCTGCACGCACTTGCTTGAAATGAGTTATAGCGCAGCACGAATTGCACATATTCGCAACAATGCCAGTCTAACAGAGGAAAAGCGCCATGTCAAGTACTTCAGAGCACAATCTTTTGCGAGCGATGTTTGAATGAACTATACAAGCAAGTGTTTCCAGACTAGATCCAGCGTCGGAATGGCGCTGGACAAAGGATATCGGAATGGCTACAATCCACTGCATTGACTTGCGGCTCTTGCCCGGCGCCGCAACGCATAGACGAGACACGGGTTTCAGTTGACAGGCCTTATCTATTCTTTTCTTATTCGGGAGGATACATCATGGATCTGTTCGACAAGTGCGCCAAATTTACACGAGCCGCCGAGGCGCGGGCGGCGGGCTATTATCCCTATTTCATTCCCCTGGACGATACGGAGGGCACCGAGGTCGTCGTCAACGGCAAGCGCATGATTATGATCGGCTCGAACAACTATCTGGGGTTGACTACTCATCCCAAAGTGCGCCAGGCGGCGATTGATGCCGTGAAACGCTATGGCACCAGTTGCACTGGGTCGCGCTTCCTGAATGGCAATCTGGCCTTGCATGATAAACTGGAGCAAGACCTGGCCGATTTTGCGGGCAAAGAGGCGGGTCTCGTTTTCAGCACCGGTATGCAGGCCAATCTAGGAGCGATTTCGGCGTTAATCGGGCGCGGCGATGTAGTCATTACCGACCGCGAAGACCACGCCAGCATCGTTGATGGTTGCCGCCTCGGCTTTGGGGAGATGAAGCGCTTTCGTCACAGCGATATGCAGAACTTGGAAGAGACGTTGCAGAGCTGCGGCGACCAGCCCAAACTTGTGGTGGTGGATGGCGTGTTCAGCATGGGCGGCGACATTGCCCCTTTGCCCGAGATTGTCACATTGTGCGAAAAATACGGCGCCCGCCTGATGGTGGACGATGCGCACTCATTGGGCGTGCTGGCCGAGGGGCGAGGCACGGCGGCGCATTTTGTCCTGACCGCCAAGCCCGACCTCA
>CAZYPJ010000461.1:0-306 GCA_964649365.1 uncultured Anaerolineales bacterium | reverse complement strand
TGGCACTTCAACGCCATCGACGACGTGGACGTGGTGATGGGCACATTCAGCAAGTCGTTCGCCTCGCTGGGCGGGGTGATCTTGGGCGATTTTCAGGTGATTGACTATATCAAGCACAACGCCCGCTCGCTGATCTTTTCGGCTAGTATGCCGCCCGCGAATGCCGCCGCTGTAGCCGCTGCGTTGGAGGTGATCAAAGAGGAGCCAGAGCGCGTCGCGCGTGTGCAGGCCATCGGTGAGAAAATGCGTCGGGGCTATCAAGAAATGGGCTTTTCGCCCGGCAATAGCCAGACGCCCATCGTCCCT
>CAZYPJ010000460.1:0-2906 GCA_964649365.1 uncultured Anaerolineales bacterium | reverse complement strand
GGGTGACGAGGCGCGGCCAAAGGAGAGGGCGCGATGTATCGCGCCCCATACGATAGAGCGGCGCGCACACGCTCGTAGGGGCGCGACATGCCGCGCCCTCTGTTGCGGGGTCGTCCCAAACAACAACCGAGCGCCGCACGCGCCGCCCCCATGACCCCGGCGCGTTTGACGCTCGATTGTTTGCCCCCATGGGCCGGCGTTGGGCGCGCCGTCCCCGTATCGTCGCTTAACGGTTCAGCCGCGCCCCCCATTCCATCGCTTTGAGCGGGACGGCCGGCTCGGGATAATACTCGGCCATGCACTCGGGGCAAATGCCGTGCGTAAAACGCACCCCCAGCCGCTCGAACAGGTAGCGCTCTAGCGCCTGCCATTCGCCCTGCTCGTCGCGGATTTTCTTGCAGTGGGCGCAGATGGGCAGCAGCGAGCGGGCCGCCGGCCGCTCCCAAGCCTGGCAACAAGCGACTTCCAGCCGATCCCACAGGCGTTCCAACTCGTGGCGATAGCGCGCCTCCACCTCGCGAGGCAGATCCTCCAGCGTGGCCAGGTCGAGGTAGGCGCGGCGATAGGCTTTCAACATGCTCATAAAGAGCGTCAGGCCCACATGGTGCGCGTGGTGCGTCGCGGCTAGGCGCTGGCTCAACGTCGCCAACGTGCGCTCCACGGCGACCTCGTCGCCGGCCTCGCGCGCCTCCAGCGCCTCCATCAGCGCCTGCGAAGATAGCGCCACGCTGCGCCGACAGGCGCCGTTGCGCATCGGCCCCACCACCTCCGGCGTGATCCACTCCGGGCCGGATTCGATCTCGGCGTCGGTGTGCGCGCCCAAGCGTTGCATCAGCCAGTCCTCGTGCGTTGCAATCAACTCGACGAGCAGTTCCATCGTTCGCCCCCTTTCGGGCGAGGGTTGCCAACTCCAGACATTCTATTGGGTGTAACGAACCGGCGTCGCCAAAAGTCGCAGGGAATTGTTGAAATTTTCTTGACAGCAACATGACGCGGAGCGCCGCCCTCGCTTCCCCGCGGAGATTTGAGACCCGGATGAACGCGGATGGGCGTGGATTGCCCAAGAATCCATCCGCAATTTCCGCGTTCATCCGCGCCCCCAATCCCCGCCCTCGCGCTTTCCCCTTTGGCATTCGCGCTCACCTGATATACAATCGGGCATACGTCTGGGGAGAGACGCAACTCGATATGGCTACCGCTCGCTACACCCTGGCCGAACGATTCGGCTACCTGGCGCGCAAGGTCAAGACCTCGCGCATCGTCGCGCCGCGCACGGAAGAAGATCGCAACATGCGCTGGCTGTACCTCAACACCGCCTTGGTGGGCGTGCCCTCCGGCGGCATCGTGGCCTTTTTGCCCGTGTTCCTGGCGCGGCTAGGGGTCTCTTCGACGGTGATGAGCTGGTTCACGGCGCTGCCGGCGCTGCTGACCATCGCGGCGATGTTCGCGGGCGCGATGGTGGCCGAACGCAACGCCGACCAGGTGGCCGTCCGCTGCAAGTACATGCGCATCCAGCGCACGGGGTTCTTGGTTTGCGCGTTGGCCCCCTTCTTTGTGCCCACCGCCTACCTGCCGGCGGTGCTCATCGTGGTGTGGATGATCCGCACCTTTCCCGAGACGGTGGCCATCCCGGCGTGGACTTCGGTGATGTCGCGGGCCGTCTCGCCGCAGATGCGCCCCGTGCTCAACGGCACGCGCTGGGCCATGCTCAGCCTGGTCTCGGCGTTGAGCAGCGCCTTTTTCGGCTGGATGCTCGACCACGTCGCTTTCCCGCTCAACTATCAGCTCGTGTTCTTTATCTCGTTCGTGGTGGGCTGGTTCGACCCGGTGGCTTTTGCCCGGATCGTGGTGCCGCCGCTGGAGGTGCTCCAATCCGATACGCGCCTCAGCCTCAAGCAGCGCCTGCGCGACTATGTGCAGCCGATCATCGAATACAAGCCGTTCCTCATCTACCTGGCGGCCACCATCGGCTACCGGCTGGCGCTTAACCTGCCGGCGCCGCTGTTTAGCCTGTACTGGGTTAACCAGCTTCACGCGCCCGACACCCTGATCGGCTTGCGCGGCACGGTGGGCAACGGCGCGCTGGTGCTGGGCTATTTGTTCTGGGGGCGCATCGCCCGCAAGATCGGCCACCGCAAGGTGTTGACTTTTGCGGCGCTGGGGTTCGCGCTTTATCCCATCGCCACGGCGCTGATCCCCTCGGCCATCTGGCTGCTGGCGGTGGCGGTGATCTGGGGCCTGACGGTGGGCGGCATTGACGTGGGCCTGTTCGACATGATGCTGCACTTTTGCCCGCAGCAGCGCCAGCCGCGCTTTGCGGCGGTCTATCAGATCGTGGCCAACCTGGCGATTTTCGTAGGGCCGTTGCTGGGCGCGGCGCTGGCGCGGGCCACGTCCATCAACGCCGCGTTGATCATCGCCGGCGCGGCGCAGATCGTGATGACGATCCCGTTTTTGGTGTTGCCCAAAGACGTGTAGTCCCGCCCCTTGCGGGCGGCGAGGGCGGCCACAAGAGGGCCAAGGGGGCATTTCGTAGTCCCGCCCCTTGCGGGCGGCGAGGGCGGCCACACAAGATACGCGCCAATCAATAGGGGAGATGCGATGCTGCCTTCATCCAAACCCTATCACCCCGCCAAGAACCATCGCCTGGCGCCAGAGCTTTACACCGTCGCTGGGCAAGTGTATTTTATGACTATCTGCGCTTACCTGGGGCAAAAACCTTTTGTGCGCGGCGATCTGAATCGACTGATTATTGATACTTTGCGTGAAGAGCAAGAACGCCAGCATTGCGTCGTGTATGCCTATTGTCTGATGCCCGACCATCTGCACTTTCTGGTTAGCACTGTCGAACACGGCATATCCGTATTGCAATTCACCGATCAATTCAAAGGCAAAGCGACCAATCG
>CAZYPJ010000459.1:0-2913 GCA_964649365.1 uncultured Anaerolineales bacterium | reverse complement strand
ACGGAATAAACGGAATACACAGAAGAGGGAAAGAATAGAGAGGTATAAATACAGAAGGAAAGATATTTTTTAACACGGAACACACGAAATACACGGAAAGAGTACATCGTACATTCTCTTTTCCGTGTATTCCGTTTATTCCGTGTATTCCGTGTTAAATATCTCCTTGCCTCCGTGGTGAATCCCTCGCGCGGTTCGGAAGCCGCGCTTACACCTCGATCCCAAAAAACGTCCGCAGCGCCAACCCCACCAAAAAGCTGAACGCCGCCACGGCCAGGCTCAGGCCGGCCATCTCGAAAAAGCGGCGCTTGAAGGGTTCGCCCTTGGCCACCGAGATGTAAAAGTTGAACAAGGCGATGATCCCCACCGCCCCGGCCAGCGTGCAGGCCAGGCAGACGAAATAGTTGCTCAGCAATAAGTAGGGCAAGATCAGCAACACCACGGTGATGACATAGGCCCCGCCGGTGTAGAGCGCCGAGCGCAGCGGCGATTTGCCCGTGTGCTCGGCCTTGGTGGAGAGGTACTCGGAGGCCGCCATCGAAAGCGCCGCCGCGATGCCGGTGATCGAGCCGGTGAGGGCGATCAGCTTGGTATCTTGCAGCGCCAACGTCAGGCCGGCCAGCGCGCCGGTCAGCTCCACCAGCGCATCCGAGAGGCCCAGCACCATCGAGCCGGTGTAGCGCAGCAGCTCTTCGTCGAGCATGTCGAGCAGCGCCGCCTCGTGCCGATCCTCGTCGCGCATGATCGCCTCGGCCTCGGGGATCACGCCGCGCAGCCGGTCATAGTTGCCCTGGGCCGCCTCCTCGCCCCGCTCCATCAGCTTGACGCCGAACGTCAGCCCGAATAGCCGGCTGATCCAGTAATACAGCCAGACGCGGAAACGGTTGGGGGCCGCGTCCTGCTGGGTGTATTTGCGCCACAATTGCGCGTGGCGCAGCTCGTCGGCGGCGATGGTCTCGATGACGCGGCGGTTCTCCGCCGGCGCCGTCACGCGGGCCAGGCGGGTGTAGATGTGGTGCTCGGTGATCTCGTTGCGCTGGTGCGCCAGGATCACGGCGCGCAGGTCGTCGGTGAGGGTGGTCATGGGCGGTTGCCTTTCGTGGGATGTTTGCCCAGATGATAGCGCGTCGCGGGGGCGGGGGCAAGCGGCGGCGCGCCTATGCCTTTGCCCCTACCGAGCCGCAACAAAACGCGAGGGGCCTTCAAGGCCCCTCGCGCTAGAGTGCACGGGCTACGCGGGCTTATTTGTTGACGCCGTTGTAGCAGAGGTACGAGTCGCCGTACTTTTGTACGTCGCCCAGGCCCGAACCCCACCAGATCGAGGTGTTGGCGATGCCCACGATCGGCTGGTCGCTAGTGACGACGCACGAGCCGTTAAAGTTGCTCTGCGTGACGATGTCGGGCACGAACACGCTCTTGGACTCGCCCGCCGCCAGGGTGTAGCTGGCGGAATAGTCCTGCGTGCCGCCGGAGAAGGTAAAGGTCACGTTGGCCTCCGCGTTGCTGACGTTCTGCACCTGGACGCCCGAGTTGTACCCGGAGAGGCGAGCCGTCACCTGCGGGAAGACCATCGTGGTGGTCTGGACGCCATCCACAAAGCCGCTGTAGGTGATCGAACGTCCGCCGTGGCCGGCAGGGGTGACGCCCACGCGGTTATCCTCGTTCACCGTGGCGACCACGGGCTGGGTCGAGGTGATCTTGGCCGAGCCGGTGCCGTTCACGCCGGAAAGCTCGGTCACGTTGGCCAGGTAGATGGACTTGCCAGCGAACGGGGCCAAGCCGGTCACGTTCTGGGTGTACGTCGTTCCGCCGAACTTGTACTCGATAGTCACGTTAGCGGTGGAGCCGCCAACGTTCATCACCGAGATAGCGCCCTGGTAATCGGCCAGGTTGCGCGAGGCGCGCGGGATGTAAAGCGTGGTGCCGCCGGCGGTGAAGGCGTTGTAGCTGTTGAACTGCGACTTGGTGTCCTCAGTTGCGCCCGAGTTGTAGAAATTGGCGATGCCGGCCAGAGGCTGATCGCCCGTGACCACGCAGGTGCCTTGCCACATGGTGGGCAGGTTGGCGTTTTCCGACTGGCGAATGATGCGGGTCGAGTTGGCGGCGATGGTCAGGCCCGTCTCGCGGGCGGCCACGACTTCGGCGCCATCGGAAAAGTTGTAATACTTGACCGTGATGGTGGCGGCGTTGGTGGCCGAGGTGTTCTGGACGGCGATGTACGAGTTAAAGTAGCCGACCGAATCCGACCCGACTTCTTTCATCACCTGGGTGAAATACAGCGTGTCATCAGGGTCGAGCACGCCGGTCGAGGTGCCCACGCGCACGGGGTTCGAGGCGCTGTCGCCGGTGGTGGTGGGCGGGAGCTGCGTGTTCAGGTTGGCGGCCACAGCGTACTGCGCCGTCACTACCGCGGAACCCACAAAGTTCTCGGGCAACTCGGTGACGTTGGGCACATAGATCGAGACCGCGCTCGACGCGCCGGTGCCGTCAGCGGTCAGCGTGTAGGTCTTGGTGGCCACGGGGGTGGAGGTATCGCCATACCCCTCGGCCCAGTAGAACGCGACGGTCACTTCGTTGGAATGGGTGGTGTCGAGGTTCTTGATATAGATACCCGACACCCAGGTGCCCGCCTGGGCGCTGACGGCGGTGGCCATGCCGAGCAGCAGAGCCAGAGCCAAGAACAGGACGACGATTCGCTTCATAATGTTCTCTCCTTTTGATGTAACCTGAAGGCGCGGGTCGCGCCCCAGATCCCGGATGAATGATTCACCTGCGAGCATCATACCACGCGGCGGGGGGCGAAATCAATCGCCCATTGGGGTGAATGGGCGCTGGCGGCGGGCGAAAGGGCGCGGGAGTGGGTTGAAAGCGGGTAATCCTTTTGGGTGTTTGACGGATTTTTCGAGCATGGCG
>CAZYPJ010000458.1:0-2915 GCA_964649365.1 uncultured Anaerolineales bacterium | reverse complement strand
CACCGAGCCCGCATCCACCAACAACAGGCCGCCCGGCCCCAGCCCCTCGCGCGCCGCGGGGATCTGGTCCTCATCCTGTTGTAATGGCCCCCTGCCCAGCGGTCCCCAGCCGAATTTGGCGGCGCGATAACCCTGCGCGCGGATGCCGCGCGCCTTGGCCAGCGTCTCGGGGGCGGTATCGCCAAACAACACCGAGGCATAGGGCGTCTTGGGGTAGGCGCGCTCATAACCCAATAGCCGATAGACTGGCTCGCTTAGCTTCTTGCCCATCAAATCCCACAGCGCCACGTCAATCCCCGAAAGGACGTGATCGGTCTGCAACAGATCGAGGCTATTCTCTTTGACCAACGTGTGAATGCGACCGATGTCGGCCAGCTCGTCCAACGTTTGCCCGAGCACCGAATCCATCACTGGCTTGCATGCCGAGTGTGATTTGGGGCACACCAGTCCCGCGATGGTGGGCAGCGGCGCGGCCTCGCACTCGCCCCAGCCCACATAGCCGCCCGCTTGCACCCGCACCAGCGTGGCGTCCTGGCTGCCATCGCCGATGTCGAGGATCTCGGGCATAGAGAGATAGTAGAAATCCACGGCTTCGATTTTCACTGTGCATCCCCCTGTGATTCATCAGCTTGCTTGACATAGCGCGTCGCTGCACTTATCATCGTGATCACTGTTCCTGTTGTCGAAAGTATGCACTCTGGCGCGCGAAAAGCAAGCGCGCTCAGACCTCAGCTTGCCGTATTTGCGCCCACAAAGGGGCGCAATATGCAATTCGGTTACATCGCTGCGGTTCGCATGTACACAGGAGGATCTGATGGACAGCAAACTCGTCGCACTTGCAGAGCGGCTCAAGCAACAGGGCCGCGACAAGGTCATGGCGTTCTGGCTTAGGCAGGGGATCGACCACGAACATGGCGGCTACTGGACGGATTTGTCTCGCGATGGCAGCCGCTATGGCCAGGGTGAAAAGTGGATCGTGGTGCAGATGCGTAATGTCTATGGCATGTGCTTGGCTTACCAATGGTTTGGCGAACGGCAGTTTCTCGACTATGCAGCGCAGGGGGCCGCCTTTTTCCGACGAGCCTTTCGCGACCAGCAGCACGGCGGCTGGTACTATGCTGTCAACCGTGACGGCTCTGAAGTGCTCGATCCTTCCAAGCAGCCCTATGGCACAGCGTTCGTGTCGTATGGGTTGGCCGAATACGCCCGGCTATCGGGCGACAAGGATGCGCTGCAAGACGCCATTGCCACCCAAGACCTGATTATGGACAAGTGCTGGGACAAGGCTAAAGGCGGCCTGCCCAATCGCTTCACCGCCGATTGGAAACTCGTCGAGGGCATCAAACGGGTGGATACGCACATGCACACCATGGAAGGCATCTCGGCGCTCTATCGCGCCACCGGCGATGGGCGCTATCTGGAGCGACTGAACCTCATGGCCGATACGATTTTGGGGCGTATCGGGGTGGACGGCTGTTACGACGCCGAGCATGGCTGCACTCACGAGATGTTCCACATGGATTGGACTGAGGAAACGAGTTTTACCAAGGGCGCTGTCAACCTGGGCCACGTGACGGAGGCGGGTTGGTTCATTAGCAAGCTGGCGGCCTACACGGGCAACGAGCGCCATATTCGTCTGGGCAAGAGCCTGGTGGATTGGGCCATCCGTTATGGGTTCGACCATGAACACGGCGGCCTATACGATTATGCCATGCCCACCGGCGAGGTGACGAGCGACGTAAAGACCTGGTGGAACCAGGCCGAGCTATTGGGTGCGCTCGCTTTTCTCTATCGGCAGACGCGCGAAGAACCCTATCTCGATCTGCTGGAAAAGCACGTCGCATTCATCGAGGCCCACCAGCTCGACAACACGTATGGGGAATGGTACGCCACACTGAACGCCGACGGCTCGTTGCGCGGCGAGCCAGGCGTCGCCGATTTTAAGGGGAGCCGCTGGAAGGCGACCTATCACGTGATTCAAGGTCTCTACCACGCTTCACAAGACTTGCTGCGCGCCGCTGGCGTTATGCCCGTAGCGCAGCCAGTCGCATGGGCCGATTTCTGCCTATAAATCTTGGCTTTCTGCGCGTTTGCCTATAGCATCCATTTTATACGCCCCCAGTCGCGAGCGCGACTGGGGGCGTTGCTATGTGTGAATGGCTTAACACTGCCTTGACGAAAAATCAAACGCTTTCTTTACGCTCAGAATCGCAACTTGCGGTTATACTATGGCTAGGAATTAATCGAATCGCCGTGATGACATAAATAATAGATGGAAAGGAGGTTCTATAGAATATATTGACCTTAAAGAAATTATAATTCGTAATCGCTTCAATCTACATCGTATAGACGAGGGAAAAAACAATGAAGAAACGCTTGCTCGCTCGGGTGTTCGTGGTCGCGATGATGTTGACGATGCTGGTTGCGCCGTTGAGCGCCTCCGCCGCCTCTTATGGCTTGGTACGATTTTGGGGCGACGTGCGACTGATCTATTCGCAAGATTTCGAGGGCGGCATGGTCGGCTGCACGGTCGAACTTTATTCTGGCGATACTCTGTTGGCGTCGCAAGTGGTAGAAAACGTCGCCGGGGCGTTTTCGTTCTACAAGAACCTCGGGCCGGGAACCTACACCATCAAGGTTACGGGCGTAGATGACGCCTATGCGTTCAATTCAGTGTGGGTCAACGATGCGCAGACCGAGGCTGCCGCGCCCGAGATCAGCTTTGTCGTGACCGGCGACCAGATCCCTGGCGAGTTCGGCCCTGTCCTCTTCAAGTTCGATGCTGCGACGGACCCCGAGTGCAATCCCTCCATGGTGTACGTCTTTGGCCGCGCGGTTGATTGGCGAGGCGACGGCATGAATGATGTGCAATGGAACGTGTTTGGGCGTCATACAGTGGATGGCCAGGCCCCTTA
>CAZYPJ010000457.1:0-2918 GCA_964649365.1 uncultured Anaerolineales bacterium | reverse complement strand
AGAGTTTTGTTTTTATCGCAGGAGGAACGCCAAATCCCGTTCCGAGAAGTGCCCTCTAACGTTGATTTTGTGGCCCAAGACCGCGAGATGCTGACTTTGTGGAAAGAGAAGCGCTCGTTTCAGAAGCTGCGCGATATTCATAAAAACGACCCCCATTGGTCGTTCATTGACGGGCCAATCACGGCTAATAATCCGATGGGCGTGCATCATGGCTGGGGGCGCGCCTACAAAGATCTTTATCACCGCTTCTGGACGATGCGCGGCCGCAAAACCCGCTATCAGAACGGTTTCGATTGCCAGGGGTTATGGGTCGAAGTCGAAGTCGAAAAAGAGCTTGGGTTCAAAACCAAAAAAGATATTGAAGATTACGGCCTAGCTAAATTCGTACAAAAGTGTAAAGAACGCGTGTTGCGTTATGCCGCCGTGCAAACAGAACAATCCGTGCGCTTGGGCTACTGGATGGATTGGAACGATCCCGACCAGTTACGTTGGTTAGGGCAAAAGCTGCTTGAGAATCCATCTCAGATCATCACGGTGCAAGGGACAGAGGGGTCAGTAACTGATACCGTCGAACAAATCGTCGGGCAACTTGGTTTGCCTCCCATGGGCGGCAGTTACTTCACGTTCTCGAACGAGAACAATTATATGATCTGGACCTTTCTCAAAAAGTGTTGGGAGAAGGGCTGGCTCTATCGCGGCGTGGATGTGATGCCGTGGTGCTATCGCTGCTCCACTGGTATCAGCCAGCATGAGATCGTTACTGATGGCTATGCTGAATTGACACACCCCTCGGTTACGTTGCGCTTTCCGCTTCGGGGGCGCGAAAACGAATCGTTATTGGTATGGACCACCACCCCTTGGACATTGACCTCGAATGTTGCCGCTGCGGTGGGGGCGAACCTTACCTACGTCAAGGTCAAGAACGGCGACCACGTGCTCTATCTGTCCAAGGGCACGTTGCACATGCTGCGTGGCAAATACGAAGTATTGGCCGAGATGAAAGGCGTCGAGCTAGAGGGTTGGACCTATAACGGTCCTTACGACGAGTTGGAAGCCGAGCGCGAGCCGGGCGGCCACACCGATCTGGAAGAGATCGTGCGCGATGTCAAGCTCAGCGCCGCCGAGGCGCATCGCGTTATCCTGTGGGACGCGGTGGGCGAGGAAGAAGGCACGGGTATCGTCCACATCGCCCCAGGCTGCGGCGCCGAGGACTTTCAACTGGGCAAGCAATATCACTTACCGCTGGTGGCGCCGCTCACCGATGAAGGCTTCTTCGTGGACAAGTTCGGTTGGCTCACAGGCAAGCACGTCGCTGAGGTCGCGCCGCTGATCTTTGAGGATCTGAAACAAAAAGGGGTTCTCTATCACATCGAGGATTACACTCACCGCTATCCCACCTGCTGGCGCTGCAAAGAACCGCTGGTGTTCCGCTTGGTGGACGAGTGGTTCATCAGCATGGATCAGTTGCGCTATGACATGATGGAAGTGACCAAAAAAATCCGCTGGATCCCATCGTTCGGCTTGGAGCGCGAGCTAGATTGGCTGCGCAACATGCATGATTGGATGATCAGCAAGAAACGCTATTGGGGCCTGGCGCTGCCCTTTTGGACATGCGATTATTGTGGGCACTATGAGGTTATCGGCGACGACGTAGAACTCAAAGCGCGCGCCGTCGAGGGTTGGGAAGCTTTTGAGGGCCATACGCCACACCGCCCCTATATTGACGCCATCAAGATCGCCTGCCCCAAATGCGGAAACAAGATGAGCCGCATCCCCGACGTAGGCAATCCATGGCTGGATGCCGGTATCGTCAGCTTCTCGACGCTGCGCTATCGCCAGGACCCGGACTATTGGCGGCAGTGGTATCCGGCGCACTGGATCAGTGAGTCGTTCCCGGGCCAGTTCCGCAACTGGTTCTATAGCCTGCTGGCTATGGCGACGGTTATCGAGAACTCCCCACCATTCCTAGAGAACTTTGGCTATGCTACAGTCTTTGCCGAAGACGGTCGTCCCATGCACAAAAGCTGGGGCAACATGATCGAGTTTAACGAGGCTGCCGACAAGATGGGCGTAGATGTTATGCGCTGGCTCTATTGCGCCAGCAAGCCCGAAAACAACTTGCTGTTTGGCTATAGTCGCGCCGATGAAGTGCGGCGGCAATTTCTGATCCCATTGTGGAACGTGTACAACTTTTTTGTCACCTATGCGAATTTGGACGGTTGGGAGCCGCGCCGAGAGGGATTCGCGCCCGGAATGCCTGAAGGGCCTACGCCCCAGAGCGATAACCCGCTGGATCGTTGGATCATCGCTCGCATCAACCAAGTGGCAGCGCGTTGCACCGAAGCGCTACAGGATAGCGACGCCTATACCGCCACGATGACCATTGAGGTCTTACTCGATGATCTGACCAATTGGTACGTGCGCCGCAGCCGCCGCCGCTTCTGGAAGAGCGAACACGACGCCGACAAGCACACGGCTTATGTCACGCTTTATTATGTACTGGTGCGCCTCATCAAATTGCTGGCGCCATTCACGCCGTTCGTGACCGAAGCGATGTATCAGAACCTAGTGTACGCTGTGCAGCCGGACGCCTATGAGAGCGTCCATCATTGCCAGTGGCCAGTGGCCGACGAGGCCGTCATAGACCAAAATCTGCTCGACCAGATGGCTTTGGCGCGACAGATCGCCAGATTGCGGTTGGGGGCGCGCGGCAGCGTAAATATCAAGGTGCGCCAGCCGTTGGCCAAAGTGCTGGCCTATGTAGAGGGCGCGCGCAACAAGCTATCTGACGCTCTGGTCGAAATTGTGGCTGACGAAGTGAACGTCAAGGCGCTCGAATTGGTGCAAGATGAAGGATTGCTCGTCACCTATCGTTTGGTGGCCGATGGTAAGGTGCTCGGTAAGAAATTCGGCGGCAA
>CAZYPJ010000456.1:858-2931 GCA_964649365.1 uncultured Anaerolineales bacterium | reverse complement strand
TAAAGGGGCTGGCGTCCAAGAGCAAATCAAGAACGCCTACGACCGCCCCTATCTTCCCGGCTCCACGCTGAAGGGGGCCTTGCGCTCGATCCTCTTCTGGGCCAGCTATACCGATAGGCACAAGAAGCCCGATCTCGACGCGCTGCGTTTCAGTCGGTCGTGGGCGGCGCAAGACCTGGAGCGTGATTTTTTCGGGCGCGACCCTAACCATGATTGGCTGCGCGCCCTGCACGTCGAAGATAGCGCCCCGCTCGAACCGCCCATGCTACGCTTGCAGCAGGTGCGCGTCTATTCCGCGCGCACGCCGGGAGCGCCCGGCGCGCCGGTGGATGTCGAAGCCGCGCCCATGAGGGTCGCTTTTTCGTCGCGCATCCGATTGGACGAATACTTTCTGCACGCCGACATCGCGCGAAAACTTGGGTGGCCATCGCCCCGCGATTGGTTCACGCGCCTGGCCGAATGGGGCTGCGCCCGCGCGAATCAGCGCATCGCGCGCGAGCAGCGTTTTTTCGCTGGCCGCTTGCCGGTATTAGCCAAGTTCTACGAGGGCCTGGCTGCCCAACTCGGCGCTCTGGCCGAAAACGAATTCTTCGCGCAGATCGGCTGGGGCGCAGGGTGGGAATCCAAGACGCTGGGAAGCGAATTATTGGCCACCGACAAAGTCGCCTTTGAGAACGTCCTGGATCGTTTTCGCATGACCAGGGGCCGTTGCCAGTCCGACGCCGCCTTCCCCATCAGTCGCGCGCTGGCGCTCAACGATGCTGGGCAGCCCCATGCGCCGCTCGGCTGGGTCAAGATCCGGCTAGATGGGTACGAGCCTGCCAAAGGAGATGCTCCATGATTATCATCTCGCTGATCGGCGAGCAGACGATCCCCAACTTGTTGCCTATCCTCGACCAAAAGCCAGAGACGGCTGTATTGGTCTACACCGACCGAACCAAGGGCGAGGCCGAACGCATCAGGCGCGCCCCATCGGCCCATTGCGCGTGGGAGCCGTTGCTTGTGGCCCCCTATGACATTCAGGGGGTTGCTCAAGCGTTGCACGGACTGGGCGCGCAAAAGGAATGGCAAGCCAGCGATCTGCTGTTCAACCTCACCGGCGGCACTAAAGCCATGGCGTTGGCGGCCTACCAGGTGGCGCAGGAACTCAACGCGCCATTTTTCTATTTTCAGAGCGAAGGACGCAAGTCGCTTGCCCACCACTTTGTCTTTCACAAGGGTCAAGCGCAGCTAACCGCCCGGCGCGAGATGCCTACCCTAATCACTATTGACGGTTATCTGCGACTATACATAGACGACTATCATTTGCGAGGCGTGGTCAAAGAGCCGTTTGAGCAAGCCATCGGCGACGCGTTGAGCCACGTAGTAGATGAACTGCTACTTGATGTGTGCCTGAAGGGCGCGCTCGAAGTGGATGTGGTTGTGCGTTGCGGGAACCAAGTTGGCGTCATCGAGGCCAAGACGGGCGGCAAGGCATTGAGCAAAGATGGCTTGGTGCAGATCAATATGGCCGGCAGCCCCGATTTCCTGGGCACCTATACTCAACGTATGCTCGTGATAGACCAGCTATGGGATAACAAGAGCAACCTACGTGAGTTGGCCCAGGCGCAGCGCATCACGCTCATCGAATTGCCTTCCTACCACGCCACTGGCCAGCTTTCGCCAGAAGACACCCTGAAGCTGCAATCCGAGGTGTGCCAGGCGCTCGGAAAGGAGATTGCGCATCCATGATCCTCCTCAACTTTTCCCACCCCCTCAACCCCGAGCAACTCGCCCAACTCGAGGCGCTGGCCGGGCAAACCGTCGAGCGGCGCATCGAGATCATGGCGCAATTCGACCACGCTCGCCCCTTTGCCGAGCAAGCCGCCGAGCTGGCCGACCGCGCCGGCCTGAGCGCCGCCGAATGGCAGACGCTGCCCATCGTGGTTGCGCCGCCGTCGTACAATTTCGCCGCCGCTACGCTCTTGGCGCATCTGCACGGGCGCATGGGCTATTTCCCTGCCATCGTGCGCCTGCGCCCCATCGCCGGCGCCACCCCGCCGCGCTTTGAAGAGGCCGAGCTTATCACCCTGC
>CAZYPJ010000456.1:0-848 GCA_964649365.1 uncultured Anaerolineales bacterium | reverse complement strand
TATTCCGACAGTTGCGGCGCATTTTTGGGATGTACGGTATCGTCTTTGCACTAGGGGGCTTTCTGTTCAATAATATCCTTAGCTCGCTCTTTGCCGACTACATATACGAGCACGGTCTCAAATGGGTGCCGTGGCTCTTGGCGTTCACAGCCCTAGTGGCGATCCTTGCTCTGGCGATGCGGCTGCGCAAACCATCAGATATCGTCATGCGCTTCATCAAGACGAATACTATCCGGCTGAAGGAGGAAGCTATAGATCTTGCCCGCAGTGGCTTTGTCGGTTTCGTGCCCCTCTATTCTCCCCAAGATGGTACCTCAGCACGCGGCCTCACTTCTGACGAGAAGCGTGAGGCCGTCGCAAATCTGGACTTTGACCGGCTATGTGTTGAACGCTCGAACTTGTGGCCAACTATTGAGGCGATTTCTACCCACGCTGCCCGCTTGCGTCATTGTTGGCTGATCTCTACCATAGGTAAGCCCGGCCCCGATGGCAGAGACGTGCCCGGGTCGCTGCCCTATGCCGAATTTCTGGCCCAA
Organism: uncultured Anaerolineales bacterium; assembly: GCA_964649365.1. GTDB lineage: Bacteria > Chloroflexota > Anaerolineae > UBA1429 > UBA1429 > CAZYPJ01. The sequence goes on along the minus strand of CAZYPJ010000456.1, from coordinate 312 downwards.
TACCTAAAAAAACAAAGGGGCATGACCTGCGAGTTCCACTACGGGCCTTCTTATGCGGTCTCGCTTGAAGATGAGACGCTGATGTGTACCAAAATCTACGATCTTGTACGGAGAATCTTCTCTGAGGCCGACAAGCTGGGGATATCTTCGGGCAATATCGTCGGCGATATCACAACTGGTGTGCGGAGTATGCCGTTGGGAATGATCCTGGCTTCGATGGGACGGGAGCGCGCCATTCAATTCATGGGCACCCACTATGACGAAAACGGCAAGCCTGGCGGTTTGCTGCCCATGATCTTTAGTTTTGAGCCA
>CAZYPJ010000455.1:0-2932 GCA_964649365.1 uncultured Anaerolineales bacterium | reverse complement strand
GGCCGCCTGGAAGGCGGCGCTCCGGGGGTGGGCGGCGTAGCGGGCCGCCTGGAAGGCGGCGCTCCGATGGGCGCGCCCAAGATGTCGGTCTATCCCCGCGAGTTGGACCTTTCCGACGCCTCCTCGGTGGAGGTGAAGCGGGTGACGCTGACCGTGCGCAACAGCGGCGACGCCGACTTGGTGGGGCAGGTGGTCAGCCATGTGGGGTGGATCGCCGCGCCCCACAAGACGTTCACCGTCCCGGCGGGCAAGCAGGCGCAAGTGTTGCTTTCGGTGCGGGGCGCGCTGATCCCCTCGGGCCGCACCGTCGAGCCGCAGGCGCTCTCCGTCGAGACCAACGCCGGGCGCACGTGGGTCAGCGCCCAGGCCGAGATCATCTCCGGCCCGGCGATCAAGGTGGAGCAGGCGCTGCTCGATTTCGGCAGTTTCGATAGCGACGCCGAGCGGTCGCTGCCGCTCACCATCGCCAACATCGGGCGGCAACCGCTGACGGGCGTCGTCACGGCGCGCGCCCCCTGGCTGCGCGTGGCGCGGGGCGATTTCAAGCTCCCCGGCGGGCGTTCGACCCAGGTGAACGTGCAGATCGCCCACGAGCGGCTGCCGCGCGGCCCGCAGAGCGCCGACGCGGCCCTCTTGGTGGATTCGGACGGCGGCCAGGTGCGGGTGGCCGCCAAGGCGTGGCGCACCTCGCCCGCGCTGGATGTGGGCGCGACGCACATGGATTTCGGCTCCGCCGCCGCTGGCGACCTGGTGGAGCGGCTCTTGCTGGTGGGCAACACCGGCGATGCGCCCCTATCCGGCGGGGCGCGCGGCCTGGTTCCCTGGCTGCAAGTGCAACCGCGCGAGTTCACCTGCGCGCCGGGCGAGATGGCGCAGCTCACGCTCACCGCCGATACGATGGGCCTCACCGATGGCGCGCTGGAAATCCCCCAGGCGCTGCGCGTGCAGACCAACGGCGGCGTGCGCACCCTCTCGCTCAGGCTGGTCGTCCGTGCGCCGAAATTGGCGCTGGGGCTGGAGCGGCTCGATTTCGGCGTCATGCCGCTGGGCGATAACCGCTCGATCCAGTTGCCCATCCGCAACGACGGCTCGGCCCCGCTCACGGTCTCGCTGCAACCGCTGGCCGAGTGGCTGCGCGTTGAGCCGCTCGAGATGCGGGTGGACCCCAAGCAGGAGCTGTTCGCGCTCGTCACCGCCGAGACGGCCTCGTTCCCGCAGGGCTGCGAGATCGCCCTGGCCGCCGCGCTGCGGGTGGTCTCGGGGGCGACGGTGATCGAACTGCCCGCCGCGCTGACGGCGCTCAAGCCCGCGCTGCGCGTCGAGCCGGGCGAGGTGGATTTCGGCTATGTGGATCGCGCCCAGCCGGAGCGGCGCGAGCTGGTCATCGCCAACGACGGCACGGGGCGGCTGGCCTGGAACATCCAGACCGACGCGCTGTGGGTGGAGGCCGCGCCCGCCAGCGGCGTGTGCGCCGCCGGCCAGCAGCAAACGGTGACGTTGACGGCCTACGGCCTGGCGCTGGAGGCCGAGGCGACCAGCGCCGAGGGGTCGCTGATCGTCAATTCCGACGGGGGCCGCGCCAAGTTGCCGCTGCGGGTGGGCGTGGCCGCGCCCGAATTGGCCGCCGACACCTCCTGGCTCGACCTGGGCGAGTCGGTCAATCGCGGCCCGGCGGGGGGCGGGTTCCGGCTGTTCAATCGCGGGCTGGGGAGATTGTTTGGCACGCTGCGCGCCGCGCAGACCTGGTTGGCGCTGGATCGCGTCTCGTTCGAATGCCCCACCGGCCAGAGCGTGGAGGTGCGCGTGAGCGTGGACCCCGAGCAATTGGGCCGCGAGCCGGGCCACTACACCGGCCAGATTTTCGTCGCCTCCAACGGGGGCGACGCCGTGAGCGAGGTGGGACTGCTGGCGCGCCACGCCCCCTGGCTCGAGGCCGAGGTCACGCGCCTGGCGCGCCCCGAGCCGGCCGCGCCCGCCCAGGGGCGGCTGACGCTGTTCAACCGCGGCCTGGCCCCGGCCCGCGTCGAGCTGCGCTCGTGCGACCCGCAGTTGACGCTGGCCCGCGAGTCGGTGGATATCAAGCCCGGCAAGAGCGCGCGCATCGCCCTGCGGTGGGATGGCCCCGCCCCCGCGCCCAACGCCGAGCCGAGCATCGAGATTCTGTCGGGCGAGCAGCGGCTGCGGGCGGCGGTCTCTCTGTAGCGGCGGCCCTTGTGGCCGCCCAGCGCGCCCACAAGAGGCGCGATGGCGAGGAATCATGCAGCTAACCATCGAGATCGAACGCGAAACGGACGGTCGCTGGATCGCCGAGGTGTTGGAGTTGCCGGGCGCGCTGGTTTACGGCGCGACCGAAGCTGAAGCGCGCGCGCGCGCCCAGGCGTTGGCCCTGCGCGTGTTGGCCGACCGATTGGATCACGGCGAGACGTTGGCCGCGCCCATGATGGGCGCGGGTGAGAAACCGCAACTACCACTTGTTACCCTTGAGCGTGACGGCTGAACGCCACGGCTGACGGCTGATCGCTCCCAATATAATAGGAGGTTCCTCATGAAACTCTTGATCGCCATCGTGCGCGACGATTACGCCGGCGCGGTGACTGCCGCGCTCAACGAGCAAAACCTCCGCGTTACCAGGGTCAGCTCTACCGGCGGCTTTTGGCGCCGGGGCAACGCCACGCTGCTCATCGGCGTGGACGAGGCCGAGTTGGAGCAGGCGCTCGAAATCATCAACCGCCACGCCGGCCCCGAGATCTCCCCCGAACAGACCGCCAAGGGCCACCCGCCCCATCGCGCCACGGTGTTCCAGCTTGCCGTGGGCGAATTTGCGCGATACTAGGGGACAGGGGTCGGGGGTCAGGGTCAGCTCGCGGAAGGCGTTGCTGATCGCGGCAAGCTGATGGCCAGCCCATGATCTCCATATACGTTAACTTGCTAG
>CAZYPJ010000454.1:0-2942 GCA_964649365.1 uncultured Anaerolineales bacterium | reverse complement strand
CCGCGTTGGCCTAGATCGCGCCATGAAAACGCGGTTAGAAACCGCGCCTACTGGCTCGCAGAGGCTTACCCCGCGCGACGCCCACCTTCCTTTCATCTCCGAGCGCCATTTCACACCAAACGTTTGAGCGGCTGGCGCTCTAGGCGTACCGCAGTATTTCCTTAAGCTCGCGCCCCCTGGTTGGGCGCATCGTCTATTCCAGCCACCAGATCAATTTACGATACGGCGTCTCCTGGTCGTCGCCCCGGTAGAGCAGGGCGACGATCCGATCCCCCGCCTCGGGCGTCGCATCCTCCGGCAGCGTCAGGGTCGTCTCGGAGGTCATGCCCGGCTCCAGGCCGCGCACCGTCTCATCGAGCACCTCGCGGCCCTCCAATGTCACCACCAGCCGGTAGGGCTGCGTATCATGTTCGACGTTGCGCCAGCCCAACCGCCAGGTTGGTTCGGGCGCGTCCTCCACGGGCAAGATCCAAAACTGGGTAAACCCCGGCTGCGGCATGTGCAGCGCGCCCCAGCGCGCCCAGAGAATCGCCCCCACCACGACGCCGCCCGCCATCACCAGCCAGCCCCCCGCCGCCAACGCCTGCCGCACGGTGGGCAGGTGGATCTCGCCCTCGCGCCGCCGCCAACCCGCGCCCAGGCAGCAGAGGGTGGTCGCGCCGCCCAGGTACAGCGCCCAGGAGCGAGCCGTCAGCCCCTCGGGTGTAAAGTGGAGCGCCATGCCGCCCAGCGCCGATAGCATCAGGCTCAAGCCCACCCAATAGGCCGCCGTCTGCGCCACGCCGTGGGCGCGGCGCGGACAGACCAGCATGGTGAGCGCATAGCCAGGCCACACCAGCGCCAGCGGCAGCCCCAACACGATCCGCGCCCAGCCCGGCCCGCCGTCGGCCAGCGTCCAACCGGCCGCGAGCCAGGTCGCAGCCAGCACCACGATCAGGTCGAGCGAACGTCGGAGCCTTGCCATTACCATCGGGCTAGATCGTACACGATAATGTGGCCGCTGTCGAAAATGCGTTGCACGCCGGGTTCGTCGTCGAATTTGGTCAGGGCTTGGAGCGACATCGGCTTGTCGGGGTCGCCGAGTTCGCCCTCATAGCCGCCGTAATAGCTGCCGCGCGTCGGCAGCGCCTCGCTCAGGCGGGTATCTACCACAGCGTAGCGCACCGCCATATACGAGATCAGCTTGCGATCCTCCTCGCCCAGCTTGTCGCGGTAAAAGATGCTCGCCACGCCGAACACCGGGTCGTGCCCGCCATAGGCGCCCATCAACCAGTAGTTGGAAAAGTCGGTGGTCATGCGGCTGGCGGGGGGCAGGGCCTCGCCGGCCCACTCGGCGGCCATCACCCCCTCCGGCTCGATGGAGCGCTCCGAGGCCGCCACCAGGTACGGCCCGGGCAGGCGCCCCCAATAGGGCGGCCAGCCGCCGGTGTTGGCGGCGAGAAAGATCAGCAGAATGGCGCCCGCCTCCGCCGCGCGCAGCGCCCAACGCAGGCGGATGGGCGACATTCGTTCCAGCGCCACGACGGCCTGGGCCAGGGTGAACGCCACAGCCACAAAGATGAACGGCCAGGTGCGCCCGGCCAATTCGCTTGCGCCGCCGGCCAGCCGCAACACCAGCGAGCCGTAATAGCCCAGCGAGCCGACCGCCAGCGTCATGGCCAGGGAATCGTCGCGGCGGGCGCGCCAAATCCACCAAATGCCGGGCAGCAGCGCCAGGCTGATGACCCCCACCGAGGCCATCGTAATGAGCGTCTCGTAGCGCGGCCCGCCCGACCCCGAGTACGATTCGCCTACGGCGGCCTCGGCGGTGATCTTGCGCACCATCTCGGCGCCCACCTCCACAATGGGCTTGCCCAGGTAGCTGATGGTGGCCGGGGCCATCTGCACGATCCAGGCCAGCACCAAGGTCAGCCCCAGGCAGGTAATCCAGGTCATGCGGGCGTCGCGGCGGTAGAGCGGCGGCTGCTCGGGCAGGCGCGCGCGCACCCAGCGGGCGGCGCGGCGGATCAGCGGCAGCCCCAGCGCCCACGCCGTAGGGTGGCGCCATATCCGCGTCAGCCGGGCGAGCCAGGGCTGAGCCAACGCCAGCAGCGCCCACAGCGCCAGCAACATCAGCAGCACATGGCTGGTGAGATGGTGGGTGGTGGCCACCGCCAGCAGCCCCAGCATAAAAGTAAGGCGCGGCAAGGCGCGCGGCGCGTCGCCCCGTTCGCCCGCCTGCACCATCGCCAGCATCGTCAGCGCCGAAAGCGGCAGCGCCAACGATTGATAGATAAACATCGAGGCGAAGGAGAGATAATGGGGGTTGCACATGTAGAGCATCGAGGCCAAGCCAGCGACGTAATCGGACCCGCTGGCCCGCTCGTAGAGCACGAACAGCGCCAACACAAAGACGATCCGCGCCGCGCCGATGACGAGGACGCCGCTGGCATAGAGCGACAGCCCGCACACCTGGCTGATGGCGACGGCGATGCATTCCAGCCCCGGGTAGAGCGGGCTGATGGGTAGGATATGGTTATAGTTAAAGAGCCGCCCGGTCGCGACGATGTCGCGCGCGGTGCGCAGGTGTTGCAGCTCGTCGCTGAATTGGAACTCGAGCGGGCTGTAGAGCACGCGCGTTAGATAGAGCATGACGCCCAGCGCGAGCGCCAGGCCCAGGCGCTCGCGGCGCGCCGCCGCTGGCGAAAGCAGCCGCAACGCCAATGGGCAAAAGGTCAGCAAGAGGCCGGCCCAGCGCAGCGGCCCGCAATACGGCCCGCTAAAGCGCGAGCAATTGTAGGCGGCGACCACCGCCGCCAGCCCCAGCGCCGAAACCAGGCACAGCGCCGGGAACAGGCCCAACCCCTCGGACGATTCCTCGTCGCGCAGGGCGAACGCGCGCCGGAGCCTGGCTTGCCATGTCGTCGTCACCGGGCATCAACCTCGCTTGCGCCAAACCACGC
>CAZYPJ010000453.1:0-2951 GCA_964649365.1 uncultured Anaerolineales bacterium | reverse complement strand
AGAGACCTCGTACTGGGTGCGGCTGTTGCGCGAAACGGAGTATCTTTCCGAGGCCGAAGCCGAGTCGTTGCTGCGCGACGTGGACGAATTGCTGCGAATCATCGGCTCCATCCAGGTGACGTTGAAAGGGAAAAGGAATCAAGAATGAGAGAGAACGGAATCAATTACGAATTAGGAATTACGAATGACGAATGTTCGCTCGTGGCGCAGTCATTCGTAATTCGTAATTCCTAATTCGTCATTTTCCCGAAAGGAACCCTTATGCTCCAAGACATCGTTCTGCGCGTCAACGGCCGCCCCCACACCCTGTCCCTCGACCCCGCCACGCCGCTGCTCTATGTCCTGCGCAACGACCTCGGCCTCAAGGCGGCCAAGTTCGGCTGCGGCGAGGGGCAGTGCGGCGCCTGCGTCGTGCTCATTGACGGCCAGCCGCGCCCCTCGTGCAAGCTGCCCGTGGGCGAGGCGCAGGGCCGCGAGATCGTCACGCTGGAAGGGCTGGCGGGCGCCGACGGCGCGCTCGACCCGGTGCAGCAGGCGTTCATTGATGAGGGCGCGGTGCAGTGCGGCTATTGCACGCCGGGGATGATCGTGGCGGCGCGGGCGCTGCTCAACCGCGCCCCCCACCCCACCGATGACGAGATCGGCGCGGCGCTGGCGGCCCACTTGTGCCGCTGCGGCGTCTATGACCGCGTCCGCCGGGCCATCCATCGCGCCGCCGGAGATCCGCTCCCGCCCGCCCGCGACGTGCGCGCCTACGAGCCGTGCGCCGCCGAGCCGCCCGGCCTGCCCTCGCCGCTGGCCCAAGCGCCCGGCGTGGACGATTGGCTCTGCCTCAACCCCGACGAGACGGTGACGGTGTTCAGCGGCAAGGTGGAGCTGGGGCAAGATTTGCGCACCTCGGTGGCCATGCTCGCCGCCGAAGAGCTGGACGTGCGGCTGGGGCGCGTCCGCGTGGTGATGGGCGACACCGCCCGCACGCCCGACGAGGGCTACACCGGCAGCAGCATGTCGCTGGAGACCTCGGGCAACGCCATCCGCTACGCCTGCGCCGAGGCGCGCTACCAATTGCTGGCCGAGGCCGCCGAGGAGCTGGACGCGCCCGCCGAGCGCCTGGTGGTGGCCGATGGGACGATCCTCGACCCCGCCACGGGCCGCTCGACGACCTATTGGCGCTTGCACGGCGGGCGGCCGTTCGGCGGCGCGATCTCGGGGCTGGCGCTGCCCAAGCGCGCGGCGGATTACGCTCTGGTGGGCCAGGATCAGGATCGGATAGATGCGCTGGCCAAAGTCACCGGCCAGCCCGTTTTCGTCCAAGATATGACCTTGCCGGGCATGGTCTATGGGCGGATCGTGCGGCCGCCGGCCTATGGCGCGCGGCTCGTTGAGGTGGATGAAGCGGCGGCGCGACAGATGCCCGGCGTGGTCGCCGTCGTCCGCGATGGCAGCTTCCTGGGCGTCATCGCCGAGCGCGAGGAGCAGGCCGTCGCCGCCGCGCGGGCGCTGGCCGGGGCCGCCGTCTGGCGCGACGATACCCATCTGCCCGAGCAAGCGACCCTATCCGACCACATGCTCCATCAGCCGCGCCAGTCGTACCTGCTGGTGGATGGCGTCCCCACGGCGGTTCCCATCCCGCCGGTCGCGCCCCCGGCGGGCGCGGCCCAGACGCTCTCCGCCGAGTATTTCCGCCCCTACCACGCTCACGCCTCGCTGGGGCCATCGGCGGCGGCGGCGCTGCTGGAGGGCGGCCAGTTGACCGTCTGGACCAACACGCAGGGGGTGTTCCCCATGCGCGCCGCCATCGCCCACGTGCTGGGCATGCCCGATGAGGCCGTGCGGCTGATCCACACCGAAGGCCCTGGCAGCTTTGGGCAGAACGGCTCCGACGACGCCGCGCTCGACGCCGCGCTGCTGGCCCGCGCCGCGCCGGGCAGGCCGGTGCTCGCGCAGTGGTCGCGCGCCGACGAGAACGCCTGGGAACCCTACGGCCCGGCCACGCTCATTCGGATGCAGGCCAGCCTCGACGCGGCGGGGCGCGTGGTGGATTGGAACCACGATGTTTACGGCTACACCCACGTGCTGCGCTCCAACCCGCGCGCCGATACGATGGTGTTGGTCGCCGCCTGGCATTTGGAGCGGCCCTTTTCCCCCACGCCGGCCCGCCCGTTGCTGGGCGCGCAGACGGGCATGCACCGCAACGCCGACCCGCTCTACATCTTTCCGCGCAAGCGCATCGTCAAACATTTCCTGCCCGATAGCCCGCTGCGCGTCTCGGCGCAGCGCGGGCTTGGCTCCTACGCCAGCGTGTTCGCCGTCGAATCGTTCATGGACGAGCTGGCCCAGGCCGCCGGCGCCGACCCGGTGGCCTATCGCTTGAGCTATCTCACCGACGAGCGCGCCCGCGCCGTGATCGCGGCGGCGGCGGAGCGGGCCAATTGGCAGCCGCGCGCCCGACCCAGCGGCGACGGCCATGGGCGCGGGTTCGCGTTCGCGCAATACAAGATTCGGCAGGTCTATGTGGCCGCCGTGGTGGATGTGACGGTGGATCGCGCCAGCGGGCGGATCAAGCTAGAGCGCGCGACGCTTGCCGCCGAGGCGGGGCAGCTCGTCAACGCCGACGGCATGAGCAGCCAGATCGAGGGCGGCTTTATCCAATCGGCCAGTTGGACGCTGCGCGAAGAGGTGACGTTCAGCCGCGAGGCGATTACTTCGACGGATTGGGGCCGCTACCCCATCCTGCGGCTGCGCGACGCGCCGGTGATCGAGACGGTGCTGCTCAACCGCCCGGGCCTGCCCATCCTGGGCGTGGGCGAGGGTGTGATGGGGCCGGCGCCGGCGGCCATCGCCAACGCCGTGTTCGACGCCGTGGGCGTGCGCCTGCGCCGCATCCCCTTTACGCCGGAGCGGGTGCGGGCGGCGATGGCGGGGGCGTAGGGGCGGGGGGGGGGGGCCCG
>CAZYPJ010000452.1:1641-2963 GCA_964649365.1 uncultured Anaerolineales bacterium | reverse complement strand
ACCAGTTCCATTGTCACTGTGCTAACCTTTGGGCTGCCGCTCTGTTATCTGCCCATAGATGAAAAGCATCCCAGCTTTCCGGTGAACTCTTACAACTATTCCAAGATCGCAGGCGAGATGATGTGTCAATGGTTCACTCGAACTTATGAGATGCAGACATGCTGTTTGCGGCCAGCTTGGAATATCCCACCGGAGCAATTACAGCAGCACGCCCGAAATGTGCAGCCTACTACTGCGTGGAGCCCAATCCTCTGGCACTATGCCGACACACGCGACGTGGCCTGGGCGCATCGTCTCGCTTTCGACGCTTTAGATCGGTTGCCGCCCCACGACTCTTTCTTGGTTAGCGCTCCCGACCATATGGCCTTGGAGGATTCATACGAATTGGTCGAAAAGTACCAGCCCAACTTGCTCGGCAAAATCCCCATATATCTCAAAGGACGCGAGGCGTTCGTGAACTGCGAAAAAGCGCACAATGCCTTTGGCTATCAGGGTCGCTATTCTTGGACTGAGTTTCTGTGAGTTGATGATCGCTCGCCATCTTTCTGTCGCTCGCCCTGCATAGTAGAGCGGCAGGATTGAATCTACCAACATGCTTGGAGGGATCATGAACATTCTCATAACGGGGGGAAGCGGCAATCTGGCAAAGTACATCTGCCAGGAGTTTGCCGACCACAACTTGCTGCTTGCCGACATCACGCCGCCCCCGGCGGACCGCGCCAATGTACCGTTCAAAAAGACCGACGTAACTTGTATTGAGGAGTGCCGAGCGGCTATTGCCGAGTGCCAGCCGGAAGTTATCCTGGCGCTGGGAGCTATCCCCTATCCTACGGATAGGCACGGGAGCCAAGTGCGACCTCGGCCCGATGGACAGCCCACATTGCCCTTTGACGCAACGATGCGGGTAAACATCATGGGCCTATACTATCTGATGATGGCAGCAGCCGATGCCAAGGTCAAAACAGTTGTCCAAACCAGTTCCATCGTGGCCATCGAGTCAGACGGCAAGGATTATCCCTATTTGCCCGTAGATGACAACTATCCGCCATGTCCAACCAACTCTTACAACTATTCCAAAGCGGCCGGCGAATTAATGATGAAGTGGTTCACCAAGACCTACGGCATCCAGACCATCTGTATGCGGCCGGCTTGGAATTGGCCGCCCGAATTTAGCCAGAAGTATACCAAGCAGGTCAAGCCGATCACCGAGTGGAGTCCCTGGTTGTGGCATTATGTAGATACACGCGACGTCGCTTGGGCGCACCGCCTAGCATTCGACGCTCGCAACCGCCTGCCACAGCACGACGCCTTCTTGGTACACG
>CAZYPJ010000452.1:0-1631 GCA_964649365.1 uncultured Anaerolineales bacterium | reverse complement strand
CGTGAGAGTTGGTGGAAAAAATACCGCCCTGATCTCTTGTCAAAGGCCGTATATCTCCGAGGGCGTCAGGCTTTCTACAGCTGCCAGAAAGCATACAATGCCTTCGGTTATCGTGGGCGCTTTTCCTGGACGGATTATCTGTAAACCAGAACGAAGGGTCATCATTCGACCAGGGTGGAGACGTACAAGAAAGTCAAAAGTGAGCTTTCATCTAGCCAAACACTAATTCGCCGTTCGCCAAACATATTCATTCCATCGCTAATGTCCGACGGCCTAAAATAGATAAACTTTCAAGGAGATCATCGTCATATGGAACGAGGATTCAAGAAACCAGATAAAACCAGGGTCGCGGTGATAGTCGGCGGGCATTCGTATGATGTGCCCGGCTTTCGCGGTTTGTTCGATCGCATCCCCGGCATTGACTATTTCATCCAGGAACTCGATACCTGGTCGGCGGATCAATGGGCGGGGCGCGTCTGGGATCAATATGACGTGCACCTATTCTACGACATGCACGGCTACGATTATAGTCGAGGAGGAAACCTTTCAGTGCGCGACGATATGGACGACCACATCGCTGAGAGCATCGAGCGCTTGGGCGAGAAGCAACATGGCATTTTCGTGCTCCATCACGCCTTGCTCTAGTTTGTCGAGTGGCGCGAGAACGAGACGTGGTGCAAACTCTTCAACGTGCCCGATCGCAAGCTCAAAAGCTTTCACCCGGGCGTGGAATACATCGCGCACATTGCCGACCCCAACCACCCAATCACGCGCGGGTTGGCCGATTGGAAGCGAACAGATGAGACCTTTGTGATTGATGAACCCGGTTCTAAGAGCACGCTCTTGGTAACGACCGATAGCCCGCAAAGCACCAAGGCGTTAGGTTGGGTTCACGAATACCGAAATGCGCGCGTATTTTGTTTCCAGCCCGGCCACGATAACCGCGCCTTCGTTGATCCCAGCTTTCAGACCATCGTACGGCGAGGTATCGAGTGGCTTGCGTTCAAGAGCTAAACCACCCGCGACTATAAGGAGCAACTATGTTTACCAAGGGAATCGAAGATACCGACAAGATCAAAGTAGCGGGGGTGTTCCAGGGGCATCCTTTTGATGTACCCGGTTTTCGCGACCTATTCGAACGTATGCCAGACTTTGACTATTACTTGCAGGATTTCGAGAACTGGGCCACCGACGAGGGCAAAGTGTGGCACAGGTATGATGTACATTTGTTCTATAATATGCATTACTGGGGACGATTCGCCACACGCGGCCCGCGCGCCGAGTGGGTAGTAGGACAAGCGATCAATCATCTGGGTGAGACAGAGCAAGGCATCCTGGTGCTCCATCACGCTCTGCTCGCCTTTCCCGAGAGCGAAAATTGGTCCGCAGTCTGTAATTGTCAGAACCGCCGATTGCGTGGATGCACCGGAGGTGAAATCGTCGAGACGCGGATTGCCAACGCCAACCATCCGATCACGCGCGGCTTACAAACTTGGACAATGACCGACGAGGTATATGTCATTGACGAGCCAGGGGCAGGAAGCGACGAGTTGCTCACTACTGATAACCCCAATAGTAAGAAGGCTATGGGCTGGGCGCACCAGAATCCTCGGGCCGGGGGCTTATGCTAC
>CAZYPJ010000451.1:0-2964 GCA_964649365.1 uncultured Anaerolineales bacterium | reverse complement strand
ATGGCTGCACACGGCTGTCGTCGCTGGGGCACATCGTCATTCCGCTGGCGGTACCCGGCATCGTGGCCTCGGCGAGCTTTACGTTCAACGGCGTGTGGAACGAATATATCTTTGCCCTGATCTTGGCGCAGGATGAGCGACGCCGCATGTTGTCCGTCGGCCTCACGAATTTTTACCGCTCGGATTACTACATGGTCGGCCCGATGATGGCCGGGTCGCTGATCGCCATGCTGCCGGTGGTGGTGCTCTATATCATCTCGCAACGTTATGTGGTGGGCGGCCTATCGGCGGGCGCGGTCAAAGGATAGCGCAAACCTCAAAAAGCAATAGGGCAAGCAGCGAATAGCCGTTTGCCCTATTGTTTTTGTCATTCTTGTGGCGCGCCGCTCAAGCTTTGACCAGCCCTTGCACCAACTCGCCCACCAGCCGCACGCGCTCGATCTGGCCATCGGGCGGGATTTCATCCGAGATGCCCAATATCAACCGGGGGTAAAACAGCTCTACCGCCCGCTTGGCGCAGGCAATGAGATCCTCCACCGGAAAAGAGGCCAGAAAATAGAGCGCCGGGATACCGTCGAGCAGCACCATGTCGCCCAGGCCCGCTTTGATCTCTTCGAGCGTCACATCGCCTTGGGGAAGCGGCGTCGCCGCTTCGATGCCATCCCACGGGCATTCGCGCAGATAGGGTAACAGCGGCTTCATCGCGCCGTCAATGTGAATGTGCGTGTACTTGCCCGCCGCCTGGAGCTGCTCCGTCCTCATGCGATAGTAGGGGATCAGGTGTTGACGCCAGATAGTGGGCGGATCCATGTGCGCGTCAATGTTCTCGCCGAAATTGAGGATTTTCACCGGGCAATGACACAGCGCCTCGTAGAGCACATGGTCGGCCTCGGTCTGAGCCGCGACGTAGCGTTGCACCACATCGGGATGATCGTAGAGCATAAAGATGGTGGCGTCCAAGCCAGCGTGTTCGATGAACAACCCCTGAATGGGGCTGCGTCGCCAGTAGAACTGGGGCGCGCCGCGGTCACCGATGCGCGCCAGGTCGGCCTCATACGCTGCTTGATCCCAATACCAGGTCTCATCCTGAAGGATGTATTCCAGGATGCGGAGATCCTCCGGCTTTTTGATCTTGAACTCGGTCAAGTGGTTGGAGAGCGTCCACTCGTCATAGTGGCGCACCTCGGTCAGGCAGCCCAGCGGCGTCTCCCAGGTGGTGCGCTGGCGCTTTTCGTCGAGCCACTCGTCGGCGACGCGCACGTTTTTACGCTGCACGCGCAGCCCGCCGCCGAAATAGCGCACCGAGGCATGGCAGTAATCATAGACCTCGAGCAGGTCGGCGTCTTGCAGCGGCGGCGGCAATGTGCCGCGCTTTTTGTTGACGGCGTACCAGAACTCCAGGCGGGGCTGCCACAACACCCCACCCGGGTCTGCGCCCCGAAAGATGGCCTCGGCCTTGTCGCGAGCATTCATCGTTGATACTCCTTGTCATCGGGCTGTTGGTTCATGCGCCGATTGCTGTCGTCAACGCAGCGCAGCCGAGCCGTCAAAGCGATACAGGCTCACCTGCGCGCTGCGCGATTCGCCCCATACCCACGAGACCGTCCCATCAGGGCGTGTGCGGAACGAGTCGTCGCGGTCGCCCCAGCCGATCCCTTTCGACGACACCTCCTCTGGCGCAACCACAAAGTTGCCCGATCCGTCTATAATCGCCAACCAAAAGCGGTCATCGTTGGTGGTGTTCCACCCCGTCAGGTAGCGCTCGCCCTGGCCGCTATCGCCCAGGCGAGCGATGACCGGGTTGCGCTCGGTCGCGCCGTTGGTGTGGGTAAGCCATACCATATTGCTCTGATAGCCCGCGCTGATCGTCGCCAGGGCGACGCCGTGTCCTTCGCAGCATGTCCGATCTAGGGCGTTGAACACCAACTTCCACGAATCGTCGCCTAGGGCGATCTGCCCCAACTGCGCCGACACGTTGCCGCCGCAGTTGCCATCGGCCTCATAGACCCGCTGGCCGCCGTTCGCGCCCAGAAAGATGCCTTTGCCGGGGTAGCAATCGCTGGAGCAGCTCGAGATGAACTGCCCCAATCCAGGGTGATAGCTGGCCAGTTGCGCCATCGAATGCGAGCAGCCCCAATCCCAGCCATCGTACTGGCGGGCGCCGGCGTCATCCACATAGGTTAGTTGGTCGCCATAGTGGCCGGTAAAGTTGCCCGATGTCCCCTTGACCGTGTAATAGGCCAGGTAGCGCCCATTGCCATACGTGAGGCGGCTGTCGCCCAGCCAAAAGTCGGGCGCAGCGATGGCGCTGCTGAGATCGGTCCTCCATAATTCGCCGCCATCGGCGTTGCGCTTGGAGAGATACATTTTCGTATCGGACGCCCGGAACAGCAACACGGCGAATGCGCCGTCGTCGTGCGCCGTGAGACCGCGCAACGCCTCGCCGGGATAGTCGTAGGTGCGCTCGATCACAGCGCCCGAAATCACACTCACGTGGCCATTGCCGGAAAGGTCAGTCCATCCCAGCAGCGTGCGCCCATCGGCCAGAGGCTGATGATACAGGCGCGGCCCCAGAGAACACGCGCCCCACGTGCACCAACTGTCCGTCGCCCGCGCCAACGGCTGCGGCAACGTCAGACGGGTGACGCTGACCGCCTCTTTGAGGCCGGGCGCGATGCGCTGCACGATGGGAAAAAAGCCGGTCACAGGGCCATCGCTGCGCGGCCCTTGCGTGGTCACGCTTGCGGGATTGGAAAGCCCCAACAACAAGATAACCAGGATAAAGCCAGCCGCTCTGATCGTCCGCAGGGTCAGCGTTCTTTTGCCCCCAGCCGCCGCGACGGCGGGATGGCTCGGTAGATTCGTCGTCATAGCCCCTCTCTTTGGAATCGTCGGCAGGTTGGGTCGAGGCCATTCTATTTGATTGTCGTCAGAGTAGCGCACAAGGCGAACGCCACGAGTTGG
>CAZYPJ010000450.1:308-2991 GCA_964649365.1 uncultured Anaerolineales bacterium | reverse complement strand
GCCTCGATGACTGTTCACTACAGTTGCACTTCCCGCTTTTCCGCCGCCGAACGGAAAATGGCATCAATGATGCGCATCATCTCGACGCCGTTTTCCGCGCTAGCTTCGGGAGGGCAATCACGGGCGATGCAGCTCAGAAAATGATCTATCGCCGAAGGACAATCGCGTGGATAAAGTCGCGGGCTCACCTGGGTCAGGTGCCCAGCTACATCTCGCAGCGCCAGCGCCTCAAAATCATAGCCTTCCCCGCGGTTGCGCTGGATAGCGGCGCCGCCCGTACCATAGAGCGCAGTAAGCATATCTTCTTGCTTGTCCGTTCCACCAGCCCAACTGACCTCAAGGTTCAACGTCGCGCCGTTCTCCAAGCGAATCAATGCTACGGCCAGATCCTCGACGTCATATTGCGCCTTTTGCCGTTGCGCTAGTTCTGCACCCAACAAGTCAAAGGTCGAGGCGCTCACCGACACCGCTTTGGGATAGCCCATCAGCCACATCGCCAGATCGAGCCGATGTACGCCCAAGTCGATCACTGGCCCACCGCCCGACATCTTTTTGATGCCGAACCATCCGCCTAATTGAGGGATGCCACGCGCTCGCAACCAGTGCGTCTTGGCATAATAGACGTGTCCTAGATGGCCTTCATCCACATAGCGCTTGAGGAATTGCGATGGCGGACTAAAGCGATAATTGAAATGAATCATCAGTTTTTTCCCCGTCTCGCGCGAGACCTGGAGCATGGCCTCGGCCTCTTGGACGTTCATGGCCATGGGTTTTTCGCACAGTACGTTCAAACCCGCGCGCATCGCGGCGATCGCTACCTCGGCGTGCAAAAAGTTGGGCAACGCCACGCTTACAGCATCGAGCTTGCCATCGGCAAGCATTGTGCGGTAATCGGTATAGGCTGTCGCTTTCGGGTATAACTCTTGGAATTGAGCTAATCGCGTTGAGTCGGCGTCGCAAATGGCCGCCAACTCGCCCAATCCCGATTCATGGTACCGTGAGGCATGATGTCGCCCCATACCCATGCCGATGACACCCACTCGTATCTTCACAGCCATAAATTCCTCCCAATAATATAACAAAATGGATGATCTATATAGAATCTGTCGCGATTGTAGTAACCTAGCGCCTTGATGGATTACACGAGTACGATACTTCTTTCATCAGCGGTCGTCAACATGCTGATGAACAAAAGATCAGGGGGCCATGGTTGACCCCCTAGGATCTAGAGCGGCAATTTAGCTTACGAACTGTAATGTGCCCACCATTTTCTGAAAAGTCTCGATGACAGCTTCATTCCCTTTGAGCCGGTCGGGAAACCCGCTGGTCATATCGAGCAGGGTGATACGTTGCTGGTCATTAGAAGGGTCTACGGCTACATAACGGATAATACGTAATGTATCTGCAATCTGCTCTTCTTCTCGTACGATCATTGTACCATTTAGATCGAGCGACGCGCTCTGAGTTGGCTCCATATATGCCTGTCGGTATTCTTCCATGCTTCCCAAGCTCACCTCTAGGCAAAAAGGCGCGATAACGGGGGTGTTCGGATCATTGTTGCCGATCGCTAGTTGATCGGCCCAAGCCCGGGGCATGAGCATGACCTGCAGGCGTACACACTCAGGGCCGATGGGTGACTGGTTGGGATCGTTTTCAGCTTCAGTAAACACCCAATCATTCGGATAGCTGATCCGAAACCCGTATTCGGTGTTGTGGTAAACCTGCCAGCCCTCGATCTGGTCAGCAAAGTGTTTCTCATCCCGTTCATCTGTGGGAAGCTGTTGTGGATTGGCTGCCCCAAGTTGAGAGCTTGTTGGGCCACCTGAACGGATGTCATTGATCTGCCAGTGGCTATCATGGCGAACGAGTTCTACTTCTAGATGGTGGCCCTCAAAGCTGGTACTCACGGTCACCATCGCCTTGTCGCCTTCGATATGGACGCCTTCTACGTGAACGCTCGATGGAATATCTTGGGCCTGCAGGAATGGGTCATAGCCTCCTGTACCGAACCCGGCGATGATCTCATCTACCCGCGCAATAAATGCTTCGGTAAGCCATACACTGCTACGATATGCCTTATCTACCAAGGGATTGCGCATCTGTTCGCCTCTGCCCACATAACCCAAGTACCATTCATAGAATGCCTGTACAACTTGGTCAGGCTCTAGGTTCGCCCGATTCGGGCGAATGTCATTGATCTTCCATTGCCCGTCCACTTGCACGAGCTCGACCCATAGACTGTGGTTCTCAAAGCTGGTCTCCACCAACACATTGGCCTGCTCGCCTTCTAGAGCGACTTGGCGCACGGTCACGCGAGTAGGCACATCTTGGGCGCAAAGGATGGGGTCAGTCGCGCCGCGATCAAACGAAGCCACAACATCCTCGATTTGGCGGATAAAACCATCAGTTAGTTTCCCTGTAGTTTTGTAGACGCCATCTACCAAAGGGCTTTTGCCTTCGGCTCCGGATGCGTAGCCGATATACCACTCATAGAATTCGTTTACTACTTGCTCTGGCGTCTGTATAGACGGTAGAGCTGTAGCTGGAGCGACGATGGCAGGCACCGTCGGTATGGCAGTTGCTTCGGGCGTAGGCCAACAACTTGTCGCGCATAGAAGAATCGCTGCGCTGAATAAGATTGTCGCCAGTTTCCTTACGTACATCGTTCACTACCTCCGAGACT
>CAZYPJ010000450.1:0-298 GCA_964649365.1 uncultured Anaerolineales bacterium | reverse complement strand
GTTTGCCTCCCCCGGGCCAGGCGCTCTGGCTAGCTGCGAAGGAGAGCTTTAGGGTACATATGTAGGACGATCTACTATGATCATCAGTTCCAAGAAGTAGCGCACTTGAAGGGGGAATAACACCCATCAATTGGGTTAATAACATAAAAACTATTCTAGAAGCCAGGCTACACCCTGGTCATCTGTATAGGATGCAGCCTAGAAATGAAAAGCCCTCGCACACGCTAGACATAGGCGCGCGAGGGTTGTGCAGACCAGATGGGCAAGCGGCAGGCTGAAACTAGGCCCCGTTGCCCCT
>CAZYPJ010000449.1:1839-3000 GCA_964649365.1 uncultured Anaerolineales bacterium | reverse complement strand
CACCGACTATTACCTTTCCGAATGCGACGGGTTCAACCAGTTCGCGCGCGGCGCGGGCGAATTGCCGCCGCGCCTGGAAAAAGTGGTCGCGTTGGCGGGCGACCTGGCCGGGCTGCGCGTGGCCGACCTGGGCTGCGGGCGCGGCGAGATCGTGCGTTACGCCCACGAGCGCGGCGCGCGCCTGGCGCTGGGGTTGGATTATTCGGCGGACGGGTTGGCGCTGGCGAAGGGTTACCTCACCCCCCTACCCCCCTCTCCATGCGTATATGGAGAGGGGGAAGGGTATCGCCCTGCCGCTCTGCCCACTTCGCAATGCGATGAAGAGGGGGAACGGCTCCCCCTCTCCATGCGTACATGGAGAGGGGGCGGGGGGGGTGAGGTCAGTGCGCAGAGTGAGGTCGGCCTCCTCCAGGCCGACGCCCAACGCCTGCCCATCGCCGACGGCGCGCTCGACCTGATCTTGGCGTTCGACATCGTGGAGCACCTGCGCCCCGCCGAACTCGACCGCGCCCTGGCCGAATGTTTTCGCGCCCTGGCCCCCGGCGGGCGCTTGCTGATCCACACCATGCCCAACCTGTGGTACTATCGCTACGGCTACCCGCTCTACCGGTTGGCGATGCGGCTGCGCGGCAGGCGCCTCCCCGCCGACCCGCGCGACCGCTACCGCTACACGCGCCACGTCCACGTCAACGAACAGACGCTGCCCGCGCTCTCGCGCTCGCTGCGACGAGCGGGGTTTCGGGCGCGGGTGCGCCTGCACAACCTGCAAGATTTCGCCAGCGAATCCAGCGCCGCCGTCCGCGCCGTCAATCGCTTCCTGGTCAACGTCTATCCGCTGGCCTGGATGTTTTGCAACGACATCGTGGCGTTGGCGACCAAACCTTAACCACCAAGACACAAAGGCGAAGATTGATGACACAAGCATTGAATACCCGATACACCCATCCGCGCACAAGGCGCGGCGCTACGGTAGTTGCGCCCCTGGCGGGCGCTGTGGGCTTTGTTTATGCTATAGCCCTTTATATCTTGGTGTCTTGGTGGTTTGCCCTCCCTTCGTGTCTGCGTGGTGAACGATGAGCGCCGCGCATTACCCCGCTGAACACGGCGTGCGCGACCCCGCCTCGCGGCGACGCAAAGCCGATAAATTGTGGGCCATGCTGA
>CAZYPJ010000449.1:0-1829 GCA_964649365.1 uncultured Anaerolineales bacterium | reverse complement strand
CTTTTACGACGTGGACTTGCTCGTGGACGCCCGCACGCTGATCCCCCGCCCCGAGACGGAGCACCTGGTGGAACGGGCCCTCGCCTGGGCGCGTGGCCGGGGGCAGCGTCCGCTGCGCGTGGTGGACGTGGGCTGCGCCGGTGGGTTGATCGCCGCGCGCTGGGCCAGCCGCGCGGGTTGGGTGGTGGGCGTGGAGTACGACGCCGAGGCGCTGGGGTTGACGGAAGCGCCAGCCGCTTCAGCGGCTAGCGCTCCCCCCAACCTCCTCCTCGTGCGCGGCGACGGTAGCCATCTGCCCATCGCCGACGGCGCGGCGCACGTGGCGCTCTGCGCGCAGGTCTATGAGCACACGCCCGACGCCGAGGCGCTGGCGGCGGAAATCTATCGCGTGTTGGCGCCGGGCGGGGTGTGCCTGTTCACCGGCCCCAATCGCCTGGCCCCGGTCGAGCCGCACTATGGCCTGCCCTTCCTGAGCTGGCTGCCGCAGCGCTGGGCCGATTGGTATTTATGTCGAGTTGGATTGGGGAGCGTGTACGACATTCGCCCGCGCACTTGGTGGGGCCTGCGGCGCTTGTTGCGGCGTTTTGCCATCCGCGATCTGACGCCCGACCTGATCCGCCAGCCGGCGCGTTTTGCGTGCGAGGACGAGCTGGGTGGTCTGCGCTGGCTGGGCCGCCTGCCCGCCTGGCTGCTGCGCCTGGCCGCGCCGTTCTATCCGAATTACAATTGGGCGATAACCAAACGAGGTGAAACCGCAGAGGCGCAGAGTCCTGGACAAGATTTACAAGATTAACAAGACTCACTATTGTATCATTTATACCGTATTGAAATCGTGTAAATCTTGTTAATCCTGTCCAAATCTCTGCGCTCTCCGCATCATTGCGGTTGTCCATCCGCATCAGGAGGTCATGCTTGACGACGATTGCGATTGAAGCCCTGGGGACGGCGCAGCCGGGCGGGGGGCGCTCGGCCACGCTGACGGTATTGCGCGAGCTGCTGCGCCGCGACGCGGCCCGCCGCTATGTGTTGCTGCTCGATCAGTTCGAGCCGGAGCTGGCCGCCTGCGGCGACCACGTGACGCAGCGCCTCTCGCCGCCCGGCTTGGGGCGCTTTACCTGCCGGCTGTGGGCGCAAGCCGATTGGCCCATTTCGCTGCGGCGCGAGGGCGTGCAGCTCGTCCACCATCGCAACCTCACCGCCAGCCTGCTGCCCGGGCGGCGCGTCGTCACCATCTATGACCTCGGCCCAGTGCTCGACCCGGCCATCTTTCCCCTGGCCGACCGGCTCTACTGGCAACATATCCAACCCCGCGCTCTGCGCCGCGCCGACGCGGTGATCGCCATCTCGCAGCGCACCGCCAACGATCTGATGCACTATTACCATCTACCGCCAGAGCAAATCGAGGTCATTCACCTGGCCTATCATCCCCGCTTCGCGCCCCAGCCCGAGAGCGAGTCCACCCGTGCGCGGGCGCGCTACGCCGCAGGGTCGCCCTATATCTTGCATGTCGGCTGGATCACGATGCGCAAGAACCTGGGCGTGTTGCTGGCCGCCTTTGAACGGCTCTGCGCGCGCGGCTACGATGGGCGGCTGGTGCTGGTGGGCCGACGCTACGCCTTTGGCGACGACGACGCCTTTGAGCGGGCGCTGGCCGCCTCGCCCTACCGCGAGCGGGTGGCGCTGGCGGGGATGGCCCCCGACGAGGATTTGCCGGCGCTCTATTCCGGGGCCGACCTGGTGAGCTTTCCCTCGCTTTACGAGGGGTTTGGCATCGTGCCGGTGGAGGCGATGGCCTGCGGCGCGCCGCTGATCGCCTCCAGCGCGGGGGC
>CAZYPJ010000448.1:0-3032 GCA_964649365.1 uncultured Anaerolineales bacterium | reverse complement strand
GCTCATGAGGATGTACTGCACTACGATGGCGGCCAAGATCAAGGGCACAATCCAGCGCAACACGCGTTTGCGGCCCGATGGGTTTCGCTTCATGAGCTACCTTAATGTGTCACCAGACCGATTTCATCTACTGGCCAATACTTGAACCACGCTCGGCCAATGATGTCGTCGAACGGCACCATGCCAAAGGCGCGCGAGTCATTAGAAGCATTGCGATTGTCGCCCAGTACAAAGACATGCTCTTCGGGCACGATGCGCGCTGTCATGGCGCCCAAAGTAGGTTGGGTGATGTATGGTTCGTCGAGCAGCTCGCCATTAATATAGACGTGGCCATCGTGAATCTCGACCGTCTCGCCGGGGAGGGCGATGATGCGCTTGATGAGCGGATCGGAGCGACCCTGAGGCCGTTTGATAACGACGATGTCGCCGCGCACGGGGCTATGAAAGCGTTTCGTGAGCTTTTCGATAATCAACCGTTCGTTGTTGTGCAGGTTCGGCTCCATACTCTGACCTTCCACTCGCGTGGCTTGGGCCAGGAACAGGTTGACAACCAGCACAATGACCAACGCGGGCAGGATCGCTTCGACCAGCTCGCGCACCCAAACCATCAGGCCGCCGCTAGATTTGTTATCGGGAGTAGGCTCGGCTTGGCTCATCGTCCTCATCGCCCCCAGATAAGCAGATAGGGGCGATCATGAATCGCCCCTATGCATGATACTATCCCTAATGGCGGTCGCGACCGCCGCCCTCATAGCCGCCGCGACGCGGACCGCGATCACGATCTCCGCCGCCTCGGTCGCCACGGTATCCACCTCGGTCGCCGCCGCGATCACCGCCGCCGCTGCGCCCCCGCCCGCCGGCGCGGTCGCGCTCGCGAGCTTCCTCCACGGTCCAGCCCTCTAGCACGGCCTGTCGCGAAAGCCGCACTTTGCCCGATCCTGGATCAATGTCAATCACCATCACCATCACTTCGTCGCCCACTTGTACTTCGTCCTCGACGCTGGGTACGTGGTGGTCGGAAAGCTGTGAGACATGCACCAGACCATCTTGGCCGGGCAAGAACTCGACGAACGCGCCGAATTCGGCAGTGCGCACCACTTTGCCGGTGTAGATGCGCCCGATCTCGGGGACAGCGGTGAGACGATTGATACGGTCAATTGCCTTGGCGGCGCTGGCGCCGGCAGTGGAGCCGACCGAAACCGTGCCGGCGTCGGCCACATCAATGGTGACGCCGGTATCTTCGATGATGGAGCGGATGTTCTTGCCGCCAGGGCCAATAAGGGCGCCGATCTTATCCACCGAGATTTTGAGCGTCTGAATGCGCGGAGCAAAGGGCGAAAGCTCGGCGCGTGGCGCGGGGATACACGCATTGATTACATCGAGGATTTGGAGGCGCGCTTCGCGGGCGCGCTGCAAGGTCTCAGCGATGATCTCGTCGCGCAGGCCACTGATCTTGATGTCGAGTTGGATGGCGGTGATGCCTTTAGCGGTGCCGGTCACTTTGAAATCCATATCGCCCAGGTGATCCTCGACGCCCTGAATGTCGGTGAGCACAGCCCAGCGGTCGCCCTCGGTGATGACGCCCATCGCGATGCCCGCTACTGGAGCCGTTAACGGCACGCCGGCGTCGAGCAGGGCCAGAGTGCTGGCGCAAGTCGAGGCCATCGAAGTCGAGCCATTAGACGAGAGCACTTCAGACACGGCGCGGATGGTATAGGGGAAACGTTCGGCGGTCGGCAATACTGGCTCGATGGCCCGCTCGGCCAACGCCCCGTGTCCGATCTCGCGACGCTTGGGACCGCGCATTGGGCTGACCTCGCCCGTCGAATAGGGCGGAAAGTTGTAATGATGCATGTAACGCTTGGAGCTATCGCCGGTAAGTCCCTCGATAGTTTGCTCGTCGGCAGCCGTACCCAGCGTGACAGTAGTGAGCACTTGGGTCTCGCCGCGGTTGAACAAGCCCGATCCGTGCGTGCGTGGCAACAGGCTCACTTCGGCGCTCAATGGGCGGATTTGGCGCAAATCGCGGCCATCAATGCGCTTGCCCGTGTCGAGAATATTCTTGCGCATCGCACTCTGCAAGACGTACTCGAATGCCTCTTTGGCGGCGGCTTCGTCGGCTTCGGGGCCAAGCTGTTCCAACATGTGCGCTTGGATCTTTTGTTCCTCAACGCTGCGCTCGCTGCGAGCCAGCCC
Organism: uncultured Anaerolineales bacterium; assembly: GCA_964649365.1. Classification (GTDB taxonomy): domain Bacteria; phylum Chloroflexota; class Anaerolineae; order UBA1429; family UBA1429; genus CAZYPJ01. The sequence goes on along the minus strand of CAZYPJ010000448.1, from coordinate 836 downwards.
GCGCGCCACCAAGTCAGCCAAGGGCTGGGCGACTAGACTCTTGACGGTCTCTACCAATTGCGCGTCTAGCTCGTGGCGCGAGCCGGGGTTCTTGGCCTTGCCGATCTCGGCAGCCATTTGCCGTTGTACGGCGATGACATCTTGCACGGCTTGATGGCCGAGTTTGATGGCCTCTAGCATCTTGTCTTCGGGGAATTGATTGGCTCCGGCTTCGATCATCAACACCGACTCTGATGTGCCCGCTACTAACAAATCCAACTCACCATTGGCGCCTTGGCCAGTGGTGGGGTTAATGATGAACTCACCGTTGGCATAGCCCACACGCACCGCGCCCACGGGGTTATCGTAGGGAATGTCCGAGATCATCAGTGCTGCTGAGGCCCCGATCAGCGACATGGAATCGAGAAAATGATCCTGGTCGGCGGAAAGGGCTGTGACGACGATCTGCACGTCGTTGCGGTAACCCTTGGGGAATAACGGACGCAGGGGGCGATCAATAGTGCGGCACAAGAGGATGGATTCTGTAGAGGGGCGCCCTTCGCGCTTGAAGAACCCGCCCGGAATTTTGCCTGCGGCGTAGCGGCGCTCCTCGAAATCCACCGTCAGCGGAAAGAAATCAGTACCAGGCCGAGGCGTGGGGGCGGCTGTGGCTGTGACCAGCACGACCGAATCGCCCATGCGCACGGTAACGGCACCCCCGGCTTGCAGGGCCAACTTGCCCGTTTCGATCAGCACATCCTCGTCACCTAGGCGTGCTCTGTACTGCTTGAACATGGTTTTCCTTCTCCCAAATGTATGATTTGGGGAGGCTGCACCTGATCGTTCAGGGACTGGGG
>CAZYPJ010000447.1:1289-3042 GCA_964649365.1 uncultured Anaerolineales bacterium | reverse complement strand
GGGGCTACTAGCACCGCCGTCGGGCTGGGGTGCGGGGCCAATGTGGATTGCGTCGCTTGTTTCGCTTGCTCCGTTGGCGTCGGCAACGGCGTCACCGGCGGCCGCTCGGTGGGAAAGGCCACGAACCCGCGATTCTCGCCGCCGCCTGTCGTCGCGCTGCTATCTGCTGGGGCGCCCGCTCCGCTTGCCTCGCCAACGCCTCCGATTCCACCCTCTCCGCCTCCGACGCCGCTCGCCGATGCAGTCGTCGGGCGCTGGGGGTGCGCCCCAGCCGTGCGCGGCAGGGGGCCGATGTTGGTCGCTGCCGTGGCCTCAACGCGAGCCTCATCGGCGGATTGTTCTGCGGTGGGCGCGGCGTCGGCCTGGGCCAACAATTGAGCCTGGGGAGCTTCGGTTGCTGACTGACCGGTCAGGGACGCTTCACTCTCAGCGATGGCTTCAGTCTGGGGTTGCTCGATAGGCGCGGCCTCGGCAGGCGCTTCAACGACGGAAACGGATTTGGCTTCCTCGTGTGCTATAGCGACCTCTTTTTCCGGTTGCGCCATGATCGCTACCGGCGCGGGCGCGGGGGGCAGCGCCGTCTCAGATGCCGGAATGGCGCCGTAGGTCGGGCCGTTGGACGTCGGGATAGCCCCCATGCTAAAAAGCGCGCTGCCCGATACCATCACGATCAGTACTGTCGCTACCGCTACAGTGGCCGTTTGCAGGAAAGAAAACGCCAGGTTCCAGCGCCGATAACTGGCCTGCTGGGGCTGTACGGATCGGGGCAGGGCGAACGAGCGCGGCGACGGGCGCAGCGGGATGCGGCGCAACAGCATGAGTGTGCTCCGCAATGTAGCCAGATCGCGGCGGCACGCTTCGCACTGCGCCAGGTGCTGTTCCAGGCGCGCAACCTCGCGCGCGGTCAGCGCGCCGTCGAGATAGGCGCTCAGGCGTTCGCTGGCAAAACGGTGATCCCTTTTGGATCCACTAAAAATGGCCATATACCTCAACACCCCGATACAGCCCGGATATCGTTTTATTGGCTCGCATCATAGACGAAAACCGTTAGGCAAAAGTTCCCTGTGTTCCAACAAAAAGTCGCGCAGTTTGGCCCGGCCTCGGCTCAGGCGCGATTTGACTGTGCCCAACGAGACCGATGTGGCTTGCGCGATTTCGCCGTAATCCATCCCTTCGATGTCGCACAGCACCACTGTTGCGCGTTGGTCGGGAGGCAGCGTGTTCAGCCCGGCCTGGATCAAGTCGCCCAACTCTTGGCGTTCAATGCGATCTTGCGGTTGCTCGGTGTTGTCGTCGAGCAACATGCTGTGCTCGTCGTCTTCCACCAGATCTTCAATGGGAGTGGTGGGGCGGCGCTGGTTCAGGCGGAGCTGGTCATAGGAGCAATTGGTGACGATGCGCATCAGCCAGGTCTTGAACGAGCCGCCCCTGAATTGGTTCAGCGCACGAAAGCCACGCAAGAAAGCGTCTTGCGTGGCGTCCATGGCTCGGTCCTCATTGCCGAGCACGCGATAGGCCGCGTTGTAAGCCATCTGTTGATATTCCAGCACTAGCCGGTTAAAGGCGTCCACGTCGCCGCGCTGGGCCGCCCTGATGAGGGCTTCTTCGTTCATGCGGATCGGTTCTCCCACGTCGGGGCTGCCATCGCTGGCAGAGAGCGGGTCGTTCGAGGTATCAGTTTACCACATTCGCCAAACCTGCCAACTTGACGAACCTGTCGGTTTGTCTTATACTACGCACCAGTTTAGCCGAA
>CAZYPJ010000447.1:0-1279 GCA_964649365.1 uncultured Anaerolineales bacterium | reverse complement strand
GCCTGCGACATGTGCCGAAGTGGCGGAATGGCATACGCGGTGGTCTCAAAAACCACTGGAGGTTGCTCCTTGTGGGTTCGACTCCCACCTTCGGCACCATAGTAACCCAAACGCTCAGGTTTGGCAAGCCGTGGTTTTCGATCCCGGCGACCAGGTAGGGCCATTCCCGGCCAAGGGATCGGCCCTATTATTTTGCGCCGAATCCGTGTACAATTGGCGTAACGTATCCATGCGCTACCGAAACTGCGCCAGTGGCGCGATTGCATAGAAAGGAGCTCACTATGCCTCTCGTAACCAGTAAAGAGATCTTGCAGGTCGCTATGGAGAATCATTTTGCTGTTGGCGCGTTCAACGCCAATAATATGGAACAGGTGCAGGCCATCGTGGATGCTGCTGTCGAAGAGCGCGCCCCAGTGATCTTGCAGGTGAGCCAGGGGGCCATCCGCTACGCTGGTTTGAACTTTGCCGCCGCGATGGTCAAAGCTGCCGCCGCCGACGCCGACGTGCCCGTCGTGTTGCACCTCGACCACGGCACCGATTTCGACCAGAACATCCAATGCCTGCGCGCCGGGTTCACCTCGTTGATGTTCGACGGCTCCAAGAAAGCGTATGAAGAGAACGTGGCCATTACCGCGCGCGTGGCGCACATCGCTCACGTCTGCGGTATCCCCGTCGAGGCTGAATTGGGCAAGGTGCTGCAATCCGCTGACGGCGTGACGGAAGAGCAAGTTAAAGCTGCCATGACCGACCCCGACCAGGCGGTTGATTTCGTCACGCGCACCACGTGCGATTCGTTGGCCGTGGCGGTTGGTTCGGTTCACGCCATGCGCGAAGCCGAAGCCGAGTTGGATATCGAGCGCATCAAGGCCATTCATGCCGCCATCAATATCCCCTTGGTTTTGCATGGCTCGTCGGGCGTCAAGGAATCCAGCGAAGTTGAGGCCATCCAGTACGGCATCGCCAAGATCAACGTGGCTACCATGCTTAACCAGGCGTTCGCTGCGGCCCTGACCAAAGCCATCGCCGCTGCGCCTGGTAATGTGGACCCGCGCCAGTGGCTATTGCCGGCCCGCGACGCCGTCAAAGAGGTGGTACGCCACAAGATTCGCCTGTTTGGCGGCAGTGGCACGGTTGGCTCTGCCGGTTTTGTCAGCGCCAAGACGGTTCACCGCACCGCCAATATCGGCGGCACCGAAGCCTGACGCGCGATTACCAGACCCTAAGCACAGAGAGACAGAGACGCAGAGAAACAGAGGAGTATCTGCTCCTCTGTTTCTTT
>CAZYPJ010000446.1:1344-3046 GCA_964649365.1 uncultured Anaerolineales bacterium | reverse complement strand
GCATACCCCTGCTGCGAATGATCGGTCTGACCTCGTCAAGCTTGCAATATGACTTTCACTCGGCGCCAACAGCTAGATCCGCCGCCGCTTGTAGAGCGTGAGCTTGCCCGCTAAGGGATTCGCCCCAGCGTCTTACCACGGAAAGGGGTTGGCATGGCGCAACGTGAACCGCACATGAGCGACCTGGCAACTTATTCCGAAGAGCATCGTCGCCGCCGGCTGCTGGATGTCTTATTGCGTTGGATGCTCGCTATTGCAGTTACTACAACGGCGATAGCGGTGGGGACATGGCTGGCCGGCCTATGGGTCGCCGAAGGTTCAGAGTTGCCCCGCTTGCTCGCATCTTCCGGCGTGTTTGCCGTCGGCGCAATGATCTGCTTTGCTCTGAACAAAATCGGGCAGTACCGTTATGCCAGCATACTCTGGATTGCTGTCATCATACTCACCATCTGCATCTGCGATGAACCCGACAAAGTCGTCAGGACAGAGACGGCCGCTGCCTTTGTGATTCCTATCATCCTGGCAAGCATCCTCCTGCGACCTAGAGATAGCCTCTATGTAACGGGTATCATCAGTGTAATCGTATGCCTCATTTCGATTTTCGTCCTTCGTTCTGTCCCCAATGTATTCATCCTGGGCAGCTTCTGGGGAATCGCCGTTGTGGCTTGGGCGTCGGCCAGCAGCTTGGCCCGGTCACTGGCCCAACTCCAGCGAGAGGCTGACGAGCGCGAACGCGCGCAGAAATCGTTGGCGCAGAGCGAGGAACGGTTTCGGTTGATCTCGGAGCTAACCTCCGACTATGCGTTTTCGTTCAGCGTCGCCCCCAATGGCGCGCTTGGCATCGAATGGTTTTCTGAGGCGTTCACTCGCATCACCGGCTATACGCCAGAGGAAGTGAGAAACTGGGATAGTCTAGATACTTTCATACACCCCGATGACCGCGCCCAGTCCGATGAACGCATCGCGCGCATACCAACCGGCGAGCCGAATGTTAGCGAGTTTCGTATCATTACCAAAAGCGGCGATATCCGCTGGGTGCGAAGTTATATTCGCCCTGTGTACGACACACAGAGTGGCCGCGTAGTGCGCATTTACGGCGCTACTCAAGACATCACCGACCAAAAGCGCGCCGCCGAGGTTTTGATCGAGCAGGAGCGTTCCTTGCAGAGCATCTACCGCGCCTCACCAATTGGCATCGGCGTGGTGGTCAACCGCGTGTTCACGATGGTCAACGACCGCGTGTGCGAAATGACGGGCTATTCCCGCGAAGAGCTGCTGGGCCGCAATACGCGGATGATCTATCCGAACGAGGAGGAATACGAGCGCGTCGGGCGCGATATCTATGGCGATGCCACCAGGTGGGGTGTCGGGATGGATGAGAGCCGCTGGCAAACCAAAGATGGCCGGGTGCTCGACATTTTGTTGGGGTTGTGCTCGCTCGACCCAAGTGATATGTCGCATGGCGTAACTTTTACGGTGCTGGATATTTCGGATCGCAAACAGGCCGAACAAGCCCTTCGCGAAAGCGAAGCCCGTTACCGCGCTTTGTTTGAGCAAATGCAAGATGGTTTTGTGGTGCGCGAAGCTATCTATGATGAGAATGGCTACCCTTATGACTATCGCTATGTGGAAATCAACCCGGCATGGGAGAAAATGACCGGGTGTCCTCGCGCCGACCGCATCGGCAAGACAGTCCGAGAGG
>CAZYPJ010000446.1:0-1334 GCA_964649365.1 uncultured Anaerolineales bacterium | reverse complement strand
GTGCGCCCTGACCTCGGACCAGATTGGTTCGATATGCAGGCGCGCGTGGCGCTAATGGGTGAAGCGATCCATTATGAGGATCATGACCCTATCGCCGATAAATGGTTTGCCATCAGCGCGTTTTCGCCCCGACCAGGCCAAGTAGCCAGCACAGTGATGGATATCACCAAGAGCGTCAAGGCCGAAGAGGCGTTGCGCGAAAGCGAACAGCGTTTTCGCGAGATTCTGGAGACTGTCCAGCTCGTTGCTTTGCTGCTTGACAACGAGGGATACGTTACCTTCTGCAACCAATACACACTCGATTTGCTCGACATGCCGCGCGAAGAGGTCGTAGGACAGAATTGGTTTGACCGTTTTGCGCCCGAGGAGGAAAAAGAACGCCTTAAATCGCTCTTTCTCCATCGAGCGGCCGCCGATCAAATACCAGCGCACTATGAGAGCTCGATCCTAACGCGGCGAGGAGAAAGACGTCTTTGCCTGTGGGACAACACCACGATTAGGGACCCGCAAAGGCGCGTGATTGGCATCGCCAGCTTGGGGCGCGATGTGACCGAGCAAAGACAGTTGGAAGCGCGCTTTTTACAGGCGCAAAAGATGGAAGTTGTGGGCCGCTTGGCCGGCGGCATCGCCCACGATTTCAACAATCTGCTTACCGTGATCAACGGCTATAGCGAGATCCTGCTCAGCAACATGGCGCCGGGAGAGGCCGGCCACGCCGAGATGAACGAGATCCACCAAGCGGGGATGCGCGCCGCCGACCTCACGGCGCAGTTGCTGGCGTTCAGTCGCAAACAGATGTCCGAGCCGCGCGTGCTCGACCTCAACCAGGTGCTCACCGACATGGCCCCTATGCTTACCCGTTTGATCGGCGAGGATATTCACTTGATTATCAAGCCCGGCCCCGGTCTAGGGGCTGTGCGGGCTGATCCCGGCCAAATGCAGCAAGTGCTGTTGAACTTGGTCGTCAACGCCCGCGACGCCATGCCGCAAGGCGGCTCCGTCACCATCGAAACGGCTAATGTCATGCTCGACAGCGGCCACATGCTCAAAGATCCCGAGATTTCATCGGGGCCATACTTGATGCTGGCCGTCAGCGATACGGGCGTCGGCATGACCGATGAGGTCAAAGAGCATTTGTTTGAGCCATTCTTCACTACCAAAGGCGTGGGCAAAGGCACGGGGTTGGGGCTGTCCACTATCTATGGCATTGTCAAGCAAAGCGGAGGGACGATCTCTGTCTATAGCGAGCCGGGGCAAGGCTCTACGTTCAAAGTGTATCTTCCCCGCGCAGATATGCTTTCTGATGAAACCGTCGCTCCTGAGGCGCATCTGCC
>CAZYPJ010000445.1:1160-3060 GCA_964649365.1 uncultured Anaerolineales bacterium | reverse complement strand
GGCGCTGCGAGTCTAGCACGGGGCATTGCTCCGGTCAAGGGGCGCTCCGCAGGCTCGAAAACTCCCGTTGACTCGTAAGCTCATCACGCCATGTAATCATGACGGGAGGTTTCGAGTCTGCTCCGCTGAGTACCCCTTGACCTACGCAACGCCCCATGCTGGCCCAGGGCGTGCCGTTCGGAAAAAGAAGTCGTTGGGGGGATGCCGCCTACCTCGTGGTCTGGCTCAGGTTCGCGCAGGGGATAGTACCCACCGACCACTGGCTCTTCAGGGTACAAGGGCTGCACATCGCGCGGCCACTCCGCAGGTCGCCAGGCGTAGGCGTCCAAAGGCGTGGCCCGGCAGTAGGGGCACTCGTCGAGTTGTAGCCAGGTCTCGGCCAAGGCCACGCGCTCACAGTGAAAGCACCACACGTACTTGTACTTTTCCGGCTCGATGGGAATCAACATGCTCATTCACCTCGATTCCTTGCTTGGTTCCAGCTTGAGCTTGGCGACGGGCGAGAAGCGCCGATGCTTCTCTTGCAGCTCTTTGAACTGGAAGTTGGAGTAAAACCGCTTGGTGACGCTGACGTCCGTATGCCCTAGAATCTCGGCCAAGGTCGCCAGGTCGCCGCCGTTCAGGATGTACTCGCGCGCAAAGGCGTGGCGGAAGGCGTGGGGATTGCTCGGCCCCTCGACGCCGCCAGCAGCCTGGCGCAGCCGATACAGGATGTGATTGACGCTGCACGCGACCAACTGCTCGCCCGTGAGCAGGTTGGGGAACACCAAGGGCGACTCTATGCCCCGCCCCTGGAGGTATTCGCGCAGCGCCTCGGCGGTCATGGGCGTGAACATCACCGGCCTGGACTTGCTGCCTTTTTCCGTGACCATCGCTACCCCCTCGTCGAGGTCGAGGTCAGTCAGCTTGAGCGAGACCATACCCCCGACGCGGCAGCCCGTATCGGCCAGAAAGAGCACCAGCGCCCGATTGCGCTTGTCGGCGGGTTCATCGCCCTGGGCGGCAGCGAGCAACGCCTGCAACGACTGGGCCGAGATCGCCCTGGGCGGCCCTTGGGGCATTCGAGGGAGTTTGATCCTGCTGGCCGGGTTCTCAGCCAGACACCCCTCGGTGATCAGCCAGTTAAAGAACTGTTTGATCGCTCGCACGTATCCTTGCCGCGTCCAGGGTGAAAGCTGGCCCTCGATCTCTTTGCGGTACGGATGATCCTGGTAGAGCCGCTCGCGCCCGCGCAGCGACATCAGAAAGCGCCGCAGCTCGATAGTCGTCACCGCGTCGAGGCCCACATCGCCCAGGTAGGCGTTCAGCCCCGTGAGACGCCGCCGATACCAGCCGATGGTCTGCAATGATAGCCCCTCGGCTTCTTTGGCTTCCAGGAACAACGCGACCGCTTCCGCCAGCTTCATGCCGCCGCCCTCATTCTCGACTCAGCTTGTAGTAGCGCCTGCTGGAAAGGTGAAAGACGCTCGCCCCCTTCCCGAATCAGCCGATACACCCAATCCATGGCGCCGCCTTCAGCGCGCACTGCAAAGGCCAACGAGGGAGCCACCTGGCGCCGGAGCCAATCCTTCACGCCCTCGATGGTGGGCTTCTCTTTGGTGATGGCGAGCTTGCACTTTTCAAAGCCCGATAGGAAGGCTGCCCACCATCGCGCCACCGGCCAGCGCGTCTTGTTGCTGTCCAGACCGCGCTCTTTGAACTCGATCAGCCCGCGCAGCAGCCCGATTACGAAGGCGATCCCCTCAAAGACGTAGCGCGCCGCCACTAGATTGGCTTTGTCGCCCTTGATTTCAAGCTCCACGCGCACCCAATGGCCGGGATCTTCTTCCCCTTGATCCATCCGCTCGGCCTGTTTGTTGTAGATCCTCAAAAAGCTCTCGCTCGCCCGGCTCCCAAAGAA
>CAZYPJ010000445.1:326-1150 GCA_964649365.1 uncultured Anaerolineales bacterium | reverse complement strand
TCCACGGTTTCCCCCTGGCCACCCTTCATGCGGTGGACGCGATCCACGATACGCCAGCGGGTAACCATCGCATCATCCTCGACACAGGAACGTATCTCGCTCATGGAAAGCTGCCCCTCACGGTCATCCAAGGCCACGTCAAAGCGCCGAATCTTGGCCCCCAGGTCGAACAGATAGCGGATAAAGCCCTTGAGGTCTTTGGCGACGGCGGTATCCACCTCGACCAGGTGACTCAGCGCCGACGAGGGAAGCTGGACGTGTACGCCCTGTTGTGGGCGCTCCGGCGACCAGCCGACGACGCCAGTATCCAAGATGCTGGCCGAATTGCTGTAGCCCCGGATGCCCATCGCTCTGGGCGAGGGTTCCCCAAAGAGGTCTTTGACGCTATCCAGCCCGCCCTCGTAAGGAAGGGTGAACGAAAGCCAATCCAAGGCCATGCGGCCATCTCGAAGACCTGGAGTTTCCATCGCGCCGCCCCCTGACTGTAAGTAGTTTGTCCCCCCCTATTAGTTTTGGGGGGGACTTGGCGATTGCTCGCCAAGCCGACCAGTCGTACATAAGAAAATCACATGATTACTATACTATAATCCGATTGATCTGTCAACAGGAAATGCTGTATACTGTATGTGGTTTTCTGATGCTTGGGGGGAACTATGGATGATATTCAGGAGTTTGTTAGGAACCGCATCCGACAAGCGCGGGAAGACAGCCGACTATCTCAACGCGAGCTGGCCGACAGGTTAGGTGTGGGCCAAGTAACAATTTCCGATCTTGAACGCGGCCAGAAGAAAATCAATGTAGGCCAGCTATTCGAGATTGGCCGC
>CAZYPJ010000445.1:0-316 GCA_964649365.1 uncultured Anaerolineales bacterium | reverse complement strand
AGTTAACGACGAGTCACAGACCTTCGTCGGGTTGTTTCGCACACTCCCCCCCTACTGGCGGGACGACATCTTGAATACGGTACGCGGCCGTGTGGAATACCTTGAACGGGTCGAGGACTTGCACAAGATTCCGCCCAAGCTGAGAGATAGAGCTGCAAGCGAATTAGCCGAGAGGATTGTCAGAGGCTCCTACGAGCAAGCAAGAAAGAGGTTCGAGGAAAGTATCGCTCATCTACCAGACAATGAACAGGATGCGATTCGCGCATCATACTATATGTCAGAACCTTCAGAGGAAGATATCGTGACGGAGATAATA
>CAZYPJ010000444.1:0-3063 GCA_964649365.1 uncultured Anaerolineales bacterium | reverse complement strand
TGGCCGACGACCGTCAGCAGGGCGTCGGCCTTTGTGCGTGAGGTTAACGTTCGCGACGCGCTCGACGCGGACGCGGAGGAGGTGACGGGATGACAGACATGCGCAGTTATACCAAGATTCTGACGCTTGGGGCAGAGGGCACAGAACGCGCCCTGGTGGGCGATGTGATCGTGCAAGAGAAGGTGGACGGCTCGCAGTTTCGCTTTGGCATAGACGAGGACGGACGGTTCCGTGTTGCCAGCCATCACAACGAGCTATTCCCAGGCGGGCCGTGCGGCAACTTTGATGTGGCAGTGCAGCATGTGACAATGGCGCTTCACGCAACAGAGGCGATTCACCGCCGCTTGCATGGGCCTGATACTTGGTTTTATTGCGAGTATTTGCTCAAGCCCAAGCAAAATACGCTGGCCTATGATCGCGTACCGCAAAATCACCTGATACTGTTTGACGCCTGGATTGCGGGAGCCTGGGCCACCCGTGAGACGTTGTGCCTGGCAGCGTCATCGTTGCAGATTGACGTTGTGCCAGAGCTTTACCGTGGCGAGATCACAGTAGACGGACTGACGGCGCTGCTAGCCACGCCATCGTTCTTGGGCAATGAAACGGTGGAAGGCGTCGTAATCAAAAACTACAACGAGCTTGTGGCCATCGGCGGGCGCACATTTCCGCTGTTCACAAAGTTAGTACGCGCAGATTTCAAGGAGCGCAACAAGAGCGAGTGGAAACAGAATAGCGGCAGGAGCAAGCTCGACTCGTTCATTGAGTCATTTCGCACTGAGGCGCGTTGGCGCAAGGCGGTACAGCGACTAGACGAAAGCGGCGAACTAGAGCGCAGCCCCCGCGACATCGGCAAGCTCATGCGGGTGATCGCCGAGGACATCCGAGACGAGGAGGGCGAAAATATTAGGGCGGAATTGTACAAATTATACATTGGGGACATTTGCCGTACGGCCCAACGTGGCGCGGCGGAATGGTACAAGGCGCGGCTGTTTACTGAGAACCAAGCGTTGGAAGCCGCGCTCGACGCGGGGGAGAGTGGCGCATGAGGGGCAACTTCGACATGCCGTTCGTGGTTGGCCTTGTGTTGGGGCTGTTGCTGGCTGGCATAGTGTGGTTCACGGCGGCCTCGGCCTCGACGCCGATGCGCGTGCCCAGCGGGCAGCCCAGCGTAGAGGATGTGCGATGAAACACGGGCGACGCGACGCGAACCAGGCAGAAATCGTGGCGGCGCTAGAGGCCGCTGGCGCTTCGGTGCTCGACCTGGCCGACATGGGGCGCGGGTGCCCGGATTTGCTTGTGGGCTATGCTGGTAGGGAGTGGCTGATCGAGGTCAAGATGCCGACTGGCAAGCTCACCCCTGATGAAGTAGCCTTTGCGCGGGACTGGCATGGCGCGGTGCATGTGGCGCATAGCCCGGAAGAGGCGCTGGCCGTAATCGGGTTCAGGGAGTGGCGGCCATGACGCCGTTGATCGAGTACACCCTGGACGGGCGGATAGACCGCATAGCCGTTGCCATAGAGCGGCTGCGTTCGTTCTGCCCGCCAGAGGGCTACTGGCTCGCGTTCAGCGGCGGCAAGGACTCGATAGTGTTGTACGATTTGGCAGTCAAGGCTGGCGTGCAATTTGACGCGCACTACCAGGTGACGACGGTTGATCCGCCGGAGGTTATCAGGTTCATCCGCGAACACTACCCGACAGTGCGATTTGAGCGGCCTGAGCAGAGCATGTGGCAACTGGTAGCCGTGAACGGCTACCCCCCTACGCGGATTGCGCGTTACTGTTGCGAAGAGCTGAAGGAGCGCGGCGGTGAGGGGCGAACCGTCATTACCGGCGTCCGCTGGGCCGAAAGCGTTGCGCGGCGTAAGCGCGGCATGGCGGAATTATGCTACAAAACGCGGCGCAACCTGCTTCATCCGATCATTGATTGGTCGGATAGCGACGTGTGGGATTATATCCACCAAGAGCAGTTGCCTTACTGCTCACTCTATGACGAGGGTTTTAAGCGCATCGGTTGTGTGATGTGTCCGATGGGCAACACGCGCCAGATGGAGCGCGATGCGCGGCGCTGGCCGCGCATCTACAATGCCTATCTACGGGCCTTTGATCGGATGATTGCCGATTGCGCGGCTAAGGGCAAGCCGCGCACTTGGCAGACGGCGCAAGAGGTGATGGATTGGTGGATATACGGTCGCAAAGAGGAGCACAGTGACCAATACAGCTTATTCGGGGATGTGAAAGGGGATGAATGACGCGCCACTACTCTTTCGTTGACGCTGAAGAGGCGCGCCTGATCCGCCGGTTGCACGAGGCTGGGCGCTCGCAAACGGCCATTGCGATACTGACGGGGCGCAGCACGCGCACCATCCGCGACATTTTGAGCAAGCCCGACCCCGACGATCCGACGCTGCGCCCATGCCCGGCGTGCGGCATTCTCCTTGCGCCGGGAGAAGTGTGCGATTGCGAAGCTGCACGCGAGACGGATGGAGAAATCGAGGCGTGGCTAGACGACTCCGGCTTTTGGGGGCCGACGTTGCCGCCGCGTGAGCGCGCGGTACGCGAGGGGCCGCTGATGATCGAAATAGGAGGGGTATAATGGACGTTGACTGGCATCCGATCAAGAGCGAGGCGGACTTGCCAATAATGCCTTTTGCCAAAAGGCGGCAATGGATCACGCTGGAGAGTCCACTAGGCGGGCGCGAGATACGCGAGGCGTGGTGGCAGGGGAGAGCGGTTGGTTGGCGAGTGGGACGCACCTACTATCAACCGTGGGAGTCGGGGAAGTGTGGCGTCATCGCCTGGGCTGACTACACGCCGCCCGCGCCGTATGAGGGGGAAGTGTGAAAGCATGCCCGAATTGTAAGGAGGATAGCGGCGTGGCGGCATTCTCTGTCCGTCATGGCGTTCAAGTGCGATGCGTTAGATGTGGCATGGGTGGGCCATGCGACGAGAGGCATGTTGATGCCGTTGCTCTCTGGGACGCCCTGCCGCGCCAAGAGGACGTTGACAAGCTGCGCGCGCTCTTGCGCGATTGGGACGCCGTGTGCAAGGGCCATTGCGACGTGG
>CAZYPJ010000443.1:940-3070 GCA_964649365.1 uncultured Anaerolineales bacterium | reverse complement strand
TGCCGTAGCCACGGGGCTGCCACAGACGTGCGCCTGTACGGTAATGTCGTACACGTGGGCATAGTCGCAGATCTTTTTGCCCTCGGTGATGCCGCCCACCAGGGCCAAATCGGGCTGAATCACCGCGATGGATTGCTGCTCGAAATAGGGCCGATAGCCCCAACGAGTATAGATACGCTCGCCGGCGGCCATCGGAATGCGCACGCTCTTGGCTACCATGTCGTGCAGGTTGGCGTTCATATAGTGCACCGGCTCTTCATAGTAAAAGCAGTTGAACTCTTCCCAAATGCGCCCCATTTGCACGCCCGTTGTGGCGCTGAGGTACGAGTGTAACTCCAGGATGATGTCCACGTCCGGCCCCACCGCCTCACGGACAGCCGCGATACGCTCGCGGAACTCGCGCACCAGGTCATTGGTGAGTACATTGCGTAGATTCAACGCCGCGCGCCGCCCTTGCCGGTCAAAAATCACCGGGTCAATCTTGACGCAGTCGTAGCCTTCCGCCACCACTTTGCGGGCTTCTTCGGCGTACTGCTCTGGCGTGGTCAACACTTTGTATTCCTTGCCCCAGCCGAACTGAATCTGGCTGGCATAGGTGCGCACACGAGGGGTGGTCTTGCCGCCTAACAGCGGATAGATGGGCACACCCAGCGCCTTGCCTTAGATATCCCATAGCGCGATGTCAATGGCGCTCATGCCGCCATAGATTACTGGCCCCCCACCAAGTCCCCAAAAGCTCTCGCGGAACATGCGATCCCAGAGGTGCTCCGTCTTGAAAGGATCGGCGCCGATCAAGAACTGTTCGGCCAGGTTCTTGGCCATGCCGGCGCCCGCCGTGTGGCCTGTGCCATAGGCCAGCCCCACCTCGCCCAGGCCGGTAATGCCTTCGTCGGTGTACGCACGCAACAGCACCGGATGCCAATTGGCGCGATCAGGTACATTTATGTCAAATATTTCGACGCGAGTGACTTTCATATGACCTCCTCATCTGCGTAGCATACAAACACCGGGCTTGCGCGTCTTCCGGTCTGAAATCATTATCATCAGCCAGTGATGATTCGTCAAGCGTAGAACTAGATGCCGGGGCAATTTGACGTTGGCATTATTCTAGGGCAAAATAGGAGTGATGCGTCTGCGTGATCTGGCAGTCTCAAGCACAGTGGGAGTGAATATCATGTACAAGTTGGTTCTCGTAAGGCACGGAGAGAGCGTCTGGAACAAGGAAAATCGGTTTACCGGCTGGACCGATGTGGACCTTTCGGAAAAGGGCCGCGCCGAGGCCGCCGAGGGCGGCCGCGTGCTCAAAGAGGGCGGCTACACTTTCGACATCGCTTATACGTCGGTGCTCAAACGCGCCATTCGCACGCTGTGGATCATCCTCGATCAGATGGATCTGATGTGGATCCCGGTGGTGCGCAACTGGCGGCTCAACGAGCGGCACTATGGCGCGTTGCAGGGATTGAACAAAGCCGAGACTGCCGCCAAGCATAGCGAGGAACAGGTCAAGATTTGGCGGCGCAGCTATGATATTCCCCCGGAGCCGTTGGAGAAGAGCGACCCGCGCTACCCAGGCCATGATCGGCGCTACGCCGATCTTTCGGAGGCGGAGTTGCCGCTGACGGAGTGCCTGAAGGACACAGTCGCGCGCATGTTGCCGTACTGGCATGAGGTCATCGCGCCGGTGGTCAAGTCGGGCAAGCGCGTGTTGATCGTCGCCCACGGCAATAGCTTGCGCGCGCTGGTCATGTACCTCGATAATATCTCGGAAAAGGATATCGTCGAGCTGAACATTCCCACCGGCATCCCACTGGTGTACGAGCTAGATGAGAACCTCAAGCCCATTCGCCACTACTACCTCGGCGACCCCGATGCCATTGCCAAAGCCCAAGCTGCGGTGGCCAACCAGGGCAAAGTAACGCAGTAACTCTCACCATCAAAAAACCGCGCTCCCGATGGAGCGCGGTTTTTCGTATATTTCCTAGCGCGCCAGGATATTGGCCAATTTCAAATACTCCGGTTCAATCCCACGGGTACACGCGGTCACTTCGGCCAGGGGGGAATAGACGAGTTGCCCATCCCCCAGGCCTACCATCAAGCCGCTTTTACCCTGGTAACGCTGCTCTACCGCCG
>CAZYPJ010000443.1:0-930 GCA_964649365.1 uncultured Anaerolineales bacterium | reverse complement strand
AAAGGAGCGATCCTGGGCTGTGGGTGCTCCTCGCCGCTGGAGATGCCGGCGGCTGCGCATACGCACGCCAAAGCCGGTTTCTTCTTGGTGCGCGCGCAGATAGTCGGCGATCTCGGCGGCGTGGGGCTTGGCGCCCTCGGCTACGATAATGATGCAATGTTTTTTGCCGCGCACATAAGCGTCGGCCACTTCTCGGGCTACATCCTGCGCCTCAAAGGGCATCTCGGGGATGCACACCATTTCGGCCCCGCCGGCGATGCCCGCCATCAACGCCAGGTAGCCCGATTTCTCGCCCATCACCTCGACGAGAAAAGCTTGCTGGTGTGACGACGCCGTATCCTTGATGCGGTCGAGCGCGTCGAGGGCCGTGTTTAACGCGGTGTCCACGCCGATAGCCACATCGGTGCCGCAGATATCGTTTTCGATGGTGCCGGGGACGCCAATAGTAGGAAAGCCTGCCTCGGCGATAGCCTGCGCGCCGCGCAGGCTGCCGTCGCCTCCGACGACAACAAGCGCATCGAGGCCCGCCTCATTGAGATTGCGCAAAGCCTCGCGCAGACCGTTGGGCGTCTGGAAAGCCTCGCTGCGCGACGCCCCCAGGAAGGTGCCGCCCTGCCCGATGATACCGCTCACCGAGCGCGAGTTGAGTTGATTCATCTCGCCGTTTAGCAAGCCCGCGTAACCGCGCCGGATGCCCCACGGCTCCCAGCCATAATGGATGGCCATGCGCACCACGGCCCGGATAAAAGGATTGAACCCCGGGCTATCACCGCCGCTGGTGAGGATACCGATGCGCCTGATACGTGCCGCCATTGTCATTCGCCCCCGGAATGATAAACCGGTCGGGATTATTGCCCTGTAAGGGCGCGACATGTCGCGCCCCTACTACGAACAACAAATACTTCTCGTTCAGCGCCGCGATACCCGCCC
>CAZYPJ010000442.1:0-3104 GCA_964649365.1 uncultured Anaerolineales bacterium | reverse complement strand
CGCCTGGAAGGCGGCGCTCCATAGCACTCTAGTAGGGCGCGACCGGAGCGCCAGCTTCCTGCTGGCAATTGGCCGCCTGGAAAGGCGACGCTCCGCTAGCAATCGCCGCCCAGAAGCCTGCGCTCCTCGAATGGCGCATGAAACGTCGCATCCAGAGCCGGAACCAGGCGCGCGCTGCCAAAGGGCCAATCCTCCGCCCGCTCGACGAGGCCCGCTTTGACGGGATTAGCGTGTATGTAGCTCACGGCGCGCTCGAAATGCGTGTCATCCCGAATGAAGCGATCATAGTACTCGCGAAACCAGAAGGCGCCCTCGCGATGCAAGAGATGGTTGGCGATGTTGGCTGTGTAAGACTTCCAGGAATGAACGATCTTGTCTAGGGCGCCGCCCGGCAGCGTCTCGATAAGCGCATGAACATGGTTCGGCATTACGACCCAGGCGAGAAGCCGATAACGATCACCATCCGCAAAGAGCAATGCGCCCTCCACGATGCGAGCGATGCGCGGGTCGCGCAGCCAGCACGCGCCCAGGCCGCGGTCGAGGTAGAGCTGCAAGCGCGTGCGGCGTTTTGCGTCGTCATCCACATCGAGCCACGCCTCCCATTCGGCGCGTCGTTCGAGCGGCAGGCTGTCGCTCAAGCGAAAAGTAATCGCCTGGATAAGCCCCGGTTGGTCGAAATGGGGGATATAGCCGCGCGAATACCATCCCTTGTGCTTGCGCTCGCGTTCCGTATCCATTGCTCCCTCGGAGCGCCGCCATCCTGGCGGCCTGTGTGATGGTTGTTCTCGCCACCTGGAAGGTGGCGCTCCCTAGTCAATCGCCGCCTGGAAGACGGCGCGCCTCAATGCGTCTAGCGCGCGATCCAACGCCTCTTCTTTGACGAGAATATAATCAGTATCATAAGTGGAGATGGCGAACAGGCTGATCCCCACCGCCGCCAATGCGCCCGACAGCGCCGCCATGATCCCCGTCAGGCCGAAATCGAGCGGGCCAACCACGCCGATGGCGCGCCAGCCGCGCTCAGCGCGTACACCTGCTGGGAGACGCTCCTCCGGGCAAACGATGGATAGCTCATCCTGCGTGCGCGCGATGGCGACCAGCGGCGCGGCGGGCGCGGTCGCCCAGGCGGGCAGCGGATCGTTCGCTTCCAGGCGGCATACGGCGAGCCGCCCGGGATAGGCTCGCAGCCGCAGCGGTGGCAAGCCCGTCACGCTGCGCCGCCAAAGGGTTGCGCTGGCGCATCCATCTGCTCGCGGGCGCGCCACTCGGAAGCCAAGAGGCCCATCTGGTACATATCGTAGCGGCGGCCATCGCGCAGCAAGTGCTCGCGCACCGTCCCCTCGTGGACAAAGCCGAGCTTTTTGTAGAGCGCCAACGCTCGCTGGTTGTACTCGAACACCGTCAGGCCGACGCGGTGCAGGTTCAGCTCCATAAAGGCAAAGCGCAGCATTAGGCGCATGGCCTCGCCGCCCAAGCCCTGATCCCAAAACGCTCGCCCCAGGCCAACGCCGAGGCTGGCGGTGTGGTGGTTCCACGAGATGCCGTCCAGCCCGATGATGCCGATCAACTCGCCGTCGGATACGGCGCGGATGCCGAACGTCACGGCGTGAGGGTCGCGGCGCGACTCGTCGAACATCCGCTCGATCTCTTCCGCTGTCTTGGGCAGGGCGGGGTCGGTGTCGAACAGGCGCAGGAACTCGGCGTCCTCGTACCACGAGGCGACGACAGCCGCATCGGCGCGGGTCAGCGCCGAAAGGCGCACGCGCGGCCCAACGAGCAGTTCAGTTCCAAGCATAAAGTCTCCTTTGGTTATCAGTCAACAGTGGTCAGTTTGCTCATCCGTGGGCAACTGACCACTGATAACTGATAACTAGCAATACTAGTGATGAAACAATCGCAATCCCGTCAAACACATCGTCAAGCCGTACTCGTCGCAGGCGGCGATGACGCCGGCGTCGTTAACCGAGCCGCCCGGCTGGGCCACATAGCGCACGCCGCTGCGTTGGGCGCGGTCAATGGAATCGCGGAAGGGGAAAAAGGCATCCGAGCTGAGCGCCACACCCTGCACCTGGTCGAGCCAGGCGCGCCGCTCCGCCGCCGTGAGGCGCTTGGGGACGACGCGAAAGGCGCTCTCCCAGGCCGTTTGTTCGGCGGGGGAAAGTTCGTCCAGGAAGTAGACGTCAATGGCGTTGTTGCGCTCGGCGCGAGGCAGGCCCTTGCGGAATTTGAAATCGAACACCGCCGGGTGCTGGCGCAAGAACCACAGGTCGGACTTGTTGGAGGCCAACCGCACGCAATGGACGCGCGATTGCTGCCCCGCGCCCACGCCCGTCACCTGGCCATTGTGCGCCAACCCCACCGAGTTGGATTGGGTGTATTTGATCGTCGCCGTCGCCACGATCAGGTCGCGGATGGCCGCTTCGGGCAGATCCTTGCGCGCCGTGACGACGTTGCTGAACACCTGCGGGCCGAGCGGCGCGTCGTTGCGGCGCTGTTCGAGCGTCACGCCGAACACTTGGCGGCGCTCGATGGCGGGCGGCTCGTAGGCGGGGTCAATGCGCAGCACACGATAGCCGCCCTCGCGCTTGTTGCGCAAGATTTCGAGCGCCTTGGGGGTGTAATCGGGGGCGACGACGCCATCCGACACTTCGCGGGCGATGAGCGCGGCGGCGGTCTCGTCGCAGGTATCGCTGAGGGCGGCCCAATCGCCGAACGCCGACATGCGGTCGGCCCCGCGCGCGCGGGCATAGGCGACGGCCACGGGCGAAAGGTCGCTCAGGTCATCCACAAAGCACGCCTTGCGCTCGGCCACGCTGAGCGGGATCGCCACGGCGGCCCCCGCCGGGCTGACATGCTTGAACGAGGCGGCGGCGGGCAGCCCCAGCAGCGCCTTTAATTCGCGCACCAACTGCCAGGAGTTGAGCGCATCCAGCAGGTTGATATAGCCCGGGCTGCCGCTGAGCACCTCAAAGGGCAGGTCGCCTTGCTCGACATAGACGCGGGCGGGTTTCTGATGGGGGTTCATGCCATAACGCAGCAACATCTCTTGACTCATGATCGCGCTCCTTTGTGTTTTGGGGCGGGGATTGGCAACGGCTGCATTG
>CAZYPJ010000441.1:0-3114 GCA_964649365.1 uncultured Anaerolineales bacterium | reverse complement strand
ATGATGCGATTATGGATCGAGTTCCCCCGCCCATCGCGGCGGCCACAAGGGCCGCAACGATGATGGATCGGAATCTTGTAAATCTTGTTAATCCTGTCTAAACACCAAAACGGACATGATTCACAAGATTTGCAGGATGATGCGATTATGGATCGAGTTCCCCCGCCCATCGCGGCGGCCACAAGGGCCGCCACTACGATGGATCGGAATCTTGTAAATCTTGTTAATCCTGTCTAACTCCTCGCCTCGCGCTGGGCGCGCTGCGAGATATGATGCGAGAGCATGGCCAGCTCGCTGGCCAAATCCTCGTTCTTGACCAGGACATGCTCGGGCGCGGCGAGCGCGCACGGCGCAAAGTTCCAGATCACGCGGACGCCGCCGGCCACCATCATATCGGCCACCTGCTGCGCCGAGCAAGCGGGCACGGTGATGATCCCCATCTGGATGTGCAGCCGCTGCGCGAGATCGGTCAGCTTGCTGACGGGCAACACCGGTCGCTCGCCATAGACCTGGCCGATCTTGGCGGGGTCCTCATCGAACAGCGCCACGATCTGCAAGCCATAGCGCGCAAACCCCGGGTACGAGGCCAGCGCCCGCCCCAGGTTGCCCACGCCCACCAAGCCGGCCTCCTTGTCGTTCACCAGCCCCAGGAAAGCCTCCAGATCGGCGGCCAGGGTCTTGACCTCATAGCCCACGCCGGGGCGGCCCTCATCGGCCAGATAGCTCAGATCCTTGCGCACCTGCGCGCCGGGCACGCCCGAATCCTGCCCCAGGACCTCGGACGAGATATAGGTCTCGCCGGCGTCGAGGGCCTGCGTCAGCCGCCGATAATAGAGCGGGAGGCGCCGCAAGGTAGGCATCGGAATGCCAGGTCGTCCGGTCATTGGCTCTCGCGTTCCCCTTTCGTACTTTTTCGTACAAAGTATAGCACTTTGTGAAAAAAGGTGCAAATCGAGTTTGCGATTGACAAGCGCCGCCCAATGTATTTATACTGGGCCATCATTGCCGCAAAGGGGGCGCAACATGTACTTGGGCGTAGATTATTACCCCGAACACTGGCCGCAAGAACGTTGGGAAACCGACGCCCGCCTGATGCGCGAAGCGGGCATCAACCTGGCGCGCCTGGCCGAGTTCGCCTGGGCGCTGCTGGAGCCGGAAGAGGGCGTGTACGATTTCACCTGGCTCGACCAGGCCATTGGCGTGTTGGCGCGCTACGGCATCGCCGTGATCCTGGGCACGCCCACCGCCACGCCGCCCGCCTGGCTGTGCCAGCGCTACCCCGAAATCATGCGCGTGGGCCGCGATGGCCGCCGCGTCGCGTTCGGCATGAGGCGGCAGTATTGCGCCACTAACCCCGCCTATCGCGCCCTGTCGCGCGGCATCGTCGAGGCGATGGCCAAGCATTACGCCGATCATCCCGCGGTAGTGGGCTGGCAGATAGACAACGAGTTCGGCTGCCACGATTCGACCCGTTGCTATTGCCCCGCCTGCCAGAGCGCCTTTCAAGCCTGGGCGCAGCGCCGCTACGGCAGCCTCGCCGCGCTCAACGACGCCTGGGGCGCGCGCTTTTGGAGCCACGTCTATACCTCGTGGAGCCAGATCCCCTTGCCCACCGACGCGGTCGGCGTCTCGAACCCCTGCCTGGAGCTGGATTATTGGCGCTTTGCCTCGGAGCAAACCGTCGCCTACCAGCAGGCGCAGGTGGATGCGTTGCGCGCGCTCTGCCCCGAACACAGCGTCACCACCAACATGATGGGCTTTGGCTTTCAGGATATCAACTATTACGAGCTGGCCCGCCCGCTGGATTTCGTCTCGTGGGATAACTACCCCGGCTACCAGCCCAGCGACCCCGCCGCCGTGGCGCTCAGCCACTCGTTGATGCGAGGGCTGCTCGACCGCCCCTTCTGGGTGATGGAGCAGCAGGCCGGCCCCACCGGTTGGCAGACGATGAGCCGCGCCCCCAAGCCCGGCCAATTGCGCCTGTGGGCGTACCAGGCCATCGCCCACGGCGCCGATGCGGTGGTATTCTTTCGCTGGCGCACGTGCCGGTTCAACACCGAGGAATACTGGCACGGCATCCTCGACCACGACGGCGTCCCGCGACGGCGCTACCAAGAGATTAAGGCGATGGGCGGCGAGATCGCGCGCATCGGCGACCAACTGGTGGGCGCGGCCAGCCCCAAGGCCGTGGCCATGCTCTTTTCCTACGACGACAGCTTTGCCTTCCGCTTGCAGCCCAACGCGCGCGACTTCTCCTACTCCGAGCTGTTCAGCAACTATTATCGGGCATTTCACCAATTGGGCCTGCCGGTGGATGTGATCTCGCCCGAGGCCGACCTGAGCGGCTACCGCGTGGTCGCGGCGCCCACGCTGCACGTTCTGCCCCACGCCTGGGCCGACAAGCTGCGGCGCTATGTGGAACAGGGCGGCTGGCTGATCGTCGGGGCGCGCAGCGGCGTCAAAGATACGAACAACCGCGTGGTGGATTTGGCCCTGCCCGGCCTGCTGCGCGACCTGTGCGGCGTCGAGGTGGCCGAGTACGACCCGCTGGGCCGCAACGCCGCCAACGCCGTCCGCTTTGAGGGCGAAAACGGCGCCGGCTGCACGGTGCACACCTGGTGCGATGTGCTGCAACCGTTCGACGCCGACGTCGTGGCCCGCTACACCGAGGACTATTACGCCGGCCAGGCGGCCATCACCCAGCGCCAAGTGGGCGCGGGCGGCGTCATCTATGTGGGCTGCATGGGCAACGGCGACCTGTACGGCGCGGTGGCCAAGCTCGCGGCCCAACAGGCCCAGCTCGCGCCGCTGCTCATCGCGCCCAGGGGGGTAGAGGTGACGGCCCGCGAGAACCGGGGCGTGACCTATCTCTTTGTGCTCAACCATTCCGCCGTCGAGCAGGCCATCGAGCTGCCCTTCCCCTGCCGCGACTTGCTCACCGAGCGCGCCTATCAGAGCTGGCTGGCCCTGCCGCCCTACGCCGTGATGATTCTGGCGACGGGCTAGGGCGGCCCGCTGGCGCCCACCAGGGGCGCAACTACCGTAGCCTAGCGCCTTGTGCGCGGCGTATGGCGTTCAGTATCTTGTGTTCGGGTCAATCTCGCTGGCGCCCAC
>CAZYPJ010000440.1:0-3125 GCA_964649365.1 uncultured Anaerolineales bacterium | reverse complement strand
GAAGGGCGGCTTTGTAATAGTTGCGCGAGGCTTTAGCCCGCGAGCCTCTGGCGAACCTCGATGTGCAGCGTGCGTTCGGGGTAGCGAACCATCAGGTCCCATTGCAGCTCGCAGAGGCGATCTATATCCTCCAAAGTCGGCTCGCGCACCGAAATCACCCATTCATCCCCCTCTTTTGACACATCCCCCCATCGGGCGTACTATCGGGGCCGACGCAACGGGGCGCTATGTCGCCGCGCCCCGCGCGCAAAACAACTCAAGGAGATCGGCAATGGAGCAGCAAACGTCGCAACGACGCGATGCTTTTTCGTCGCGCCTCGGGGTCGTCGCCGCAACGCTGGGTTCGGCGGTGGGGTTGGGCAACATTTGGAAGTTTCCCTTCCTCACCGGCGTCAACGGCGGGGCGGCTTTTATTATTGTTTATATCATTGCCACGCTCTTGGTCGGCTTGCCGGTGATGATCTCGGAGCACATGCTGGGTCGCAAGGCGCGCGCCAACGCCATCGGCGCCCTGCAAAAACTCGCGCCCAAGCAAATGTGGTGGTTGGTGGGCGCGGCGGGCGTGCTGGCCGCCTACCTGATCCTGGCGTTCTACACCGAGGTCGCGGCCTGGGTCTTCGCCTACATCGTCAAATCCATCGGCGGGGGCCTGGCCTCCACCGACCCCAACGTGACCTCGGCGGCGTTCACCCAATTGGTGAGCAACCCCGTCGCGTCGCTCGTGTGGCAGTGGGTAGTGCTCGGGTGGGTGTCGGTCATCATCATCGCCGGCGTCTCCAAAGGGATCGAGGCGATGACCAAGCGCCTCATGCCGCTCTTGTTCGTGTTGCTCATCATCATTGACATTCGCAGCCTGACGCTGCCCGGCGGCGGGGCGGGCCTGGCGTTCCTCTTCAAGCCCGATTTTAGCAAAGTGACCGGCGCGACGTTGCTGGTGGCGCTGGGGCTGTCGTTCTTCAAGCTCTCGGTGGGCATGGGCACGATGATTACCTACGGCAGCTACTTCCGCGACGACCAGGATATCCCCGTGACGGCCACCCGCGTGATGCTGGCCGACCTGTTGGTCTCGATCTTGGCGGGCATTGCTATTTTCCCGGCGGTGTTCGCCTTTGGGTTCGAGCCGGGCGCGGGGCCGTCGCTGCTGTTCATCACCATCCCGGCGGTGTTCAGCCAGATGCCGCTGGGCAACGTGGTGATGGTGCTGTTCTTTATCCTGGCGGCGGTGGCCGCCACGGGCGCCATGCTCTCGCTGTTCGAGGTGCCGGTGGCCTACCTTTGCGAAAAGCTCGGCTGGAGCCGCCTGAAGGCCACGCTGGCGACGGCCATCTCGTTGGTGGTGGTTGGCTCGACGGCGGCGCTCTCCAACAGCCTGCTGGCCAATTTCAAGCCCTTCGGCATGACCATGTTCGACCTGTTCGATTACACCACCTCGAACCTGCTGCTGCCCATCGGCGGGTTCTTTATCTGCCTGTTCGTGGGCTGGAAGTGGGGCTATAACGAGGTGCGCGCCGCGCTCACCAACGGCGGGCAGCTCAAGAACGAGCGGCTGGCGCGCCTGTTCTACGGCGTGGTCAAGTTCGTCAGCCCGGTGCTGGTGTTCGTCGTCCTGCTCAACGGCCTGGGCGTGTTCTAAATCTCACCACGGAGACACGGAGGATTTAAACACGGAATACACGGAAATAGCGGAATACACGGAAGGGATGAGTCATGTTATCTCGCGTGATTCCGTGTTAAAAATCTTCTTTTGTGTATTCCATGTTAGAATCCTCCGCGCCTGATCTGAGAATAGGCGCCGGATAGGGGGACGCGGCTCAACGCGGCAAGGCGTGGATCATCTCCAGGTCATCCGCGCCCCTCCGTGTTCATCCGCGTCCAAGAACCCAGTCGCAAGGCAACGCATTGCATCCTTGGCGGCGAACGCCGTTCCTAGTAACTCCGTGGCGAGTTTTACGGGCAGGCGATTAGCGCGCCTTCGGGGCCAAAGCAGCGCCTGATCTCTTGGTCGTTGATCTTGACCTTCATCTCGGCCACGTATTCCTCCGGCTCGCAAAAGGCCGCGAACGTCACCTCGCGCGATTCTCCGGGCGGCACGGTCGGAAAGCCGTCGCCATAAAAGTACCAGCAGGTCCACAGCAACGAGCCGTTGTTGGCGTAGAAATCGGGGAACCACTCCTCAATGGCCGCGCCGGTGTTGTTGGTCAACGTGATCTCGAGGTTGAACTTGCGCACCGGCCGACTGTTGTCGAACGCCAGACAGCCGCGCACCGGCCGGCCCCATTGCTCGTAGCGCATGTTGCGCAGGTCGAGCGTAAAGGCCGCCGTGGGCGCGACGGTGGGCGCGCGGGTGACGGGCGGGCGCGTGGGCGCGGTGGTGGCAGTGGGGATGGCGGCGGCGGTGGCGGTGGCCTGGGCCGCAATGGCCCCAGCGGTGGCCGTGGCGTTCTTGCCCTGCTGTTCGATGGTGGCGGCGGCGGCGGCGGCGATGGCCGTGCCCTTTTCCGCCTCGACCTGGGCGGTGGCGGCGGCGCTGATGGCCGTGGCCGTGAGTTCCTTGGCCATTTGCGCCTGGGCCGTAGCGGCGGCGGCCGTCTGGATGGCGGCGACATCCACCGTGGGCTGGGGCGTGGCGGTGGGGGGCGCGGGCGTGGCCGAGGCCGCGACGGGCGTGGCGCTGGGCTGCGCCTGGGCGATGGGCGCGGGCGAGGGCTGCGCCCCGCCGCACGCAACGAGCAGCAGCGCCGCCCCCACGGCGCACAGCAAAGCGATCCGACGCTGGTTCATGGCTCTTCTCCTTTGGAGCGCAGGGCGCTCCTTGTGGGTGTGGCGGGCCAATCCCACCACAATCGCACAATGAGGAGTGTAGTACGTCATGTTCCGGCGGTCAAGCGCAAAATCGTATCTATGGCCATCGCCTCATGCGCATGGGCAAACATAAGAAGGCGATAGCAACAGACCGAGTGATGTCTGTTGCCATCGCCTTCTTGTGCTTTGCCCCTATCCGCTACTTTCCTTTGGGGCCGCCCGTGGGCTGCGGCTGCGCGGTGGGCCGAGGGCCGCCGGTTGGCCCGGCGGGGGGCTGGGGCGCGTCGGTGGGGCGGGGCTTGCTGGTTGGCGCGGAGGTGGGT
>CAZYPJ010000439.1:0-3127 GCA_964649365.1 uncultured Anaerolineales bacterium | reverse complement strand
TCCTACCGCCACGCCTAGCGCTCAACGCGCGCTAGAGGATGCGCTGTTCACGATTGCGCTCGACGATGTGGTGCTTGCCACTGAGCAGCTACGCGTGGGCGAATCCGAAGGGCAAATGCTGGTATTCAGTGAAATTCACCGTTACGACCGCGGCCCTATCGTCGAGCGACGCACCGTGGTGCTCTCCCCTATCCTCAGCCCGATCCGCTACGACGTAGAGCTGAATGCGCGAGGCGCGCGTTCCATCTGGGTAGGCGAGCGCAACGGCGAGGCGATGAACTGCTTCAACAACAACTTGGAGTGGTTCGGGCCGACGTTGGCTGAGGCGATTAGTCCCGCGCCCGACGTGGTCATCGAGAGCGCGCCGTCGGCGTTGCCTTATGCACTGTTAGCGCTGCGTTATGATTTGAGCGAGTCAGCCCCGATGTCGCTTCATACGCTCGACGTGTTGGAAGACCTGCCAGTCAGCCGTCCAATGACAGTAACCGCCGACCCAGAGCGCACTGGCGCAGTCATCGGCACTGTGGCGCTGGACGGCCAGATCGAGGGTGGGCGCAACCCCAATATGACGATGTGGGTGCGCCCCGCGGGGCGTCTGCTTTACAGCGTAGAGATTTCCGATTATCACGCTGGTCTGTGGCCGGGCTGGATACAGCCCAGCTCAGAAGGGGAACACAAGCTAATCGTCCGTCGGGTGAGCAAACTGCCCGAACTGCCCATTCCCGCTGAACCGAGCGACCAAAGGAACCGTATCGCGCTCGATTTCACCGGCGCCGATAACGGCAAACGTAGTGGAACGCTCATCTTGCCCGACGGCGCCGGCCCCTTCCCTTGTCTGATGATGCACAGTGGTAACGGCGCGCAGCTTCGCTTCGATCCAGGCGGCGCTTACGCCAAGCGCGGCTGGGCTGTTTACTGTTATGACAAGCGCGGCCTGGGCGATAGCGAAGGCGAATACGAGCGCAACGCTATCCGTGTCTGGGCGCAAGATGCCCTGGCTGCGGCTGCGATGCTAAGGGAACAGCCTCAGATTGATAGAGAACGCTTGGTGTTCCTGGGAATTGGCGAAGGGGGATGGGTGGGCGCACTGGCGTTGGCCGAGGCGAATAATCCCTACGCCGGCGCGATTCTGGGATCGTGCGCCAGTGTGGGGCCAGTATTCCCAAATCTGGCGCAGCGCCGCATCGCCGACCCCTTACAGGCATTCTATGGCTGGAGCGCCGAGCAACAGCGAGCCTATGAGCAAGCCAGTATCGCGCGCTGGCAAGAATTGCTGGCGTCGGACCAGAACGAGGTGCGCATGATGGGCCGTCGAACCTCGCTGCGCACTCTGCGCGACTTGGTCGAGTTGGATCTGGCCCAAGCGCTCAGCCAATCGCGTGCGCCCGTGCTGCTACTGCACGGCGGCCAGGATAGTTGGACGCCCATCGCCGGCGCGCGAGAGATGGCCGAGCAAGTGCGCGTCGTGCGCGGAGACGCGATCGTTCTGCAGGAATTCGCTGATCTGGCTGCGCCGCTCGGCGCAGTCAACGCCGAGGGGCGCTGGGCCCCCGAGGTGGAGAAGGCCATCTTGGACTGGCTCGACGCGACCTATGCTCGCTAGAAGCGATTCCAGGGCAGCGTCTCTTGAAAGAGCAGGTTAACAAAGCCATCCAGCCGCGCCTCGGCGGCGGGCAAACCGTCGGACGTGTCGGTGGTCAATCTCCACGAGGCCACGCCGAGGCGCGAATCTCGCTCCGGGCTATCCCACTGATACCAATAATAGACCAGGCGCTGCGTCGCGGCGTCAATCTGAAACAGACCGTAGCGCAGCGGCAGATCGCCACGCGCCAATCTCACGCGCCGCGTCTCGTCGCGCAAGGTCTCATAGCTGCCATAGCAGATATCGGGCGAATGTTCAAAGATGCGAAAGCTCTTGGGGCCTTGCGAATAGATCGCCGTCAGCCACACCACTTGGCCAACATCGTTGCGATACTCGCGTCGCAACGCCAGGTCGGGATGACTGTAGTATTCCTCAATCTCGGGCGCCGAGCCAAGCTCCTGGCCGCGCCATTCCCCTATCTCTAGCGGCAACGTGTCGGTGAGGGCGCGGTGACTCAGATTGTATGGGCTGGCCGCCACGCGCTCATTGGCAGTGATCTCGTACCAGCCAGCAAGATCGGTGTGAAAAAGATAGCGAGTCGTCGCCGGCGGCGCAATCGGCGTCGCAGCGAGCCGGATAGGTCGCTGCAAGGCCAGCGCGGCGCCCGCCGCCAGAACCAGCAAGCCGATCAATCCCCCAAACCAGAACGCATCCCGTCGCATCGCAGCGCCTTTCCGATCAGGATCAACCCTCCCACAGCCAGCGCAAAGAGCAACAAGCCCGACCAATCGTGATAGAACCCCAGCGCGACGTCGGCGCTGACCCAGGCGGCCAGCGCGATCATCACCGTCAGGCGGATCAGGTTAGCCAACAGGGCGATGGGCAGCGCCAACGCCGGCAATGCGATCCGGCTAGGCAGCGGGCCGCGCACCAGGTAGGCGCAGAGCGTGGCCAGCGTCAATAGCGCCGCCAGTGAATTCACCCCGCTGCACGGCGCGCCGACGACAAAGGCCGCGCCCGGCAACTCCACCTGTGCGCCCGTTATCGCCACGTCAATCCCGACGCCTTTGGCCGCCCAACCCGACGCCTCTGCCGCCCAGCGAGC
The DNA here is from genome assembly GCA_964649365.1 of uncultured Anaerolineales bacterium. Lineage (GTDB taxonomy): Bacteria > Chloroflexota > Anaerolineae > UBA1429 > UBA1429 > CAZYPJ01. Next base: position 440 of record CAZYPJ010000439.1, on the reverse strand, counting down.
CAAAATCGGCGCGCCTTGTTCCAACCAGGGCAATGGAATCATGGCGCTCAGGAAGGCGATAGGAAAGAGCTGGCGGCGCAATGCCTTGCGGCCCGCCAGAAACAGCGTTACTCCTGCCAGTGAGGCGATCAATGTCGCGGCAGAGACCAGGTAAGCTCGCCGCCACAGCGCGATTAGATACGCTGCCAGGCCAATGCTCAGTACGATCAATCCCAACGCTCGCGAGGGCTGTTCGGGCGCGCTTGCGTGTGTAGTGCGCGCTAATCGCCAAGCCAACGCCGCCGAAATCGGTGGAATGAGAAATCCGTGACTGTAATAGGGGCTGCCCAGCCAGGCGTTTACCAGCCATCGAAGCGTGGGATAGTAAATGATCGCCAAGAATACGGCTGTGATGATCCAGACAATGCGGCGCACCTTGGCTTCCGGTGTGGCAGGCATTT
>CAZYPJ010000438.1:0-3144 GCA_964649365.1 uncultured Anaerolineales bacterium | reverse complement strand
ATGTCAGCTGATCGGCTTCCCACTAGGTCGGCGCCCAACTCGATCAACACTTCCGGTAAGGGACGTCCTTGCCAGTATCCCGAATCTACTGTCGTTGGCGAGCTGGCGTGCCCTGAGATCTCCCAACTTTCGGCCACGACGCCATTCGGTAGGCGGCGCCCATACAGACGTTCCAGGTTGCGCCCGCCCCAGATGTAGTCGCGAAAGACTGGAGTAAAAGTCATTGGATAGATGCGTTCATCGGTTTCAGCCATCGCGTATGTCAAGGCTCCTTATAGTGCGTATTTTACAAGACGAGAGCATCATACCTCAGAGCGTTTTGTGGTTCAAGGCAGAAACGCTCGATGAAATCTCCGATTTTCTCTTGACGATAAGATATTGACCGTCTATGATATGGTTGATGGTCGTTGGATGATCCACGGCCGCATAGGAGAGGCAACATGCCAGGAGACACCTACGCAGACTTTGCAGAGCGTTATGATCTGTTCTTTGCGCGGTGGGGCGAGCACGATCCTGCTGTGGCGACGTTCTTTCGACAGCTTTTCGAAGAGCACCAGGTGCATTCAGTGCTCGACTGCGCTTGCGGCACAGGGGCCGATCTGGCTCTATTCCACGATCTAGGCTGCGATGTGACTGGCTCGGATATCTCGGCGGCCATGCTGGCGCAGGCGCGGCGCAATCTGGAGGGCAGGGGACTAACGCTGCCGTTGATCCAGGCCGACTACCGCGAGCTACCGCAGCGCTTCACGCAGCCTTTTGACGCCGTTGTGTGCCTCTCCTCCTCGTTGCTTCACATGCCCGACGAACGCGAAGTGCTCCGCGCGCTGCACAGCATGTCGGCAGTGCTACGCCCCAACGGGATATTGGTGATAACCCAGGGCACGTCAGATCGGCAGTGGAGCGAAAAGCCTCGCTTTATTTTGGCAGTCAACAATGCCGACTTTACTCGTCTGTTTGTGATTGACTATCACGGTCTGGGAGCGCGTTACAATATCCTCGATATCTGGCATTCCCCGGAGCGAAGCGAGCTGCAAAGCTGGGGAAACGACTATGCCTATGTCCTGTTGCAGCACGATTACCAGAGATTGCTGCCCCAAGCGGGTCTTCACCCCGATTTCTATGGTACTTATCGCCGCGATCCTTATGACCGCGAATCCAGTCCTCGCTTGATCGTTGTTGCTCAGAAAGAACGCCAACACTGACGCCAGGGGCCGTCGCGCCCGTAACGGAGGAAATGACCCCCACCCCCGGATGCCCCAGGACCCAGGAACGGCGCGACGGTTTGCTACTCGTAACGTAATGCTTCTACCGGGCTAAAGCGCGTGGCGCGCCAAGCTGGGTATAGACCTCCGACGCCACCTAACACCACACACAAGACTAGCGCCTGAGCGACGGTCGTCGGCGGTACGGTCAACATCTCGCCCATAAAACCTATGCCTTGCGCATTGTGGAGCAATGCGCTTAGCAGCAACGCTCCAATGATGCCCGCTACTCCGCTGAGCAAAGTCACCAGCACCGATTCGGCCAGTACTTGACGCAATACCATCCCTCGCTGCCAGCCGACAGCTCTCAACACGCCAATTTCGCGGGTGCGTTCATAGATGCTCATAATCATGGTGTTCATCAACGCAATGGAGCCAACCAACGCCGTTAGAACAAAAATAGCGTTGATCATGCTTTCGGAGGTTTGCATATCGGGCAGCGATTCGGCTAGTTCGGCGCTTTGCGTAAAGAGCAGCTTGGGGTATTCTGCCGAGAGACGGGCTAACATGGCATCGGTGTCGCGCGGATCTTGGAGTTTGATCTGCGCCAGCATCACCTGGCGAGGCTTCTTGAGTAATTGCTGTGCTTCGCGCAGCTCGATGATCGCGCCGTTATCTTCCCAAGCATTGCCCATTTCGACGATGCCCACGATCTTGAACGATGTGCCCAGCATCGAGATGCGGTCGCCTACGCCTTTTTTGATCTCAGCAGCCGCTTTCCAGCCCAGCAGGCATTGACGGTTGCCGTTGAGCAACGCCCCCTCCTTCAGTACCCGCGGCGAAAACATGGGATCGGTTCGTGTGCGAGCGATGATGACAAAGAAAGGCTGATCGGGTGTGTTCACGACCGCGAACAACATCCCGCTCACACTTTTGACGCCAGATGTCGCTTCGATCCGTTTCAGCGCGCGCTCATCTATGACGCTCAAACTGGTATCAGGCTGATCTCTCTCGGCTACGGAAATCTCGGCGCCCGACACCATGTCCCCAAAGATGTCAATCATTGCTTGTGTCAGGCCGCCCATCATGACAATAGCCAATACGCCGATGCCGACGCCGACGAGTGTCAGCGCAGTGCGTGTGCGTTGGCGCCAGAGGTTCTTGAGAGCCATGCCTCCAAAGGGCAGATTGCGTACCTGACGCTTGCGCGATGAGCCATCATAGCTCAACGCCTCCACCGGCGAAAGTCCGCTGGCATACCACGCCGGATAGGCTCCACCTACGACTCCCAGGAGCAAGGCAAGGCTGAACGCCTGTGCGACCAGGCTCGGCGGCACAGTGTCGTGCGTCAGGCCGGCCATAGCAGGCGAGTGCGCCGCCAGCCATACTAGGCTTGCGCCGCTTCCTAGGCCCCCCAGCCCGCCGCCGCCGCTCAGACGCAGTGAGTCGCCCATAATCATGCGCAGGACGCGCCACCGACTCCAGCCGACGGCGCGCAACACACCGATTTCGCGAGTGCGCTCGAAAACGCTCATCAACATGGTATTCATCATGCCGACGCCGCCCACCAGCGCCGCGATCAAAGCGACACCCCAGGCAAAGTAATCGAACATTTCGAGCATCTCGATCATGGTATTGCCCGCCTGGGTACCTGCGATCTCCACATCACCGGGCAATGAGCGAGCCAGCTTGGCTTTAAAGGCGTCGGCTTGCTCGGGGTGGCGCAATTGTGCGCCGATAAACATGACCTGTCGCGGCATGTTGGCCAGAGTCTGGGCGTCGTTAAGCGAGATCAGCCCGCCAGAATCCTCCATTGCTGCGCCTGTCTCATAGATCCCGATGATGCGGAAAGTGGTCTCTTCCAGGCGCACCGTATCACCCACGCTCTGTTTGAGCTTGTCGGCGGCCATGTAGTTGGCGGCCAGGGCCTGAGTGATCTTCT
>CAZYPJ010000437.1:1790-3148 GCA_964649365.1 uncultured Anaerolineales bacterium | reverse complement strand
TTTCAGGCCGCAGTTCTTATAAAGATTTCATTGACAATGAAAAGATTTATCGCTATAATTTCATTATGAATGAAGTTAACTGGCGTTCCCGATGTTCTTCAGAACAGGTCAGCGCCATGCTCCACCAGGTGATGGTGGATAACCCGCAGTTCTTGGGAGTCTATGCGGCTTACGAGCCGAACGCCTTTGATGGCCGCGACGCCGAGTACGCCGCCCTGCCCGTCGAGGAATCCTTTGGTCGCGACCGCGACGGCCGTTTTGCGCCGTGGTTCTATCGCGATGCATCGGGCCAGGTGGTGGCCGACCAGGATGCCGACTATGACTATTCATACGATATCGCCGAGGACTATTATCGCATCCCCTACGAGACGCACCGCGAGGCGCTGATCGAGCCGTACCTGGATGCGGTGGGCGACCAGGATGTGATGATGTGCTCGTTGGTGGCCCCTGTCATGGCCGACGGCCAGTTCTACGGCATCGTGGGGGTGGATATTGCTCTGGACTTTATTCAGACCCTGGCCGACGAGCTGGACGCTTTCGGCGGCCAGGCTCAGGTGCAGATCATTAGCTATGGCGGCGTAGTCGCCGCCGCCTCCGGCCAGCCCGAGCTGTTGGGCAAGACGATCCAGGAGACGCGCGAGGACGGCGACGAGGATCTCGGGATCGTGACATCCGGCCAGGCGGGCTATTATGAACATGCGGGCGCGCAAGAGATGTACGCGCCCATCGTGGTGGCCGATACGCAGATGCCCTGGGCCGCCAATGTCTCTGTTCCGACCAAGGCGTTGACCGCCGAGGCCGAGGCTGCCGTCTGGCGGATGACGGGCCTGGCGATGCTGCCCATCCTGATCGGCCTTGGACTGGTGATCTATGCCTCGCGGCGCATCGCGCGGCCCATCCGCCAGATCAGCGCGGCGGCGCGCCACATCGCAGCGGGCGACGTTGACCGAACCATCGAGGTCGTCTCGGATAACGAGGTGGGCGAACTGGCGGCGGCGTTCCGCCAAATCCAGGACGCCCTCCGGGCCAAGACGCAGGCGGCGGCGCAGATCGCGCGCGGCGAGATCGGCGTCGAGATCCCGGTCACGGGCGCCGAGGACGCCCTGGGCCGCGCCATGACGACCATGCGCGACCGCATCGGCGCGATGGTGGATGAATCGCACCGGCTGGCGCAGGCCGCCGCTGGGGGGCGCTTCGACGTGCGCGGCGACGCGAGCCGCTTTGAGGGCGCTTACGCCGGCATCATTCGGGAGCTGAACGCCATGCTGGAGGCGTGCGCCGCGCCCATCCAGGTCATCGGCATCTATCTCAACCGCCTGGCCGACTTTCTGTTCACCCTGGCACGCTATGCCGAGAAA
>CAZYPJ010000437.1:0-1780 GCA_964649365.1 uncultured Anaerolineales bacterium | reverse complement strand
GGCCGACGGCGACTTGGCCAAACGCATCACCGTGCGCGACGAGGCCAGCAACGTTTTCAAAGGGCAATTCGAGGGCATCCGCGTGGCGCTGAACCGCAGCATGGATAATGTCGCGGCGCTGGCGGCGGACGCCAAATCGCTCACGCAGGGCGCGGCAGCGGGCAAGCTCGACGCCCGCGCCGACGCGACCAAGCACCAGGGCGAATACCGCGCTGTGATCGAGGGCGTCAACCGCACGCTCGACGCCGTCATCGGCCCGCTGAACGTGGCGGCAGAGTACATCGAGCGCATCGGCCAGGGCGAGGTGCCCGCCAAGATCACCGATACTTACAACGGCGATTTCAACGAGATTGTGAACAACCTCAACCAGTGTATTGACGGCCTGGGCGGCTTGGTGGAAGCCAACGCCGTGCTGCAACGTATGGCCGTCAACGATCACACGCGCCGAGTCGAAGGCCACAGCCAGGGCGTCTATGCCCAAGTGGGCGAGGCCGTCAACGCCGTGCGCGAGCGCATCTTGCGCGTCCAAGAGACAGCGACCCACATCGCCGCCGGCGACCTGAGCGACCTCGAAGCGTACAGACAGATCGGCAACGGCGCGGGGCGCCGCTCGGAGAACGACCGGCTCGTCCCGGCCTTTATCGGCATGATGGAGACGCTACAGGCTTTGGTGAACGATGTGAACGGCCTGGCCCAGAACGCCATCGCGGGCAACCTGCGGGCGCGCGCCGAGACGGCCAAGTTCAAGGGCAGCTTCCGCCAGGTGGTGGAGGGCGTCAACCAGACGCTCGACGCCGTGGTGGCGCCGATCCAGGAGGCCGACGCCGTGTTGGCCCAGGTGGCGCGCGGCGATTTGACGGCCCAAGTCAACGGCAACTTCCGGGGCGATTACGCTGCCCTGGGCCGCTCGATCGGCGAGATGATCGGCAGCCTGCGCGGCATGACGGAACAGATGCAAGAGGGCGCGTCCAACGTTTCCAGCTCGACGGCGCAAATCCTGGCCAGCTCGACGCAGATGGCGGCGGCGACGCGCGAGCAGGCTTCAGCGGTGAACCAGATCACCAGCACCGTCGCGCAGATCAAGGCGTCGGCGGCGCAGGTGTTCCAGTTGGCGCAAGGCGTGGCCCAGGCGGCGGCCAATGGCGCGGCCAGCGGCGAGACAGGCGCGCAGGCCGCGCGTGCGGCGCTGGCGGGCATGGACGAAATCCGCCGCCGCGTGGAGGCCATCGCCGAGAATATCCTCTCGCTCTCGGAACAGACGCAGCAGATCGGCGCGATCATTGACACCGTCACCGACATCGCGGATCAATCCAACATCCTGGCGCTGAACGCCGCCATCGAGGCGGCCCAGGCCGGCGAGGCCGGGCGCGGCTTTCGCGTGGTGGCCGACGAGGTCAAGGCGCTGGCCGAGCAATCGCGCCAGGCGGCGGCGCAGGTCAGGGTGATCCTGGGCGACATCCAGCGCGCCACCAACCTGGCGGTGATGGCCACCGAGCAGGGGACGAAACAGGGGGGCGCGGGCAACGACCTGGTCGCGCGCGCGGCGCAGGCCATCCACGACCTGGCCGGGTCGGCGCAGGGCGCGGCGCAGGCATCGGCGCAGATCGTAGCGGGCGTGCAGCAGCAGAACGTGGGGCTGGACCAAATCGCCATCGGCATGGGCGAGATCAACCAGGGCGCGCAGCAGACAGCGCAGGGCGCGCAGCAATCGCAGCGCGCCGCCGAAAACTTGGGCGGCCTGGGCGAGGCGCTCAAGCGCCTGGTAGCGCAATATCGGTTA
>CAZYPJ010000436.1:0-3150 GCA_964649365.1 uncultured Anaerolineales bacterium | reverse complement strand
GCATTGCTGTGACGCCGGGGCAGAGCGTGCGCCGAGGCGATTTTCTCGGCGAGATGGGCGCCACGGGGCTAGTCACCGGCTCACATTTACACTGGGAGCTGCGCATAGGCAATGTGGCAGTTGACCCTCGCGAGTGGATCGAACGTACTTTTCCCTGAGCAAGGAGCTTGACATGACTGACTCATTCTACAGCACGTCGCCGCTGGTCATCGCACATCGCGGCGCACGCGACGTGGCCCCCGAAAACACTCTGGCCGCCTTTGAGGCTGCGATCCAAGCCGACGCCGATGGCATCGAACTGGATGTAACCCGCTGCGCCACGGGCGAGATCGTCGTGATCCACGACGACACGCTCGACCGCACCACCAACGGCTCCGGCAACGTCGTCGAGACCCCCTTTTACACCCTGCGCGCGCTCGACGCCGGCGCATGGTTCAGACCTGACTTTGCTGGGCAACGTGTGCCCACCCTGCAAGAGGTGCTCGACTTGTTTGGCCATCGAACGCGCATCAACATCGAGATCAAAGGCCGCGCTCTCAAAGGCGACGGCATCGAAGAAGAAATCGCCGAACTGGTGGCGGCGCGCAACCTACAGGACGAGGTCATCATTTCCTCTTTCAACCCGGCGGCGCTGCTCCGCATGAAACACGCCGCCCCCGATTTGCGCCGCGCATTGCTCTATGCGCCCGACATGCCAGTGTACTTGGCCCAGCCGGTGAGCGCCCCGCTAGTCTGGCCCAATGCGCTGCACCCGCACTACTCTCAGGTCAACGCAGCGATGTTGCGCGCGGTGCGCCAATTGGGGCTGCGTGTCAACGTTTGGACGGTTAACGACCCCAACGAGATGGAGCGGCTCATCGCCCTTGGCGTAGATGGCATCATCACCGACCACCCCGCTCAGCTTCGGGCGTTGCTTCGCGCGCGCAGCGTTGCCAGTTGATCCCCATCGTGCTATGATGATGACAAAGTGTGCGTATTGACCGAGGAGATGACTATGAGCGAAGCAGAGCATCCATTGGTGCAACTAGCTCGCCGCACGATTGAGCAATATGTTCGATCCGCGCAAGTGATCTCGCCGCCTGATCCTTTGACCGACGAACTGCGCCCCAGAGCGGGCGTGTTCGTCTCGTTGCACAAACACGGCGAATTGCGTGGCTGCATTGGCACTATCGAGCCGACGCGCGCCAACGTGGCCCAAGAGATCATCGCCAATGCGATCAGCGCCGCCACCCGCGACCCACGTTTCGCCCCCGTCACCGCCGATGAATTGACCGATTTGGAAATCTCGGTCGATGTGCTTACTACGCCCGAACCGATTCGCTCGCAGGATGAATTAGACCCCCGCGTCTATGGCGTCATCGTAGAAAGCGGGGGGCGCCGAGGTCTCTTGCTACCCGATCTGGAAGGGGTAGACACCACCGAGCAACAGGTCAACATCGCGCTGCGCAAGGCATGGATTCGTCCTAATGAACCCTACCGCATGTTCCGCTTTCGCGTCATCCGCTATCATTGACCAACAACGCTGGAGGTTGGCGCCGATATGCCATTTCAGCTTCACTTTTTCGAGGATGATTGGGCGCGCATCGAGCGCGACTATGAGGCGTGGTGGGCGCACGAGTTGGATCGCCCACTAGTGCAGATTACCGGCAAAAAACGGCGATTCGGCGTGCGCTATCCCGAGGTTCCCACTTTTCTCACCAACTACCCATCGGGCACATCCGCAGAGCAGATCATCGCCGAGGCCGAGATGGAATTGGAGGCGACGCGCTATTATGGCGACGCCTACCCGCGCTGGTGGCTCAATTTCGGGCCGGGGATGATGGCGGGTTTTTTGGGAGCTCGAGTGCACAGCGCACCCGAGACAGTCTGGTTTGAGCCATCCGAGTTGCGCCCGGCAGCTGAGCTGCACCCCGACTACCAAGCCGATAATCCCTGGTGGCAGCAGGTCAAGTCGCTGACCCAGTTGGCGGCCCAATCGTGGGGTCGGCACGTGCAAGTCGGCCACACCGATCTGGGTGGCAATCTCGACATAGTCGCATCGCTACGCACCACGCAACACTTGCTCACCGATCTTTATGATGCCCCGGCAGAGATCGAACGGCTGGTCAATGAGGTCACACAGCTCTGGCTCCGCTATTATGACGAGTTATATACTCTGATTAGCCCATCTTGCAGAGGTACAACTTGTTGGGCGCCGATCTGGAGCGCCGGCAAGACCTATATGCTGCAATGCGATTTCTCGTACATGATTTCGCCCGCCATGTTCGAGCGATTTGTTCTCCCCGATCTGGCGGCGTGTTGCGAGCATCTCGACCAAGCCTTTTACCATCTCGATGGGCGCGGACAGATTCCCCATCTCGACATGTTGCTCTCGATCCCACGATTACGCGGTATCCAATGGATCCCAGGCGACGGCGCGCCCCCGCCCCACGAGTGGCTCGACTTGCTGAAACGGATCATTGACGGCGGCAAATTGTGCCAGTTATTCGTCAGCGCCGAAAGTGCGCTGAGCATCGTCAAGAACCTGGGCGGCAAAGGGTTCATGTTGACGGTGCAAGATGAGATGAGTGAAGAAGATGCAGGGGCGTTTCTGGCTAGACTTGGAAATGCGGGCAGTAAATAAGTTGCGATCTCGCAACATAAAGATAGCGCTTGCTCAATAGCTCGGTTCGTGGTATACTAGATTTGCAAATGGGGATGACAGGCTTCGACAGGGAGGGCTGGTCAGCGGTTGCAGGCCGAGGCGCCTCACCTCGTTAATCAGGGGCAAAACATCAAGTGCCAACAACACTTATGCTCCGGCCTATGCGATGGCCGCGTAATCGCGGTTCCAAAGCAAAAAGCCACTGATCGCCAAGCGCGGTCACGTCTGCCCCTCCCTTCGCCCGAGAGTGTGGGAGCAGGCGTAGAATAAATCGGGATGCGGCCCGCTAGACGCCGATAAAGTGGACCAAAGAAACATCGGCTGGTGGGGTGCGGGGCCTGTCGGTCGGCCCTCGAACCACGAGACCTTTTAGACTGACTATGCCTGTAGTAACCTCTGGTCGAACTTTTTGGACGCGGGTTCGATTCCCGCCATCTCCACCAAATGAACAAGCCCAGCCGTCGCGGCTGGGCGTGTTTGCGCATCGGAAGGCGCCGATGGGATCG
>CAZYPJ010000435.1:0-3178 GCA_964649365.1 uncultured Anaerolineales bacterium | reverse complement strand
TTTCATAAATATTAGGATCGGGCAGCGGCGAAACCATGCACGAACCATCCTTTGACGCCGCTCCAAAAACCGACTACCATACCGCCGAACGTCGAGGATAGTTTTGGACATGATTTGCAGGATTAACAAGATTTCAAGCAACAAAATCCTGTTAATCTTGTGAATCCTGTCCAAAAGCAGTTTGGAATAGTTCTGGACATGATTCACAAGATTGACAAGATTTCAAGGACAAAATCATGTTGATCTTGTAAATCCTGTCCAAAAAACGATTTTGCGGAGGTGGACGATGCGAGTGACCGATTTACGTTGCGAATATCAGCGCAATCCTTTGGGCATTGACGTAACCCGCCCGCGCCTGAGCTGGCGATTGGCCGCCGCCGAGCCGGGCGCGCGGCAGACCGCCTACCAGATCATCGTGACCGACGCCGCCGGAAAAACCCTGTGGGATTCGGGCGAGGTGGCTTCGTCTCAGTCGGTGGGCGTCGAATACGGCGGTCCCGCGCCCCGATCGGGCGAGCGGCTGACGTGGAAGGTGCGCGTGTGGGATCAGGCGGGCGCGCCCACGCGCTACAGCCCCGCCGCGTGGTGGGAACTGGGCCTGCTCGCGCCGGAGGATTGGAGCGCCCGGTGGATCGGCGCGTCGTTGGTGGGCGGGGCGCGCAGCTCCATCCCCTGCCCCTATCTGCGACGCGCCTTTACGCTCGGCGGCCCCGTCGCCCGGGCGCGGCTTTATATCACCGCGTTGGGCCTGTACGAGGCGCACCTCAACGGCGCCCGCGTCGGCGCGGATGAGTTGGCCCCGGGTTGGACGGATTACCGCCATCGCGTGCGCTACCAAACTTACGACGTGACCGACCTCTTGCGCGAGGGCGATAACGTGTTGGGAGCCATCTTGGGCGATGGCTGGTATTGCGGCCATTTGGCTTGGCGCGACCGTCAAGCTTACGGCGACCGCCCCAGGCTGTTGGCGCAGTTGGTGGTGGAGCTGCGCGACGGCTCACGCTGCGTGGTCGCTTCGGACGAGAATTGGCAATACGCCTTTGGCCCGCTGCTGGAAGCCGACCTGCTGCACGGCGAGCATTACGACGCCCGGCTGGAGCTGGCCGATTGGGCCTCGCCGGAGGGCGGCGCGGTGGGCGTGTGGCAAGCGGTGGAGACCCTGGCCCAACCCGATGGTCTGGCGCTAGTGGCCCAGAACGGGCCGGCTATCCGCCGACAAGAGGAAATCGCGCCCATCGCCGCGCCGCGCCGGATCGAGACCAGCACTCCCTGGGGCGCTTATATCTATGACCTGGGCCAGAACATGACCGGCATTGCTCGCCTGCGCCTGCGCGGGCCGCGCGGGGCCACGGTGCGCATCCGCTACGCCGAAGTGTTGAACCCCGATGGCACGCTCTATACCACCAATCTGCGCTCGGCGCGCGCCACCGATTATTACACCTTGAAGGGCGCTCCCGAGGGCGAGACGTGGGAGCCGCGCTTTACCTTTCACGGCTTTCGCTATGTGGAGCTATCCGGCCCCATCGAGCCGCCCGACCGCGACGCCGTGACCGGCGTCGTGCTGCACTCGGCGTTCGAGCCGACGGGCAGTTTCGAGTGTTCTGAGCCGCTGCTTAACCAGCTCCAGCACAACATCACCTGGGGTTGGAAAGGCAACGCCGTGGACGTGCCCACCGATTGCCCCCAGCGCGACGAGCGCCTGGGTTGGACGGGCGACGCCCAGGTGTTCTGCGCCACCTCGGCCTACAACACCGACGCGCTCGCTTTTTGGGAAAAGTGGCTGCGCGACCTGGAGGATGGGCAATCGGTGGCGGGTTCGATCCCGGCGGTGGCCCCCGATACCGACGCCATCACCGTGCCCGACGGCGGCCCCGCCTGGTCGGACGCCGCCGTGATCGTGCCGTGGACGCTCTACGTTTGTTACGGCGACGTGCGCCCGCTGGAACGCAGCTATGGCATGATGACCCGCTATGTGGATTACCTGCGCGCCTCCTCGCCCGACCTGATCCGCTGCAACCCCACACACACCCAGTGGGGCGGCTTTGGCGATTGGCTGGCGCTGGATGGCTCGGGCACCAATTTCGGCGGCACGCCCAAGGACCTGATCGGCACGGCGCTGTTCGCCTATAGCGCCCGGCTGCTGGCGCGCATCGCCGCGATTCTAGGCAAGGACGCTGACGCCGCCCGCTATGGCGCCTTGGCCGACGCCGTGCGGCAGGCGTTCTGCAATCGCTTTGTGACGCCCGATGGCTATCTGACGGGCGGCACGCAGACCTCTTATGTGTTGGCGCTCCATTTCGACCTGCTGCCCGAGGCGGTGCGCCCCACGGCGTTCGATTGGCTGGTGCGCGACATTCGCGCGCGCGGCAACCATCTCTCCACCGGCTTTGTGGGCACGTCGTATCTGCCCTATGTGCTGCTGCGCTATGGCCGGCTCGACGTGGCCTACGATCTGCTGATGCAAACCACCTGGCCATGCTGGCTCTACGCCGTGACCCAGGGCGCTACAACGATCTGGGAGCGTTGGGACGGTTGGACGCACGACCGGGGCTTTCAGACGCCCGAGATGAACTCGTTCAACCATTACGCCTACGGCGCAATCGGCGCCTGGATGTACCAGGTGATCGCCGGCATCGCCCCCGACCCGGAGCGACCGGGGTATCAACACATCATCATGCGCCCGCAGCCCGGCGCCGGCCTGACGCGCGCTCACGGGCGGCTCAATTCGCCCTACGGCCTGATCGAGAGCGACTGGCGCATCACCGCCGCCGACGGCGCGCGGACGTTCCACTGGCGCATCGTCGTGCCGCCCAACGCCACCGCGACGGTCTATCTCCCTGGCGCGGCGGCGGGCGAAGAAGTCCCCTCCGGCGCGCACCAATTCGAGGCAGCGCTATAAGAAATCTGACAGGATTAACAAGATTTGCAAGATCAACGATATACATACGATTTCCCTATCTAAAGAATAATCTTGTTAATTTTGTAAATCCTATCTAAAAATAAGACAGGATCAATAAGATTTACAAGATTAAGGATGTAGAGTATGATATTTCCATCGTGAGAATAATCTTGTTAATCTTGTAAATCCTGTCCAAGAAAGGAGCAGGTATGACCGCAGCCCTGCGCGTCGGCGTCATCGGAGATTACAATGTCGGCTACCCCTCGCACCTCGCCACCA
>CAZYPJ010000434.1:0-3191 GCA_964649365.1 uncultured Anaerolineales bacterium | reverse complement strand
CCGCCCGCCACCAGCCACCCGCCCCACACCACCCGCGCCTGGTGCGTGGGCGCCCGCGGCCAGCGCCGCCTGGCCCCGATGAGCAGCGGCAACCCGCTCGCCAGGCCGAGCGGCAGCAGCCAACTGACCTCTTTGCTCAGCGGCGGGGTGAACAGCCGCCAGGGGCCTGGCTGGCCGATATCGCCCATGCCGCCCGGCCCATCGCCCCCGCCGATCCCGCGCCGGGGCGCGCTGCCGGGCGCGGCCCCCGGCAGCGGTGCGTTGGGCCGGCCCCGGGGGGCTGCCGCGCTTGGCGCGCCCATATTGGGCGGCTTCACGCCCGGCTGGGGCATGGCCCCGCCCGGAACGCCAGCGCGCGGGCCGCCGGGCGCCCCGCCCCGCCGGCCGAACCTGCCCAGCAGCCGCTCCACGCCGTTATAGCCGATCATCAGGCTCATTTCGGAATTGTCGCCGCTGCTGCCCACGTAGGGGCGCTGGTCGGCGGGGGTCAAATCCACGATCACCGCCCACGAGAGCGAGATCGCCAGCAGCAGCGCTGTCGTCGCCGCCAGCTTGCCCAGCTTGCGCCCCCAACGCTCGCCCGACCCCGTCAGATACAGCGCATAGAACGCCGGCAGGGGCAGGTAGGCTTCGAGCATCTTGATGTTGAACCCGATCCCCACCAGCGCGGCGCCCACCAAGAGGGGCCGCCAACGCCCCGTCTCGGCGGCTTTGACGAACGCCCAGGCCGCCAGCAGCAAGACCAGGATCAGGAGGCTATCAATGGTGTTGTTGCGTTCGACGGCGACCGAGACGGGCGTGACCGCCAACACCAGCGCCGCCAGCAGGCTGGCCGTCCGCCCGAACGAGCGCCGCACTAGCCGCTCCACGACGAGGATCGAAAGGAGGCCAGCCGCGATCTGCGGCAAGATCAGCCCCAGGGTGTTCACGCCCAGCGCGCGCGCCGAGGCCGCCTGGACCCAAAAGCCCAGCGGCGGCTTGTCCACGCTCACCGACCCGCCCGGCTCGGCGGCGACAAAGAAAAAGTTGCGCCACGATTGCAACATGCTCACAATCGCGGCGCTGTAATAGTGGTTCGCTAGGCCCAGCGCGTTGAGGTTAACCAGGCGCAGCGCCGCCGCCAGCGCGACGATCCCCGATAGGAGGATGGCGTGGCCCCGCGCGATCCGCCGCCAGTTTTGGGGAGAATTGGGGGGGTCGGCGTCTCGCGACGCAAATATCCGCGCTCGCAGCCAGGGTATTTTCATAGACACATCCTTCGACGCGTGCAATCGGCAAGTCTGCTCCATTATAACGCCAAATCGAGAAAAGTTTGTGAAATCTTTGTGGGGATTCCGGGGAAAATGCGAGCGCGGGTTGACCTCGCCCTATTGACAGCGTATTTACCTCTTCTTCACGCATGGTTTACCCATAGCCTTCGCCCCGCTGTTATACTGAGGCTAGATTACACCGTGGGGCGGCGGGATTCCGCCTTCGCAATACTTGTTTCTGGGGGGGAACAAAGTATCATGAACAATCTGAAACTGGGCGTACGTCTGACATTGGGCTTTGCGATCGTGCTCGCGCTCACGGTCGCCATCGGCGTGGTGGGCTTTATCAGCCTGAAAAATGTGGCGAACAAGGTAGAGCTATCCAACGAATCCGCCAATATTGTGGAACTGGTGTTGGGCGCGCAGAACGCCGTCAGGCAGTTCCAGGTGAACGGCTTTACCGTCGCGGCGGGCGAGGACAAGAACGGCGCCGACGCGGCGCGCGATCTTCTCAGCCAGATCGTGGAGCGCGGCGAGGCGCTGTTGGCCCAAGTGGGTGAAAAAGACGCCGAGCTGCTCCAGCCGGCCAAAGAGCATGCTGTCGAATTCGACGCCGCTGTGGTCAGCCTGGCGGCGGCGCGCCAGGAAAAGGACGCCGCCTTTGCCGAGTGGGGCAAGCTCGGCGAGGCTATCACCGCCGAGATCAACAACGCGCAGCAAGAAGTCACCGCGCCGGGCATGGAAAAGGCGCGCGCGGCCAACGATTTCGACGCGCTCTCGAAATGGAGCGAGCTGGACGACTTGCTCGGCAACCGCGTGATGAACGCCTACCTGATGATGCGCGTTCGCGCGGTGTATTTGATCGCCACCAACGCCGATGCGCAGTGGACCGCCTTGCAAGAGCAAGTGACCGACGTGCGCGCCGCGGTGGCCGAACTCTCTGAGGCCGCCCAGGGCGAGGCCGCGCTAGAAGCCGCGGCGACCAAACTGGCCGATTACGTGGAACAATACGCCAAAGCGGGCGACCGCTACTATGCCGCGATCCTGACCGACCGCAAGGCCGTGGCGGCCACGAACGACGCCGCCGCTGAAATGCAAGCCAGCCTGGACGCCGCACATGCGGCGCTGCTGGCCGAGGCGGATGCGGCGCAGAGCCGGGCCGTCGCGCTCATCTCGGGCTTTGGCCTGCTGGCGATCCTGATCGGCGTCGCGATGGCAGTCATCAACACCAGCAGCATCACCAAACCGGTGGCCCAGTTGCGCGCTCTGGCCGAGCAAGTGGTGCGCGGCAACCTGCGCGCCCAAGTCGCCTTGGATCAGAAAGACGAGATCGGCGACCTGGCCAAGGCCTTGGGGCGCGTGATGCAGGCGTTGAGCGCCAAAGAGCAGGTGGCCATCGAACTGGCGGGCGGCAATGTGGGCGTGGATGTACCGCTGGCCTCCGAGGATGATTCGCTGGGCGTGGCCATGACCACCATGCGCGACAGCATCCGCGGTTTGGTGGCCGAGGCTAACCGCCTGACCGAGGCTGCCGTGGCGGGCAAGCTCGATACGCGCGGCGACGCGGCTCAGTTCGAGGGCGGCTTCCGCGACATCGTGCAGGGCGTCAACGCCACGCTCGACGCCGTGATCGGCCCGCTGAACGTGGCCGCCGAATACGTCGAACGCATCGCGCGGGGCAACATCCCGGCCCGCATCACCGAAAGCTATCAGGGCGATTTCAACGAGATCAAGAACAACCTGAACACCTGCATTGACGCCGTCAATGCGCTGATCGCCGACGCCAACATGCTGACCAAGGCCGCCGTGGCGGGCAAGCTCGACGCCCGCGCCGACGCGACCAAGCACCAGGGCGATTACCGCGCCATCATCGAGGGGGTCAACGGCACGCTCGACGCCGTGATCGGCCCGCTGAACGTGGCGGCGGAGTACATCGAGCGC
>CAZYPJ010000433.1:0-3207 GCA_964649365.1 uncultured Anaerolineales bacterium | reverse complement strand
CGCGGCGCTGTATGCCGAGGAAAAGGGCGACGGCAAGAGCGCCGTCGCCAAAGTGGGCCGCCGCCTTAGTAAGAAGGATTACGAGGCATTGCGCAGTATCCGCGACGCGGCCAAGCAGATCATCGAGCGCGCCGTGGAATTGGGCGCTGATGAAGAGGATGTGGCCGATGCGGTAGAGGCAGTGGAATCCATCATGGGATCAGCCTCGCGCAGCGCGCCGGACGACCTGCTCACGGTCAAGGCGCTGGGCGCGAACCGCATCGGCGGCTACCTGGTGTTGTGGGGCAGCAAGGACAAAAAGGACATTACAGGCGAGTATTTTACGCCGCAAACAAGGGGCCTGCTCAACATCTACAACGCTGTTGGGAAAATCCCGACGCTGTATCAGCACGGCAAGGACGGCAAGGTACAGATCGACGTGGTAGGCACCTACGACGTGATGCAACCGGATGAGATAGGGGTGTGGGCAGAAACCCAGCTCGACGTAGCGGGCAAGTATCGCCAGGCGATTATGGAATTGGCGCGGCGTGGAGCGCTAGGGCAAAGCTCGCAGACGCTATCGAGCGCGCGCGCGGTGGCCCCCGATGGCGAGATCACCCAATGGGTAATTGCCGAGGGCAGCCTGACGCCCACGCCTGCTGAATACCGGATGATGGAGCGGCCTGTGCAAGAGATCAAGGCCGCTTATCAGGCGATAGGCTTGACGTTGCCGGAACAGGCCGACGAACCGGACGCCAAAGGCGCTGAGGAGGCGCGGCAGAGGGCAGTGGCCATCGGCAAGGGCAAGCTCGAATTACTCAAGTTGCAAGTAGCGAAAGCGGAAGGTGATTGAAATGAATCTTCAGGAACAACTGTTGGCGGCTATCGCTGCCTCTGAAAAGGCGTTCAACGACGGCAACGTGGATGAGGGCAATGCCAAGCTGAAGGAAGCCGAGAGCATCAAGGCGCGCTTGGACGGCGTTGCCAAAGCAGCGGCCATGCGTCCGACGCTGCCTGGCGCGGGCGAGGGCAACCTGCCCAAGCTCGATCCCGCGCAGCCCGCTGGCGATCCGGCGGTTAAGGCGGCCTATGTCAAACGGTTCGGCGCTGCCGATGATGACATCAAGGCCATCCTCACCGATCTTCACGGCGCTGACTACCAGAGCAAATACTGGGCGCAGAAGTCCGCCTTTACCCGTTACATTCGCGGCGGTGAAAAGGCGCTGGATTTCGAGCAGCGCAAGCTGTTGAAAGAGATCGTATTCACCCCCGCCGCGATCAAGGCGGCGTTGGATCAGGGCGTGGCTGATGTGAAAGTGCTCAAGAGCACGATGGTCGAGGCCAGCGACACGCTGGGCGGCTACGTGGTGCCGGTGGACTTTCAGGCGCGCGTGATCGAGCGCCTGGCGGGTTACACCGTAGTGCGCCCGCGCGCGAACGTCATCAGCACCACGCGCGACAAGATCGAGATGCCCAAAGCCACGGGCGGCGATTCGCAATACCCCAATGCGGTGCGCATTACGATGGTGGATGAAACCCCCACGGCGGGCGCCGCCGCAACCAACCTGACCTATGGGTTGGAATCCATCCCCATTTTTACTGCAATGGCCGAGACGCCCGTCTCGCTCAACATGCTGGAAGACGCGGCCTATCCCGTCGAGCAGCACCTTGCGCGTGCGTTTGCTGAGGCAGCTGCCATCGAGGAAGACAACCAGTTTCTCGCGGGCGACGGCAACGGCAAGCCGCAGGGCATTCTGCCCGGCAGCGCCAATGCCCTGAGCCTGAGCTATGGCCACAACACCACGGCAACCAACGCGGTCGAGTGGGACGGGATCATTGATACCGTTTACGAGATTGACTCGCAGTATCGCCAGAACGCGGTGTGGATTGCGGAAAAGGCGACCTACCGCGATATCGCCAAGCTCAAAAGTGATAACGCCTATCTCTGGAAGCAGGATCAACAGGCCGGGCAGGCGCGTAGCCTGGAAGGATACCCCGTGCTGGAGCAGGAGCAGATGCCCAGCGTGGCCGCCAATGCCTACGTTGCCATCTTTGGCGATCTGAGAGGCTACACCATCGCCGACCGCGTGGGCATGTCTATCGAGCGGTTCGATGATAGCGCCGTGCGTCGCCAGAACATGACCATGTTCTTCATGCGGCGTCGCTATGGCGGCAAGGTCATGGAGCCGTGGCGCTTCGTGCTGTACAAGATCGCGACCAGCTAACGAGATGACGCGGGCAAGCAATCGGGCTTGCCCATGATAGCGGGGCGGGTATCTCGCCCGCCCCAAATAGATTAGATGGAGACAAACAAGATGAACTTTGCAAATACCTACAAACTCGTGGCGGGGCAGACCTCGCCGGAAGACGTGCTGTTGGCGGCTGATTATCCCGCCTCGGGCAGCTACATTGACGTAACCGGCTATCCGTGGGTGAACGTGATCGTCCACCTGGGCGCGATTCACGGCTCCGACTTGCCGGTGTTCACGCTCAAGTGCTCCGACGCGACCAACGGGACGGCGGATGACATTGACGCGACCTATGCGGCCCATACGTGCGCCGCCGATGATGACGACGAGTTTGTCACTCTCGCTGTCGAGGTCGCCAAGCTGCCCACGGATCACCATTTCGTGACGTGTACCGTTTCGGCGGTGACCAACGGATCGTATGGCGACATTGTGTTCTTCCTCGGCCCGGCGCTGACGCAACCTGTGACGCAATCGTCCTCGTTGCCGTCCGCCAGCCAGCACGAACTCGCCGGCTGATCCTAACTAGACGCAGGGCGGGCGCGCAACCCGCCCTTGAGGGAGTAAGAAATGGATAAATGGAATCGTACCTGGTTCTTGATCCTTTCGATCCTGGTCATTGCGGCGTGCTTTGGCGTGGGCTACCTGTTTGTGCTTCAGGGGCAACAGCAGAACGTGGGCGACTTGCCGCTAGGCTCCGGGTTCAACCCGGTCTATTTCGACGGGGCCCGCAAGAAAATGCGCGTCGAATGCGGCGGCGAGCTAGAAGTGCAAACCGGCGGCGTGATTGACGCGCAAAGCGGCTCGACGACGAACTTTGCGGGCACGCAGACATTCGATGATCTGACCGTCGGTGACGATGCGGTGATTGTAGATGATCTGAATGTCAAAGACGTGGTTGTGACAACCACCCTGACATTGGGCGGGGTATTCAGCAACTTGCGCTATGGCATGGCTGCGACTGTGACCGATGGTGTGACCA
>CAZYPJ010000432.1:0-3244 GCA_964649365.1 uncultured Anaerolineales bacterium | reverse complement strand
ATTCCGACCTGCGCCGCATGGCGGGCGAGAACCCGGCGGCGGCGCTGGGGATCTAGCGTCCGATAAACCTCACCCCTGCCCCCCTCCATAATGATGGAGGGGGGCAGGGGTGAGGTCGCGCCCCACAAATCCCCCGCATTCTCTCCACACGATCATCACATTCGCCCGCTAGAATGAGGGCATAGAACCCGATGCGAAACGCAAATAGTTCTCAACTTGGATGATAGTGGAGATTGAAATGAACAAGAACAAATCGTTGTTAGTCGCTTTATCGCTAGTGGCCGTGGTGGGAGTTGGCTCGTTGACGGCCTGCGCGCCGACCTTGGCGGCGGCGCCCGTCGTACCCGATGCGGCCAGCGTGGCGGCGCGCCGCGCCACGCCGCCCGCCGCCGCGCTCAGCGCCGAGGAGGCCGCCGGGCTGACCTTTATGCGCGAGGAGGAGAAGTTGGCCCACGATGTGTATCTGGCGCTCTATGACCAGTGGCAGTTGCCGATTTTCCAGAACATCGCTGCCAGCGAGCAGACCCATACCGAGGCCGTGTTGACTCTGTTGCAGCGCTATGGCCTGCCCGACCCGGCGCAGGGCGCCGCCGCCGGCGAGTTCGCCGACGCCGAGCTGCAAGCGCTCTACGACCAACTGGTCGCCCAGGGGGTCGAGTCGCTTGCCGCCGCGCTGCGCGTGGGGGCGGCTATCGAAGAGATTGACATCCTCGACCTGCAAGAACGTTTGGCGCAGACCGATCAGGCCGACATCCAGCAGGTCTATAACAACTTGGCCGCCGGCTCGCGCAACCACCTGCGCTCGTTCGTCTCGACGTTGCAGGCGCAGACCGGCGAGACCTATCAGCCGCAGTATCTGGATCAGGCGACATATGACGCCATCGTCGCCGCCGCGCCCGAACAGGGCAACGGCGGGGGCCGTCGTGGGCGCTAAGTTTCAGCGAGCGGAACACGGAATACACGGAAAGAACGGAAAACACGGAAGGGGCTGATCCCTTTCCGTGTTTTTGTTGACGCCCCTACTCCTTCACATAGCGCGGGTACGTCGTCTTGGCGTGTACCGCCGCCGCCAGGTCAATCTCCACCGTGAGGAACGGCTGCGCGCGCGAGGTGACGCCCAGCACGCCGCCCTCCTCCGGCTCGATGGCCCAGCCCGTCCCGGCCCAGGTAAGGCCGGTGGCGTCCACGCCGCCCCGGTTGGAGGAGAGGCAATAGGCGCCGCTCATGACCGCCGCGGCGCGGCCCCCGGCCAGCCATTTATCCGCCGAAGAGCCGGGCGTGGCGCGCGGGCACAACACCAGGTGCGCGCCTTGCCGGGCGTAGGCGCGGGCGTGCTCGCCGAACCATAGCTCGGTGCAGATCATGAACCCGGCGCGGGCCGGGCCGCCGGGAGCGGCGAACGGCGCGGCGATGAACTCGACCGGGCCGCGTTCGTACCACCTTGCCTCCCAAAAGTAGCCCTCGTTGGGCAGATAGGTCTTCAAGTGCGCGGCATGGTACCCGCCCGTCGCTTGCCAGATGTAGCCCTCGTTGTAGGCTCTGCCCTCGCGCAGCACGGGCCGCGTGCCCGCTACTACCGGCGCGCCTAACTCGCCCAACCGCGCGATCCAGCGGTCGTGCGCCTCCATCGAGGCCCGCCATACGGCGGGGTCCACCCGATCCGTCCAGGCCGGCCATGGGTAAAAGGGCATCTCGGGCAAGAGCACGAATTCGCTGCGCTCGCGCTGGCAATGCTCGACCAGCGCCGCCCAGTCGCGCGCCAGGTCGTCCGGCTCGTTCCGCAACTCACACACCGTCACCTTCATCACAACACCTCCTTGTTATTACCGCAGAGACGCAGAGGGCGCAGAGAGAGGGGACGCGGATTCTCTGATCTAGGAATACGAATGAGCATGGATCAGAATGAATGGGCAGGGATATATCCAAATCTCAAAATATCCGCGTTCTTTCGTGTTCATCCGTATCCTCAGCCCAGAAAATCCGCGTCCTTCCGCGTTCATCCGTGTTTTCAAATCTCTGCGCCCTCTGCGTCTCTGCAGTTTCCTCTCCGCGTCTCCGTGGTGAATCCTCATATAATCGCGGGCAGTCGCCCCATGCGGCGGGCCAGGGCCGAAAGCGAACGCTCGTAAAAGCAGGCCAGCCCCGTGCGGATTTCATCGTGGAAGGGGGCCAGCCAGCGCCGCTCCAGGCGGCCCGGCCCGAAAAACGCCCCCAACAGCGACCCCGCCGTCGCGCCGAAGGCCTCGGTATCGTTGCCATGGCTCCGCTGTCAGCAAATGCCGTGGCCCACGTCGCGGGCGAAACGCAAGGTTGTCATCAGCGCGCCCACCTCTTGGAACACGCAGCAATGGGTGTATTCGCGGTAGCGCCCGTGGATGCGCTCGTAGCCGTCGAGCCAGTCGCGGGCCGAGGCCGTTTTGGCCAGCGAGTCGGCTGCGATCTGGTAGAACCGGCTGCGGCGGGGGACGAACTGGAGCGCCGTCTCGAACACGCCCAGGCGGTCGGCGTCGCTCGTCTCCGGAGCTACGAGCGCCGAGGCGATGGCCGCCGCGATGAACATCGCTCCATAGATGCCCGTGCGCCGATGGGTGAGCCGAGCGTCGCGCCAGGCCAGCTCGGCGGCGAGCGCCGGCTGGCCCGGGCAGGCGTAGCCGTAGACGTCGGCGCGGATCAGCGCGCCGCACTTTTCATCGTCGGGGTTCAGCAACGCCGCCCAGGTCTCGACCTCGTCGGGTGACCCGCCAGCTAGGGTGTTCATCCCCGCGCGGAGCAGCGTGCGCCGCTCAGGCCCGAAAGTCATCTCGATGGGCAGATGGCGCAGCCAGGCGTCGCGCACGTCGGCGGTGGTCAAATCGCGCCCATGCTCCTCCAACAGCAGCATTCCCAGGATGGTATAGTTCAGGTCGTCGTCGGGCGCGGCGTAGGCGATGCGCTCGCGCACTGTTTCGCCCCACGAGGGGTGCAGCCCCGGCAAATGCGGCGCGATCCGCTCCGAGACGTAATCATCCAGCGGCCATTCGCCGATGGCCTCCAGCGCTCGGCGGAGCGTCGCCAGGTCGGGGTTGATCTCGAGCGGCTTGCCCAAGATGCAGCCGCACACCCGCCCCAGAAAGGCCGCCTCGACGCGGCCCGCCGCTTGGGCTGGGTCGATTGGCGCGATGGGGCCGATGGGGCGGGCGGGGTCGCACTCGGCCCAACTCTCGTCCAGCGCTTTCGGCTCGACATAACGCCAATCGCGGCGCGG
>CAZYPJ010000431.1:0-3254 GCA_964649365.1 uncultured Anaerolineales bacterium | reverse complement strand
ACATGGCAGCAGGGGGTGCTCTGCTATGCCGACGTATGAATACGAATGCAAAGAATGGGGCATCATTTTCGAGCGGTTCCAGCACTTTTCCGAGGAACCGATCAAGACCTGCCCCGAGTGCAACGGGGCCGTCCATCGCTTGATCCATCCGGTGGGCATCATCTTTAAGGGCAGCGGCTTTTACGTGACCGATAACAAGAGCGGCGCTTCATCGCTGATGCCCAAGTCGGAAAAAACCGAAGCCAAGAAGGAAGCGGGCCACACTGAGGAGCCAGCCAAGAAAGAGGCTGCTCCCGCCAAGAACGAGGGCGAAAAGAAGGATTGAGCGCCGGCGACGCCGAGTGGAAATCATCGAGGGGCATCCTGTAGGATGCCCCTCTTGTTTTGGGTATATGAAACATCGTAAGGGCGCGATATGTCGCGCCCTCTCCGTTCCGATCCTCGGCCCTACAGTTGAAAGCCGCCGCTGGCCTCGACCACCTTGTAGCGCAAATCCACCACGAACTCGTTGAGCTTGTCCAGCAGCTTGCGCCAATCCTCGCTGCGCAGCGCCTTTTCCATAGCGGGCAGGTCGTCGGTGACGCCGCCGGTGAGCACCTGCGGCCCCCGTCCCCAGACGGCGTACCAGGCGTCGGTGGGCTGGATGCCGAGCGCGATGACGGCCTTGGAGAAATCGCGCGTCAAGAACTCGAGATAATCCGACTCTTTGCCCTCGCGGATGTTCCAGGTCATAATGAGCTTGATCATGAGCAGCGCCTCATTTCGTGGTGCGATAACTATAGCAGATTGCCCCGCCCAACGCAAGCGCCAGCGCGCTGCTTTGTCCAGCCTCGCTTGTGGATTGACGCGCTATCCGCCCCGTCTAGAATATGCCTGTGCCTCGACATCGAATCCATAAATGCATAACGCGAAGGAGATCGTCACATGTATCAAGTGGGCATCATCGGTTGCGGCCGCCCGCGAGGCGCCGAGGGCGCTACCGGCTACGCCATGTCGCGGTCGCACGCGCGCGGCTATCTCGCCTCGGCGGACGCGAAAATTGTCGCCCTGGCCGACATCAGCCTGGAGAACGCCCGCGCCTTTCAGGCCGATTTGGCGGGCGACCGCCTGTATCAGGATTACCACGAGATGCTGGCCAAAGAACAGTTGGATATCGTCTCGATCAGCACTTGGCCGCACTTGCACGCCGAGATGGTCATCGCCGCCGCGCAAGCGGGCGTCAAGGCCATCCACTGCGAAAAGCCAATGGCCGTCACCTACGGCGACGCCGTGCGCATGGTCAAGGTCTGCCAGGAACACGGTGTGCAACTCACCTTCAATCACCAGCGGCGCTTTGGCCCGCCCTTCCGCAAAGCCAAAGAGCTGCTCAAGGCGGGCGCCATCGGGCAGTTGATCCGCCTGGAGGCGTCGTGCGATAACATGTACGACTGGGGCACGCATTGGTTCGACATGCTATTCTTTTACAACGACGAATGCCCCGCCGAATGGGTCATCGGGCAGATCGAGCCGCGCGGCTCGAAAGAGATCTTTGCCGCGCCCGTCGAGGGGCAAGGAATCTGCCATTGGAAGTACACCAACGGCGTCCACGGGTTGATGGTGACGGGCTTTCAGGCCGGCTGGGAGGCGCAGAACCGCCTGATCGGGACGGAGGGCGTGATCGAGGTGGGTCATTCCAACGATACCCCGCTGCGCATGTGGGGCCGAGGGCAGAGCCAGTGGCAGAATATCGAGGTAAGCTGCGGCCTGCACCACGACGAGTACGTCAAGCTGGGCGTGCTCGACCTGATTGACGCCCTCAAGACGGGGCGCGAGCCGGAGCTGGCGGGCCGCCGCGCGCTGCAAGCCACCGAGCTGATCTTTGCTACCTATGAATCCAGCCGCAAACGCGGGCGCGTGGATTTGCCTTTGCAAATCGAGGATTCGCCCTTCCTCTCCATGCTCGCCTCGGGCGAAATGAAAACTGAATAAGCCATTACCTTGCGATCCATCATCATTCAGGAGGCGCACACCCTATGGAAATCGCTCTCGCGCTCAATGCGTTCGACCCCGAAGAGATGGCCTACATCGCCCAACTGGGCGTCAAGCAGGTGATCCTCGGCGGCACGGGCATCACCCAAAAGATGCCCTGGGATTTCGCTTCGCTGCTCAATATCAAGTATCAGCTCGCGTCCTATGGGCTAGAAATCGCCGGGATCGAGAATATCCAGGAAGAGATCTGGCACCAGGTGCGCGTGGGCGGCCCCCAACGCGACCAGCAGATCGAAGCCACGCTAGAGATCATCCGTAACCTGGGGCGGGTGGGCATCCCCATGTTCGCCTACAACTGGGTGCCCACCGTGGGCGTGTGGGGCCACTGGCGCAACGGCCAGTCGGGCGGCGGGCGCGGCGGCGCCGGGCTCAAGAGCTTTGATTACAGTCTGGTGAAAGACGCCCCGCTCACCGAGGACGGCGAGATTTCGTCCGAGACGATCCACGCCAACCACGTCTATTTCCTCAAGGCCGCTGCGCCCGTGGCCGAAGAGTGGAACGTCAAGCTGGCCGTCCACCCCGACGATCCCCCCGCGCCCAGCCTGCGCGGCATCGGGCGCACGCTCAACAGCGTGGCCAACTATCAGCGCATCCTCGACGCCGTCCCTAGCCCCATGAACGGACTCGAGTTTTGCCAGGGCACGGTGATCGAGTTCCCCGACGTGGGCGGCGCGCGCCTGCCCGAAGTGATCCGCCATTTCGGCAAGCAGGGCAAGATATTCTTTGTGCATTTCCGCAACGTGCGCGGCAAGTTCCCCGTGTTCGAGGAGACCTTTCAGGATGACGGCGACGCCGACCAGTACGAAGTGGTCAAGGCGTATCTGGAGGTCGGCTTTCAAGGGCCGATCCGCCCCGCCCACACGCCGGCCATCGCCGGCGACGCCAACCGCCGCCAGGGCATGGCGCTCTCGGTGGGCTATCTGCGCGGGCTGATCCAGGCCATCGAGCGGCGCGGGTAGCGGCAGGGGAATTCGGACAGGATTCACAAGATTGACAGGATTGGCGCGGGTTCGTAGGGGCGCGATGGCTACGCCCTTGCCAGGCAGATGAGTACGGGCGGGGAAACCCCGCCCGCATTGCGTCTTGCGGCCCTCGCTGCACGATGGGGATAAACCACGCAGGGCCGCGCCCTGCGTGGCCGCCCATGATTATCAATACCAGCCCGGGGGCGATCAACAAGGATAATGGCTCCAACTATTGATACGACCACAAGAAGCTACACACCC
>CAZYPJ010000430.1:0-3271 GCA_964649365.1 uncultured Anaerolineales bacterium | reverse complement strand
TATGGAGAGGAGCTTGCAATGAAGATCACTCGCAGAATCCTGATCGTGTTGACTCTGGCTCTTTTGCTCTTGGGCGTGGCGTGGCCTGCCCAGGCTGCTGCCCCAACTCTCGCAGAGATCGCGGCGCGGCCCGATGTGGTTTTGGCCGATGGCGCGAGCTTGAACGGCGTTACAGGTTGTATGTCTTCAAACCTAACAGCACGAGGCCGCAACACAACGGGCGCCGATGGCAAGACCTACTGGACGGGCGTGCTTCGCGCTCAGATCAACGGTTACGACACGCCAGTTTTTTGCATTGATCTCCTCCATCACATCAGCGCGGGAGACTGCTTCCAGGCGCTGGGCCAGACGAGCGAAGAGATCACCTGGATTCTCAATAATTACCCCGCCGATTTTAGTTTAAGCAACGATGAAGCGGCAGCGCGGCAGGCAGCTATTTGGTATTTCTCCGATGGCTGGGTGATTAACTCGCCCGCTAACGTCGCGGCCCGGACGCAAGCGATCATCGCCTCGGTGCCGCAGCCGCTCTATCTGCCTTTGAACCCGCCTAGTTTGGCGATTACTCCCAGCAGTGTGGTGAACACCTTGCCCGATGAGACCATCGCCTTTCAGCTCACAGCGACGCAGGACGGCCAGCCGGCGGCTGATCTCTTGGTTGATCTGACCACCACTTTCGGCGTGTTGAGCAGCGCTCAGGTGACTACTGACGCCGACGGCAAGGCCAGCTTTACGCTCAGCTCCAACGCGACGGGCGCAGCCACTGTGACGGCCAAAGCGCACTTTACCCTGCCGCGCGGCACCGAATTGCACGATAGCGGCACGGGCCAGCGCCAGACGCTCGTCCTGGCTACGCCGGTCAGTGGCTATGTCTTTGCCGAGGCCAACGCCCAGTGGCAGGGTACCGGCACGATCACGGCCCACAAGTACGCCGATAACAATCTGAATCAGACACAGGATAGCGGCGAGCCGAATCTGTCCAACTGGACGATGAAACTCTACCAGCAAGTAAGTGGTTCTTGGGTTTATCGCGCTCAGGGCAAGACCAACGCTTCGGGCAACTATACGTTTGCCAACTTGCAGCCTGGCGTCTATCAGGTGCGCGAAGTGATGCAGAGCAATTGGAAAAACAGCACCCCTCTGGAGCAGACAGTGACGCTTAACGAGGGCGCTGGTCTGACGGTCAACTTTGGCAATATCCAACTCGCGGTGGTCACGGCGATCAAGTATCGCGATGACAATCTCGACGGTGTGCGGCAATCCTGGCTCGGCGAGCCGACGCTGGATGGTTGGCGTATGACGCTCTGGAAGCAAGTGGGCAGCGCCTGGGCCGATCAGGGCAACGGCTATACGCGCGGCGGCAGCTATACCTTTAGCGCCCTGGAGCCGGGCACGTACCGCTTGAGCGAGACCATGATCCCTGGTTGGCTCAACAGCACGGTCACCTCGTATCAGTTCGTGCTGGCGGCGGGCGAGACCAAAACACTGTCGTTCGGCAACATCGAGGATATTTGCGAACTGAGCGGCCCCAGCCTGGTTGAAGTAGGCGCGACGGCCACATTGGTGACGCGCAGCGGCTTTGCCAGCTACGAATGGCAAATCAGCGGCGGCAGCATCATCGAGAACAACGGCGCGACGATTGTATGGCAAGCGCCCGCTGCCCCTGGGACATATACGATTGAAGTCAATGCTACCACCCTGGGCGGGGCAGTGCAGAATTGCCAGATTCAGGTCATCGCGGCGCAGCGGCCTACGGTTTCGGTGAACGACGCGGCGTTCTGCCAGGGCGAGTCGGGCGTGCTGACCGCTGTGACCAACGCCGCTCAGCCAAGCTACAAGTGGTCGAATGGCGCGACTACGGCAAGCATCACAGTCAACGAGACTGGCAGCTATAGCGTCACCGTGACTGATGGGCAGACGGGACTGAGCAACACCGCCAGCGGGATCGTGACCGTATATGATCTGCCCACCGTCAGCGTTAATAGCGTCACTACCTATGAGGGCGACGTGGTCACGCTCACGGCGCAAACCAATGCAACCAGCCCTAGCTTCCTGTGGAGCAATGGCGCGACGACACCGAGTATTCAAGTAACCGAAGCGGGAGTGTACACTGTGCGCGTAACCGACGGCGAAACGGGTTGCCCTGCCGAGGCCAGTGGTGAAGTACGACTGTACACCACACCGAGCGTCTCACTCGATCTCTCTGGCGCCGAGTTCTGTATGCCGGGCAGCACTACGCTCCGCGCCGAGACGACGGCGCAGCGGCCCAGCTATCACTGGAGCACCGGCGCGACCACATCCAGCATCGTGGTCACCCAGCCTGGGAGCTATCAGGTCACGGTCAGCGACGCGCTAACCGGTTGGACGGGTTCGGCCTCCGCTGTGGTAAAGGGCTATCCATCTCCAGTGGCCGATTTCGAGGGCGACGCCCCGGTCTATGAAGGGCAGGTCCTCCACTTGACCAATCTCTCTACGGTTTCCGACGGCGCGGCGCTCAGCTACTGGTGGGATTTCGGCGACGGCCAGACCTCGACCGAAGTCAACCCCAACCACTTGTACGCCAAACCGGGAACGTATGAGATCTTGTTGATCGCCACTCGCTCCGAAGGGTGCTCGGATCAAATCGTCAAGACCATCACCATCGAACCACTGCCCACCTTTAGCGTCTGCGGCTATGTGTACGTGGAAGGCTCGACCGCCGGCATTCCTGGCTCGCGCGTCGAGTTCAAGGTCAAGGTGGACGGCCGCTGGATTCCGGCCGGTTCGATGACTGTGGGCGAGGATGGCTACTTTAGCTTCTCGTACACCGGCTTGATCGAAGCCATTGCGCTGGACGAGATCAACGTCGAGGGCTATGTCTCGACGAGCGCAGCGCCGATAGTGGGCGGCGTGATGGTCAACCCGGATGCGCTGGTGCACGAAGGACTTGGCTCGGGCGAACACTGCGCCTACATCTTTTACGATGCGCCTCTGGGTTACGCTCCCGATTGCGGCTGCGTGGATTACACCGTATTCCACACCAACCGCGACGGTAACTGGGATCTGTATCGCCTCTCGCCCGATTCGCACGCTGCGCCGATCAACCTGACCAACAGCCCGGCTACCGACATCGCCCCTGCTATCGCGCCTGACGGCCAAATTGCCTTCCAGTCGGATCGCGACGGGGACTGGGAGATCTATCACGTGGATATGAACGGCCACTCGCAGCACCGCCTCACCGAAAACCCTCCTGAAGGGAAAGAGACGGAATATTAGACAATCTCAGAATGGACTC
>CAZYPJ010000429.1:0-3278 GCA_964649365.1 uncultured Anaerolineales bacterium | reverse complement strand
CAACACCGCGCTGGCCGAAACGCGCGATAATGGTTTTTTCGATGATCTCGATCGTCGCTGGTTCTCGACCATCTCACCCTGACTTCTTTGACGTTCGCAGCCGTCTGTGCTACGATTGCCAGCTATCACCCTCAGGAGGCCGAAACGGATATGAAGATCACCGAGATTCACACCGGCGAAGTGTGGGGCCACGGCTACTCGTGCTATGTGCGCATCCACACCGACAAGGGGATCGTGGGCACAGGCGAATGCATCCATGGCGGCGCAGGCATCCAAGAGATCATCGGCGCGTTGGGGTCTCTCATCCTGGGCGAAGATCCAATGAACGTGGATCGGCTCTTTGAAAAGATGCGCCGCATGCGCGTGTTCGACGGCGCCGCCGCGGGCAACTTTGTCACCGCCATCACGGGCATCGAGATCGCCCTGTGGGACCTGGTGGGCCGCGCAACGGGCCTGCCCGTCTATGCCCTGTTGGGCGGCAAATTCCGCGACAAGATTCGCGTTTATTCCGATTGCCACGCCGGCGGCGATGATTCGCCCCAAGCCAACGCCGACAAGGCCAAGCAAGTGGTGGACATGGGCTTTACGGCCATCAAGTTCGATATTGACGATTTGGATAGCCCCTACAAATACGACCGCTTTAATCATACCGTCAACAACGCCGAGCTAGACACGATGGTGGCCAAAGTGGCCGCCGTGCGCGAGGCCGTCGGCCCGCATATTGATGTCGCGATGGACCTGCACGGGCGCTACGCCACCTCGTCGGGCATCCGCAGCGCCCAGGCGCTACAGCCATATCGCCTGCTGTGGCTGGAAGAACCGGTGCCGCCCGAGAACATTGACGCTATGCGCGAAGTCAAGCGCGCCACCAAGACGCCCATCTGCGCCGGCGAAAACCTCTATATGCGCTGGGGGTTTAAGGATATGCTTGAAAAGCAGGCCGTGGACATCATCATGCCCGACCTGCCCAAATGCTGCGGCCTGTCGGAGGGCAAAAAGATCGCCAACATGGCCGAGGTCTATTACATCCCTATGGCGCCGCACAACGTCTGTGGGCCGTTGGGCACGGTGGCCTCGTGCCATTGTTGCGCTTCCATCCCCAACTTTTTGGTGTTGGAGTGGCACTGGATGGAGCGGCCCCACTGGCACGACCTGGTGTTGGCCGATCCCCCGCTCATTCAGAACGGCTACATCACCCTCACCGACAAGCCCGGCCTGGGAGTGGAACTGAACGAAGCCGCCGCTGAAAAGCACCTGCGGCCCGGCACCAAACTCTTTGCCTAGAGGGAACGATGCACCGTCGGCTCGTCGAACTGGAGCGCGACTATGACCAGTTGCTGGCCATGCAGCGCCAGAGCTTTCAGATCAACTTTCCGGGGCGCGCGTTTCGCCCGCTTTCATTCGATACGGCGCTGCGCTCCAGCGTCGAGTACGGCGAGGTCTATGCCTATGAGGTCGAGGGCCAACTCGTGGGCTGGCTCTGGCTCGATTGGAGCGACTTTGGCGTCGGCCACATCCGCCACATCCAGGTGGCGCGCGCTCACTGGGGCCAGGGCTATGGCCGCGCCATCATGGAAGACGCCATTCGCATCGTGGCCGAGGCCGGGCGTGAGGCGGTGACGCTGAACGTCACCAAGTCGAATAAGCGCGCCATGGCGCTCTATACCAGCCTGGGGTTCGCCGTGATGGAAGACTATGGCGACCGACAGTACATGCGGCTCGACATCGGCGCGCAAACCGCGCCGGTGCGATAATTTGCCCCACTCCTTTACCCCCTCTCCACGGGCATATGGAGAGGGGGTGCAAACAACCCTCCTATCGTGATTCCTACGCTTTTCTTTCAATTCGAGGAGGCCCGACACATGGTCAATTATCGCCTCGTCGAACGCCCCGCGTTCGAAATCATCGGCAAAAAAACGTGGATCGCAGGGCAAGATAACGCCCTGTTCGGCCAGTTCTGGGCTAAATGCCAGGCTGAGGGATTATTCCAGGTGTTCGAGGCGCTCAGTGGGATGCAGCCGGGGACGCAGACCCACGGCGTGACTTTGGGCGTCTCGTGCGTGGAGTGTGATCCGACCAACCGCGCTTTCTTTTACTTTATCGCCATCGAAAAACCCCAAGGCGACGCGCCCGCCGATCTGGAAAGCCACCGCGTGCCTGCCTCGCTGTGGGCGGTGTTCGAGGCCCGTGGGCCAATTCCCGACGCCCTGGTGGAGGCTGAGATGGTTGCCTTTGGCCAATGGCTGCCCCAGTCGGGTTATGTCCACGCCGCGGCCCCCGAGATGGAGGTCTATCCGCCCACCGACAACGACCAGGCGCCGTATTGCGAGTTTTGGCTACCGATCATGCGCCCGGCCTGAGCCGTCTGCGCCGTTCACTAGAAAGGATCAGGATCATGGAGCTGAGTTGCGCCATCTGTCGCGTGCGCGCTTGCAGCCAAGAGCCGGGCAGCAAGCCCTATCCGGCGTTTTGCGCCATGTCGCAAGAGGCCGAGGCGCTGGAACAGGCCCGGCGCATCTATGAGGATGACGAAATCCGCCGGCTGGCGCTGGCCTCGGCGCAGACTGAGGCCGACGGCTACCCCGATCATTCTCGCATCGAGGATGTGATGGGCTTTGCGCGGCGCATCGGCGCCACGCACCTGGGCATCGCCACGTGCGTGGGCCTGCTGCAAGAATCGCGAATGCTGGCCGAAATCTTGGAGGCCAACGGCTTTCGGGTCAGCTCGGTATGCTGCAAGGTCGGCTCGATCCCCAAAGAAGAGGTGGGCGTCGCCGACGAGGAGAAAATCCACCCGGGCAATTATGAGGCGCTGTGCAACCCCATCGCCCAGGCGCTGTTGTTGAACGCCATCGGCACACAGCTCAACATCGTGGTAGGGTTGTGTGTGGGGCACGATTCGCTATTCTTCAAGCATTCGGACGCGCCGGCGACGGTGCTGATCGCCAAAGATCGGCGCACCGGCCACAACCCCGCCGCTGCGCTCTATACCAGCCACTCGTATTATCGCGCGCGTCTGCGGCCAGATCAGGGGTAAATCGTGGGGGCGCGCCAAGTCGCGCCCTGTTATCTTGCTCGCCGCGCTTCTTACCGCGATAGTTCTACCACCGCCTCGCGCCCCGCGAACGAGACGCGGTCGCCGGCGCGCAACTGCTTGGAGCGATGCGTCTCGACCTCGCCATTGAGCGAAACCTGCCCTTCCTGGATCAAGTGCTTGGCCTCGCCCCCCGAACGCACCCAGCCCATGAGCTTCATGAATTGGTCTAGGCGGATAGTTG
>CAZYPJ010000428.1:0-3288 GCA_964649365.1 uncultured Anaerolineales bacterium | reverse complement strand
TTCCTGCGAGCAATGGCGGCCTTGCGGCGTGGGCAGCCGGTGGACGCAGGGCGCCGGCGTGGTCAAGGCGCTGCACCCCTTCTGCAAGCTGGGCGGCAAGCATCGCTCGTTCATCGAAGTGCACCTAGCCAAGAGTCGCCGCGTGGGGCGCGCGGTGGGCGCGCCTGTGCCCCACATCATCACCACCAGCTATCTGACGCACGACGCCATTGCCGACTTTTTGCGTTCTGAGAACAACTATGGCTACCCCGGGCCGCTGCTCCTTTCGCAGGGGCGCGCTGTAGGCTTGCGCTTGGTTCCCATGGCCCGCGACCTACATTTTGCCTGGGAAGAGATGCCGCAAAAGCTGCTTGATGAGCAAGCGCAAAAGGTGCGCGACTCGCTCCACGCCGCGTTGATCGGCTGGGCGCAGAGCATGGGCGAGGGCAGCGACTATACCGATAACCTTCCCTCGCAGTGCCTGAACCCAGTGGGCCACTGGTACGAGATCCCCAACTTGTTCCGCTCCGGCGCGTTGGCGCAGCTCTTGGCTGAGCGGCCCAACCTACGCTACCTGATGATGCACAACATTGATACGCTGGGCGCCGACCTCGATCCCGCTATTTTGGGCCTGGTCATCGCGCAGGGCGCGCCCTGCGCGGTGGAGGTTATCAACCGCTGGGTGGAGGATCGCGGCGGCGGCCTGGCGCGCATCAACGGGCGGCTGCGGCTGATCGAAGGTTTGGCCATGCCCCGCGAGGAGGACGAGTTCGCGCTGACCTACTACAACTCGAGCACCTACTGGTTGGAGCTAGATGCGTTGTTGGCGCTCTTTGGTCTATCGCGCCAGACGCTCGGGGACGCACAGCGCGTGAACGAGGCCGTGCGCGCGATGGCGGCGCGTATGCCCACCTACATCACACTCAAGGACGTGAAAAAGCGCTGGGGCCACGGCCAGGAGGATGTCTTTCCTGTGGCGCAATACGAAAAGCTATGGGGCGACATGACCGCCCTCTCCGAATGGACGTGCGCCTACCTCGCCGTGCCGAGGTTGCGCGGCCAGCAACTCAAGGAGCAGGCGCAGCTCGACGGCTGGTTCCGCGATGGCTCGGCGGCCTATGTGGAGAGGCTATGCGAGTGGGAGTAGGGGCGCTCAGCGCCCCTTCGCTTGAAAATCGGCGCAAGTCATCTCGCTGGGACAGGCGACGCAGACTCGCGCGATCCCTTGCTCGGAAAGCTGGCGAATGTTCACGTTGGCCGGCGCGGATTTGCTGCAATACGCCTTGCTTTGCATAAAGACGTAGTACTGGCAATCGGGGCAGCGACCCGTCGCGGTTTTGGATTTGCCGAACAGCCTCATGGCGCTCCTCCGCCCGGGTGCGTCGTCCTGATGCGCCCCCGCGCCTCGCCTGATTCATTATGGCATGGCGGGGAAATGGCGTCAAGGGGTGCGCCAAAGTCCAAAGTGAAATGACGCCAAAACAGAACGCTGATAAGAATGACCGGCTAGGCAGCAACACATTAAATTTTACGTAGTTTTTACGCGTATTGATGTAATGTGTCATATAATGATAAAGTATTATTTAATCAACACAGCAATACGAGCATCATCAATGCAAAAGAGATCTGCAATGAGCCGACAGGAGAATGCTCTTATTGTCCTGCTTAGATCGCTACTCAACTTTGTGCGACGAATAACAAAAAAATGCACAAAGAAATCTCGGCGACGCTTCCACGCTCAAAGTACACGGCAACACCCAAGTCGTTCCCTTGTTCATAACTCTGAGAAGATTCCGGATATCGCCGATAATTCGCTATGGGATACGCTGTACGAATTGACGGGCCGTGAAATCACTGCCCTATCGGGGCAATCCCCGTATCGTATCCTATCGGTAAATGAGTCCGGTGTGCAAATGGTTACTCCTTCAGGGATCTTGCGTACGATCCCGCGTCAGGTGATCGCTCTGGCCTGGAGCCGCCTGGAGTCTGAAGGGGCGATCTCGCGTTTGACACTCAATGAATTGTGTACCACTCGGCTGTCGCCATGTATCCTCACGTTGTTCAGAGCGCTACCAGGCATGATCTATGATCGCAGGGCAATGACGGTATGCCGGGAGCTTCAGTTAATTGCAGATGATACTGCCGTCAATCCATCACCCAGCTTGCAACAGATAAAACCGAATCTCGATCAGCCTCAAACAGAGGCTTTGCCTTTCACGAAATATGATTCAGATGAGTCGTCCTCCGAGCCATCTCAAAAGGCTGATAGCGACGCGCAGACCGACCAGACCTACCCACGGTTGTCTCCTGAAATCGAGGTATGTATCGCTCCTTCTACTGACATGGTCTCTGTACTGCCAAATGATGAATTCGAGATAGTCGCCGTCAAGCAACTCCCGACGATCGCCGATGAGTCACAAGAGCATATCGGGGATAAACCCAGCGCTGTTTTGCCTGGGAGCGAGGATGATAACTCCACAATTGCGCAATCGCCCTCAGTGACCAAGGTTCGGTCTCTTGACGAGCAGGAGCCGCTCCCCGAATCCGAGAAGCTTCTGCCCGCGGCAGGGCAGTTTTTCGTGGATCATGAAAGCCCGACAGAAACTGACGAGGAAGATTTCGCACCCAAGCATGAGGAAACCCAATCACGGCTGGCGCCGGATCAGGAATCGTCCAAAGCCGGGGGATGTTCTTGTGTGACTGAATCGGCCAAGTCAGAAACAGAATCGGTAATATCCCCTGCCGCAAGTTTGGATGTAGATCAATTATGGGTTGCGCTCCGTAACTTAGAACGTCGTCGCATCGCGTGCAATGGCCATAAGGCGTTCACAATCGTCCTTGTAAACGATACACATGTATTTTTGCAAGACGATCGGGTTTCTACGCGGTGGAGCATCCCGCGCGACAAAATCGAAGCAATTTGGATCGAGCTGTGCAAGTATGGCGAGTTATCATACCAACAAATTGAAGCCATCTACCAGCGCCAGAACTCGAGGTATCTGGCGTTAATCTTGGCGCAGCTACCCGGCGTAAAAGCTGAACAACAGCCGGTGCATCTACGTTATCAGCCAGATCACGCTGCCAGCGAGCAGTCAAAAGGAAATAACTCGTCGGTCATTGTTGCTGATGTAACAGCCGACTTGCTTCCAACCTCATACCGGCCAGCGTCGGCGACTACACTTGCGGGATGGGAATGGCGACTCGAAAGACAAATGACAGGTTGCTCGTTGCTGGCCGAGATCGACATAGCCAAAGAAGAGACAGAACGTCTCGACGCTCTGATCGCCGACCTGGTACATCGTCGCGGCT
>CAZYPJ010000427.1:0-3302 GCA_964649365.1 uncultured Anaerolineales bacterium | reverse complement strand
ATCTCGGACACGCGCTGTAGCTCCTTGTCGTTGGTCAGAAAGGCATCGCACTCTGAGCCAAGACAGGCTGCGATCTGGAAAGAATCGTCCAGCGCCAGATTGTAGCGCGCACGTAGCTCGGCGGCGCGACAAGCCATATCGTGGTCAATGGCGACGAAAAGCGTGTTCTTGCCAAAGACGATCTGGTCTATGAATCGCTGCGCCAGCTCGATCTTGCCCTGACGATAGGGCAGCACCAAACACTCCGCCAGCGTCACCGATGAGGTCACCGCAATCAAGCCCCCTTCGTCAACTCTGCGGAATACGTGATTGATGCTCTCAAAGTATCGAGGGTCTCTTTGGATATAATAGATCAGAGGGGCCGTATCCACAAAGACCCGTTGAACGCCCTGGATCCGCTGAGCAATCATGGGTTCCATAGGGCCTCGCGGCGCGCCGATCCCTCACGACGGTTCCGGGATACCCATTCCTGAGCGTCCTCGTCGAGCAAATCGGGCGCGAGGCCAGCCAGGTCTTGCCATCGGTATTCTACGAGGCGTGGCGCACGGCGCGCCCGCTCCACCAGATAGGCCGCCAGGCGTAGCTGTTCATCGGCTGTTAGCCCGTGCGCTCGCTCCATCAATTCCTGAAGTACCGTCATGCTGCATCACTCCTGCCAGATTAGCCATCGGGCCAGACTATAACCTAACCTATTATAGCCACGACGGCTCTCATACGCAAGGCGAGTTTGGGCGTTCACCCTCCCTCCGCCAGCCCCGCCGCGCGGTGGGGCTGGGGTCGGCGATGGAGAGGAGGTGATGCATGGAGACGCCTATGCCGTCATCGTCTCAAAAGCCACTTGCAGACGCTCGGGCTTGGACGCAGCAAAGTTCAGCTTTTCAAAGCCAATGACCTGGCCGGAGGCGTCTTTCATGAGGATGATTTCATCGCCGGTTTCTTCACAGATCGTTTCATCCTGAGGATCGCCGAACCAGACCGTTAGCGTGTTCCCAGCCTGGTCGTAGAATACTTTTACTTGGGCCACAGCGGCTCTCCTTCTTTGATGCGGTCGGTCAGATAAGCGGTGATTAGGAATCCTTCGGCGCCCAACCGCTTGCTCACGGCGCACACCCACCGGCCAGGTTGCTCCAATCCGTAGAACAGCAACACGTCCGGGGCGCTGCGGCGGACGCGGACGTGGTCCGGATCGGACAGAGCGGCCTGAACACCGGCCTCTCGGCCGACCATCGAAGGGTGCTTGATCGTGGTGATCATTTCCCAATAGCTGCGCGTCACACGGACGCGAAACCCCAAAGGCGTTTCGACCTCGAACTGGAGTTCACTGTCAGGCAAGGTTGTCTATCGCTCCTAGCGGATCGGCCATTGCGCCAACGTATCACCTAACTCATTATAGGGGCGATGGGGTGTACGCGCAAGTGGTGCGGGCTGCGCGCGTTCACCCTCCCCCCGCCAGCCCCGCCGCGCGGAGCGCCGTCGCGGCCAGGTCGGAGAAAAAGCGCCGCCACCACTCTTCGCTGGGGAGCAGGTTGGGCATGGGGGGCATGGCGCGCAGCGCGGCCCAGGTCGCGTCGCGCTGCGCGGCGACCTCGGTTTGCTCCAACACGGCCCGGCGGATCGCCTCGGCGCGCGCGTCGCTCAGGGCATGTCGCCCGGCCCAGGCGGCCAGGCGCTCATCCAAGTTGGTTCTGATGTCGTCCATCATGCCATCTCCTTTGCCCGATCCCCGACCCCTAGCTGCTCGCTCAACGTTTTGCGCGCCAGCGACAGCAGATAGCGCACCGTGCCTGCCGGGCGGCCCAGCGCCTCGCCGATCTCGGCGCTGGTGAGGCCGCCCAAGGCGCTGAGGGCCAACGCCTCGCGCTGCTCGGCGGGCAGGCGCGCAATGGCCGCCTCCAGGTCGAGCGCCGCGTCGCGATCCCCGGCGGGCGCGACCGGCTCGGGGGCGTCGTCCAACGGCTCAGCCTGGCGCGCCGCCCGCCGCCGGTAGCTGTCAATCAACAGGTTGCGCGCCCCGCCGAACAGCCAGTAGCGTTCGCGCCCCGGCTCCATCTCGGCCAATTCGCCGATGCGTCGCCAGGCGCGCAAAAAGGTCTCTTGCAGCAGGTCGGCGGCCTGGTTC
Organism: uncultured Anaerolineales bacterium; assembly: GCA_964649365.1. Taxonomy (GTDB): domain Bacteria; phylum Chloroflexota; class Anaerolineae; order UBA1429; family UBA1429; genus CAZYPJ01. The sequence goes on along the minus strand of CAZYPJ010000427.1, from coordinate 1,183 downwards.
TCGTCGGCGGTGTGGCCGTAGAAATAGGCGTACAGCGCGCGATGGTGTTCCCCATAGAGCGCATCGAGCGCCGCTTGCGGGGCGGCGCTCGAACGGGCCAGCGGCGCGGCCACTACTTGTCCTCGTCCACGGCAAAGGGCTGCGGCGGGGGCGTTGGCCCGTGATGGCCGTGCTTGGGCGCGCGCGCAGCCTCTTCGGGCGTCATGATGGCGCCGATCTTTTCCGTCGTCAACACCTGGAGCATGGGGATCAACGCCTTGGGCGCGATGATCTTGCCCACCAGCACGATCTCGGGCACCTTGGCGCGCAACAGGTCAACGGTCACGTCGTCCTCGATGGTCAACGCGCTCACCACCACCCAGGGCGTAGCCTCGGGCAGCAACTCCAGGAACTCGCGCCCCACCGATTCGCGCTCGCCCATGAAAAAGCGGGGCATCCCTTTGTCGAACGAGCAATAGATCACCTGGCCGGTGACGTTGCCCAGCTTGGCGCTGACCTCGGCCTCGCAGCCGCGCGGCAACACGAGCTGGCCCGTGACGCGAATCTCGCGGAAACCGATCTCGGTGACGGGCGGCGTCACGATCACCTGGCCCGTCAATACCAACGTCGTATCGGGGTCGCCGCGCGCCAGGAAATCGCCCGTCAGGCGCAATTGGCCGGTCAGTTCCTTCTTGGGGCCGCTCTCCGCCTGCTCGATCATGCCCACGCCCCTCATCGGGATGCTGCACACATAGGTGTAGAGGTGCTTGGGCACGCGCACGATGCCCACATGCTCGATGCCGGTGATGCCCTTCAAGTCCTCTTCCGTCTTGGCCCAGGTGAGGTCGAGCATCCCCAAATGGCTGATGACGCCGCTCCACGTTGTCATGGTCTGCCTCCTGATGGTCCTCTCTTATTTTACGCTGTGACCGGTCACTAGAAAAGACGCAGCAGGGGGCGTGAGTGTTGGCCGGGTTTCGGACAAGGTTAACATGATTAGAACATTCTAGAGCATGAAATCTTGTTAATCTTGTGAATCCTGTCCAAGACCGCATGATACAAATCTCAGACAGGATTCACAAGATTAACAAGATTAGAACATTACAGAGTATAAAATCTTGTTAATCATGTAAATCCTGTCCAAGACCACATGATACAAATCTCAGACAGGATTCACAAGATTAACAAGATTAGAACATTACAG
>CAZYPJ010000426.1:0-3322 GCA_964649365.1 uncultured Anaerolineales bacterium | reverse complement strand
ATACTGGATAGCGGCCAACCCTTGCGCTAACGCTATGCCGAGCAGCAGCGCCCACCTGGCCAGGGAGCGGTTCTTTTTCCGCCAGATCAACGCGCCGGCCGCCCCGATGAGCAAGGCCAATACCGGCCAATCGCGCGCGCTCATGATGCCCTGGCGCCAGCAATTGTAAAAGAACCATAGCCAGTCGAGGGCCAACAGGGCGACCGCCAGATTGAGCAACAGGCTCGCGCGCAGGTCGTTCAATTCGGCGTCGAGATCGATCTGGAAATCGAACGCGGCGTGACTTGCAGTTGTAGCCAGGCGTCCCCCTTCCATCGTCAGCACGTCGGCAGGTGTGGACCATTATAGCGCCAATCGCGCCGGCTGAATAGGCGACGCGACGGACGCAGGGCAACGGCTGGCTTGACGTCAGGCCCCCTCAGACGTAACATCTCGTCACATTCGCCAAGGGGAAACCATTGATTCCAAGCAGCTCATCGCCGCGCCGACTCGATGCTTTTCGGCTCTATCTGATTCTAAACTTGTGCTCATCCTTGTTTTTTACATTGGTTTTCACGGCCAATTTGGTCTATCACACCACCATCGTCAAGCTCTCGCCGCTGCAACTGGTATTGGTGGGTACCATCCTCGAGACCTCGGTCTTTGTCTTTGAAATTCCCACCGGCATCCTGGCCGACGTCAAAAGCCGCCGCCTCTCGATCATCATCGGCTATGGGTTGATCGGCCTGGGGTTCATCGTCGAGGGGAGTTTTCCCGTCTTTGCAGTAGTGGCCGCCGCCCAGGTGCTCTGGGGGGTAGGTTATACTTTTACCAGCGGCGCCACTCAGGCGTGGATCGTGGATGAGATCGGCGAACAGCGCGCCGGGCAAGCCTTCCTGCGGGCCTCGCAAGCCGGCCAAGTGGGCGGGTTGGTGGGCATTCCCATCAGCGTGCTGCTGGCGCGAAGCGCGGTGAGCACGCCCATCGTGGTCGGCGGCGCTTTGATGATTGCGTTGATGCTGTTCCTGATCGCCGCGATGCCCGAGACCGGTTTTGCTCCCACGCCGACGGAGGATCGCGCCACCTGGCGCTCGATGGTTCGCACCGCGCGCGACGCGCGCCAGGCGGCCCGCCGGCAGCCCTTGCTGCTCACCGTACTGGGCGTTGGCCTGTTCCTGGGGATGTATAGCGAGGGGCTAGATCGCCTGTGGGTGACGCATTTTCTGAACGACATCGGCCTGCCGACAGCGATCTCCTGGCAGCCCGTCGTGTGGTTCGGGGCCATCGGCATGGTCAAACGGCTGATTGGCCTGGCCGCCGCCGAAGCGGCGGGGCGCCGTGTGGACGCAGCCCACGCCACGGCGACGGCGCGGGCGCTGCAATTGGCGGCCGGCGTCACCGCGCTGGGCTTGGCGGGGTTCGCCCTGGCGCGCGGGTTCGGCTTGGCGTTGGCGCTGTACCTTGTGGTGGACGCCATGCGCAGCATCACCAGCCCGCTTTACGACGCCTGGCTCAACCAGCGCATTGACGACCCGCAGGTGCGCGCCACGCTCTTTTCCGTCAGCAGCCAAGTGGACGCCATCGGCCAGATGGGGGGCGGCCCTTTGGTGGGGGCCATCGGCAACTGGTCGGTGCGCGCTGCGCTGGTCGCCTCGGCGCTGCTCTTGGCGCCCGTGTTGCCGCTGTTTCGGGCGGCGATTCGCCGCGCCAACCATGCGGCGCTGGCGGGCGCGCCCCACATGTAGTAGAATCGAGCTGTCGGGCGCCCCCAGCCCGCTTGGGCCGCCGCAGGAGGTGAACGCATGGTGATTGCGCTCTCGCTGCTGATCGTCGCCTCGGCCACACTCCATCTACGCGCTGAATACCATCGGCGCGCCGCGCAAATCTATCTCTTCAAGCCGCTGACCATCGTCCTCGTCATAGCGCTCGCCGGATGGACGGCTGCAACGAGGGCCGCGCCCGGAGCCTCGGGCGGCCAATCTCTCTACCCCATCCTGATTATCGCGGGGCTTGGCTTCTCTCTGCTCGGCGATATTATCCTGATGTTGCCATCAGATCGTTTTGTGGCAGGGCTGATCTGCTTCTTGCTCGCGCACATGACCTATATCGCCGCCTTTTCGCTGGGGACGCAAATCAGCACGGCGGTCTGGCTATTCGCGCCGCTGGCGCTCATCGTCGCGCTCATGTCGCGCCGATTGTGGCCGCATCTGGGCGCGATGAAAGCGCCGGTGCTGTGCTACGAGATCGTGATCGTGGCGATGGCCTGGCGCGCCGCCGAACGTTGGTTGCAAGGCTATCGGCCTGGGTCGAGCCTGGGGCTGATCGGGGCGTTGTTGTTCGTCGCCTCGGATGCGGCGCTGGCCATTCGCCGCTTTGTCGGCCCGTTTCGGGGCGATCACATCGTCATCATGGGCGCGTATGTGGCTGCTCAATGGGCCATCGCGCTATCCATGCTCTAGAGGATATACCGCATGTGGCGCAAGCTGTGGGAACGCATATGCGCTCAAGTCGCGCAGACCTTGGGCGCGCTGATAGACAGCGGTCGCGATTATGTGCGCATCGTGTTGGGCGGCTCGGAGGGCGCCGGGCTGAACACCCTGCGCACGCTGGCGCTGGGCGGCCCGCGCTATTGGATCGGCCTGACGGTGATGATCTGCGCCCTGCTGGCCACGGCTTACCTCAGCCTGGGCAGCGCCCGGCTGCCGATGGCCGCCGTCGAGATCTGGGACGGTGAGATCATTGCCGCGCCGACGCCCGCCCTGTGGATGGCGCTGCTGATCGTCGCCTTCGGTTGGGCCTATCTGTTGGCGGGGGCGGCGCGCGCTGGCTTGTGGGCCTATACCATCGCGGTTGCCTATGTTACCTACTATGGCCTTACGCCGGGGCTGGCGCTATCGGGCACATGGTGGTTCGCCGCTGTGACCTTGTGGCTGCTGGCGTGGGGCGCATGGATCGCCGCCAGGCAAACGGGTGTGTGGCGCTGGGGATGGTTGCTGCTGTTGAGCCTGTTGACCGGTCTGCTCTCGTTCAAGGCGACCGGCTCTCGCGCCGTGTGGCCCTGGCCGGGCGGCCAGGCGGCGCTGGGGGCGCTCCTGTTCGCCATAGTCGCCAACCCCTGGGCGCAACGCTTGTGGCGACGCCCCTGGTTAGTTCGCTACGGGGACACACTGGGCGCGGCGGCGACGCTGGCGCTGTTCCTATTGCTTTATGGGCTATCCTATCTGCGCACCGCGCCGAACGAGTTCCTCAGTCTGACCTTTCTCTCCTTGCACGACCTGTTGGGTCTGTTGGGCCTGTTCTGGTTCTGGCTGGGGCTGGATCTGTTCACCAGCGCCAGCGACCT
>CAZYPJ010000425.1:0-3329 GCA_964649365.1 uncultured Anaerolineales bacterium | reverse complement strand
CATGGCCCACGTGTCTATGATCTCGGCGCGATATTTCTCGCCGGCAGGCAGGTTGAACACCAGCAGCGCCGTCTGCGATTGGCCGGTGTAGGTGAGCAAATACTTGCCCGGTTGCCCCGCGCAAGGGTAGCCCTGCTCGACGATCCCCTTGATCGGGTCGAGGCCCTCGGCGGGCGATTCCTCCAGGATGCGCCGCAGGAAAGCGATGCGCGCCGGCGATTGGCCGTGCAATACGCCGCCTTTGGCCCACCACAAGATGTCCTCGGGGTGATAGTAAGTCTCGCCGTGGCCACAATAGCCGCCGCGCACGGTCGCCTCCCAAAAGCGGCGCGTCAGCTCCTCTGCCGAGATATTGCCCCAACGCTGGATGATGTTGCCCTCGTATTTGCACTCGTCAATCACCACCGGCTTGTTGTAAAGGTCGCGCCAGACCTCGGTGCGCTCGACTTCGGAATGTTGGATGGATTGGTGCGTCACCCAGGGCTTGGTGTGGTCGTAGAAACCGTGGCAATTGTGCACGCTGCGCAAGTGCTGGTAGGGGTCGCACTGTTGGATGATGCGGAAGAAGCGATCCCAATCGCACATCTCTTTGGATTTCATCAGGTCGTACTCGTTGGCCAGCGACCACCACACGTTGCGATAGGCCGCCAGCCGCGCCACGATATAGCGCAAGTAGAGATCGTCCGCCGCCGCGCCCATATCGCTAAAGCCCCAGCGGTCGTAGGGGTGGAACAAGATCAGGTCGGCCTCGATGCCCAGGTCGCGCAGTTGGCCCACGCGCTGCTCAAAATGTCGCCAGAAGGCGGGGTTGAAGCGGGTGAAATCCCAACTGCCGTCGGCTTGGCGTTCGTAGGCGTAATAGACTGGCTCGTTCTTGTTGTAGGAATAGTCTTTGGGGAACACGCACATACGCATCTTGTTGAACGGCGCTTGCGCCAACGTCCGCAAAGTCTGCTCTTCCAGCGCGTCGCCCTGGTGCGCCCAGGCGTAGCAGGTGGTGCCCACTTGCCAATAGGGCGATCCGTCCTCGTAAGCGAAATGATACCGCCGCCGCACGCGCACTGGGCCGTGGTTGCCCGCGCCCGGCGCGACGCAAGTGAACGCGGCCTGGGCGCCGTTCAGCGCCGCGATGTTCGAGACCGTCTCGCAGCGCCATTCGCCCTCGGCGTCGGGCATAAAACGCACGCGATAGATCCCCTCGCCGTCGTAAAAACCATCTGCCAACACCTCGCGGTGCTGATAGCGAAACCTGGCGCCGAATGTTACCTCGGTGAAGGGATTGCCCTCACTCGGCCCAGGCAACGCCAGCTCGTAAACGCCCCACTTTTCCACCTGCGATGATGCGCTCATACTTCCTCCTCATTGGATAATCACAAGGCGACGGAGGTACAGAGATACGGAGAAATACTGGTATATACCTATGGTCAACGCCGCGCCTGAAACCGATAATCTCGGACATGATTCACAAGATTCTTCTTTCGCAATCCTGTTAATCGTTTCCAATCATCTTCTAGTCTTTTTCGGACATGATTTACAAGATTGACAGGATTTCCATTTTACAGTCTTTTTAATCCTGTTTATCATGTCCAATATTCTTATAAATCCTCCGTCTCTCTGTCCCTCTGCGTCTCTGTGGTTTACAATCCGACCAGGCGATCCAGCACGGCCCCGGCGCGGCGTTCGGATTCGAGTTTGCGCAGCGCGACATGGGCCAATTCCTCGGCCAGCGCGCCCTGGTCGAGGCTGGCGTAGGCGGCCACTTTGTCGCGCCAGCTTTGCGGCATGGCGCGCGCCCCGCGATAGGCCCCGGCGATGGCCCCCGCCATTGCGCCTAGGGTGTCGGCGTCGCGGCCCAGGTTGGCGGCATAGATCACACTCAACCCCACGTCGCCCTCGGCAAGCTGGAACAGCGCCAGCGCCAACGGCGCGGTCTCGCGGGCGTCGCACATGATCGGGAAAAAGAAGCGGTCGGCCTGCTCATAGAGCGTCGCGCGAAAGGCGCGATAATCCTCGGCGTCGGCGGCCAGTTCCAACGCAGCGGCGATGCGCCCCAGCATCTCGGCGCCGCTGCGCGGAACGATGGCCTGCCGCGCCGCCTGGAGGATCGTTGCCACGGTGGCCGCCGGGTCGAAGGCGTGGGCGACGGCGGCGGCGATAGCCGCGGCGCCATCCTGGCAGAATGCCACGTCGTGGGTATGGATCAGCCCTGCCAAGCTGTAGGCTTGCAGCGCCGCCTGGCGCGGATTGCCGGCGTTGACGATGCCCACCGGCGCGATGCCCATCGCCGAGCTGGAACTGGGCATGTTGCCCAACGCCGCCATGCGCGGCGTGCTGTGGCGGCGGATCTTTTGCGCTGTGTGCAGTACCGAGATAAAGAACTTGCCGACCTTGCTGCCAAAGATGTCGTCCCAGTGGTCGAGCCAAACGCTGGCCCAATCGTCGAGCGTGGCGTAGCCGTCGGTGCGGATCAGCGCCTCGGCCAGCAGGGGGCGCATGATGGTGGCGGCGGTGCCGTCGCACGAAAAGTCATCCACCCAGCCGAGGGTGCGTTCGATGTCGCGATAATCTTTGCCCTCGGTGGGCGTGCCCATCGCATCGCCGATCAGCCCGCCCAGCAGGCAGCCGAGCGCCTTGTCGTACAATAGTGTCTGCGTCAGATCGGTGGACATCATCGCTCCTCTTGGGGTTGGCGTAGGCCGCTGTCCGATGGCCGGGCTGGACGGATTGGCATCCAGAACTCCATTTCATCGTCATCGGTGAGGTAAGTTGGCGGATAAACATCAATGTGAATACCCACAGCGGGGTTGAAAGAATAGCCCAGCTTCTGGATCATCTTGTAAGGATCCGTGTGCCAGAACCCGCCATATTGCTGCCCGAAATGCTCCAGCGTAAACGCGGCCCAACTCGATTGCTTCACGTGGAGTGCGAACAGTTGGCCTTTGTACAACCCTTTTGCCTCGGAATCAGCCCCCTTCTTGACGGCCAGGGTATAGCGATAGTGCTCCGGTGGGCACTGCTTGTCCAGCGAGGCCACCCCATAAATCAAACCGTCCAGCGTCGCGATGCTCCGCAGTATTTCCCACCCGCCGTCGCTCCTCACTTCCCCGTACAACTCGCCGCCGGATTTGACGATCTTGGTAAAGCCTGCCAAGTCAAAGGCGGACAGCTCGAGGATTCTGTGAGGATACGGTACGGCGTCATCCGCGTTATCCATGCTTCTCTCCCTATCGGCGTTGCATGATTCTTCGGTCGCCGCAGCGCCCGCAAGGGGCGCAATTCCGTTAGCATAGCATCGGCGCACCATTGCGCGCGTTGCATTCTCTGCGCCG
>CAZYPJ010000424.1:0-3339 GCA_964649365.1 uncultured Anaerolineales bacterium | reverse complement strand
AAAGGTTTGAATGCTTCACCACGGAGGCGCAGATACTTTAACACGGTATACACAGAAAGACCGTAATACACTTAAAAAAGAACTGCTCTTTCCCCTTCCGTGTTTTCCGTGTATTCCGTGTTGAAATATCTCTATCTCTCTGTGATTTCCTCCGCGCCTCCGTGGTGAATCCTCGCAAGTGTATGGGCGCGCCGATGTCACAAGTACAGAAACCGCTTGACCAGCTTTTGGCTGTGCGCGTCCAACTTGGCCAGGTCGGGGATTTCGTAGCGGGCCAGGTTCACGTCAATCAGCAGCCAGCGGTTCGGCCCCACCTCGCGGGCATAGTGCACCACGTTGTTGCGCATCACGAAATCCTTCGGGCCGCGATCCGTCCGCACCGACCAGTAGAGAAAGCCGAACTCCTCCCTGATGCTGCGCACGCGCGTGATCTGCGGTACGAAATAGTGCAGCCCCAGCTCGGCGGCCACGGCGGCGCGATCCTCGGGCCGCAGCAAGGTCCAATCCTCGATCACGCCGATCTCGCGCTCTTCGTCCTCATCCTGCTTGGTTTGCCGCACCGAAAGGTAGCTCACCTCGTCGGAGACGGGAAAGCAGCAGCGCAGCACCACGCGCGGGTAGTGTTGCGGCTCGCCGCCGGCGGCGCCGGTCAGCGTCAGGCTGAGCGTGTCGCCGTGGCGCTCAAAGCGCACCTGCTCGGGGCGCAAGCGCGCCAGCTCGTAGGTTTTGGGCATCGCGCTCATCTGGCCCTCCTATAGCGCCGCCACGCCGTCGAGGCGGGCGAATTGGGATTGTAATTGCACCAACTGGTAAAACGCGCCTTTGCACTCCATGAGCTGCTGCGGCGTGCCCTGCTCCTCCAGCTTGCCGTGGTTGAGCACCAGGATGCGGTCGGCGTTGTAGAGCGTCGAGAGGCGGTGGGCGATAGCGATGGTCGTGCGCCCTTTAACCAGCGTCTCCAGCGCCTCCTGGATCTGGCGCTCGGTCTCGGTATCCACCGACGAAGTGGCCTCGTCGAGGATCAGGATGCGCGGGTCGCTCAGGATGGCGCGGGCAATCGAGACGCGCTGCATCTCGCCGCCGGAAAGGCCCGAACCGCCCTCGCCCACGATGGTGTCGTAGCCTTCGGGCAGGCGGGTGATGAAATCGTGGGCGTTGGCCGCCTTGGCGGCGCGGATGATCTCTTCGCGGCTGGCGTCGGGCTTGCCGTAGGCGATATTTTCCGAGAGCGTGCCGCGAAACAGGAAGGGCGTCTGCAGCACCATGCCGATCTGCTTGCGGATATCCTCCATCGAAAGGTCGCGCACATCCACGCCGTCAATGCGGATGGCGCCGTTCGTTACATCGTAAAAGCGGCAGAGCAGGTTCACCAGCGTCGTCTTGCCGGCGCCGCTGTGCCCCACCACGCCGATCATCTCGCCCGGCTCGATGGTAAAGCTGAGGTCGCGGATGACGGGGTAGTAGGGGTCGTAGCCAAAGCTGACGTTGTCGAACTCGACTCGCCCGTTCACCGCCGCCTTGGCGACCGGGTTGGCCACCTGCTTTTGCGGCTCTTCGTCGAGCATCTCGAACAGGCGCTGCGAGATGGTGAGGAACTGGTTGAGCGCCTGCGAGATGTGCGTCAGGTTGGAAAGCGGGCCGTAGAACATGCCCAGGTAGCTGAGGAAGGCCATCAGCGTGCCGAGCGTGATGCGGCCCTCGATGACGGACTTGCCGCCGGCGTACCAGATAATCAGCCCGCCGGCGCTAAAGGCGAACGAGATCAGCGGGAAGAACTTGGCCCAGGCCAAATCCACCTGCAAGCGCGATTGCAGCATCTTGGCGTTGCGGTTGTGGTAGCGCTCTTGCTCCTGATCCTCCTGCGCGAACGCCTTGACCACGCGCACGCCGGAAAGAAACGTGTTGAGCATGGCGTTCAAGCGCCACCGCGCGATCCAGAAACGCTCGAAGTGGGGCCGCATGTAGCGGTAATAGAAATAGGCCGCGCAGCACACCAGCGGCGTCGGGATCAGCACGTACAGCCCCAACGAGGGCGACATGGTAAAGAGCACCGCGCCGATGCCGATCACGATCAGGATATTGAGCGTAAAGGTGGTCATCTGCGAGACCAGCCCTTGCAGCTCGGTGGTATCGGTGTTGATGCGCGTCATCAAGCGCCCGATCTGGTTCTTGTCGAAATAGTCAATCGGCAGCTTTTTGACGTAGGCGAACAGGGTGTCGCGCAGCTCGGAGGTGAAGCGGATGCTGACGTTGGTGGTGGTCCAGTTGGTCAGCACGGTCACGGTCATGCGGGTGAGGTGGATGGCCGCCAGCCCGCCGACTAGCCCAAGCAAGAGCTGCCCCGCCGCGCCGGGTTGGAGCACGTCGTCAATCAGGATGCGGGTGAGGTAGGGCGGCAACAGGTCGAGCAGCACGCCGCACACCATCAGCCCTACGATCAGCCCCATGCGCCCCCAATAGGGCCGGGCCTGGGCCAGCAGCCGCCGCAGGATTTTGCCGCGCTGGATGCAGTTGGGGCAAACCTTGGTAGAGGTATCCACCAGCAGCTTGCCGCACACCAGGCAGCGATGCGCGTCGGCGTCGGGGTCGGGGATGGGGGCGCTGGGGCCGGTTTGGGCGCGCTCGTGCAGGTACGAGGCCACCCGCCCGAACTGGCCGATCAGCTCGTTGGAATAGTGCAAGAGCACCTGCGGCTGCTCGTCCACCGTCACCTGGATCAGCCCGTTGCCCACGCAGCGCTCGACCTTGGCGTCTTGAATGGTTTCGAGGGGAATCTTGTGGCGCAATTGGGCCGAGCCGTTGTGGCGATCCACGACCCACAAATCTTGCGGGTCGATGAGCAGCCACTGCTCGCCGAACTTGCCGTCGGGCGAAAGATCCGACCGGACGGCCAACTGGATGCGCTCCGAGGCGCCGCCAGCGGCGCGCAGTTCGCGCGTCACGGAGGTGGGCAGCTCCGCTGGGGCGGGTTTGGGATGAGAGACCTGCGATGTCATGGCGCTCGACTTGCCTCCTGGTGAGATGGGGCCGAAGGCCCCGGCATGAGAGCAACAAAAGTTAGGCAACAAAAAAAGGCTACCTGGTCAATGACCGGCGCCCTTCTCCCACGCCTACGAGGTTAGCTGTCGGGCTTGGGCCGAAGAAGTGGCCCTACGGCGAACCCGCCGATTCGCCCCAGAATTGGTTTCCCCGTTGCTCACGCATTCGGCGAGAATCTGCGTATTCGCTTTTTCTGCGTCTCCACCCGCCATGCTAACACAGGTCAGGGCGTTTGTCAATAGCAGCAAAGCGGTCAAACGGCAGGGCAAAACACGACCTCGGGTTGACCCCGCCCCAGCG
>CAZYPJ010000423.1:0-3345 GCA_964649365.1 uncultured Anaerolineales bacterium | reverse complement strand
TGAGGTCATCATAGATCAAGGAGAGCAAGCCATGAGCGTTCAAAAGAAACCCACATTGCCGCGCGTCATCGTTCCCATGTTGCTCATCGTGGTGGTCGTCCCGTTGCTGCCGCTGCTCATCAGCGGGCGTTGGGGCTGGTGGGAGGCCTGGGTTTATTTCGTCGTCTGCGTCCTGGGCTTTGCCGTCAGCCGGATCTTGGCGTCGCGGCGCAGTCCCGATCTGCTGGCCGAGCGCTCTCGCTTTATGCAACATGAGGACGCCAAGCCCTGGGACAGGCTCCTGGCGCCGCTGGTCAGCATCGGCGGCGGGCTGATCCCGCTGGTAGCGGGCTTGGATGCGCGCTTTGGCTGGTCGGCGCCGGGCGGCGCTTCGCCCTTTGGCAGCCTGGTGAAAGCGCTGGCCCTGCTCGTCCTTCTGGCCAGCTATGCCCTGGGGGCGTATGCGCTGATCGAGAACCGCTTCTTTTCGGGCATGGTGCGCATCCAAAAGGATCGCGGCCAGCGGGTTATCTCCACCGGCCCTTACGCCTGGGTGCGCCACCCCGGCTACGCCGGGGCGCTGCTCACCTATCTGGCCACGCCCTTCTTTTTGGATTCGTTCTGGGCGCTGCTGCCCCTGGCGCTGCTCGTCGTGGCGCTGGTCATCCGCACCCGCCTGGAGGATCAGACGCTGCAGAATGAACTGGAGGGCTACCGCGAGTACGCTGGGCGCGTGCGCTATCGGCTGATACCGGGGGTGTGGTGACGCCTACGCCAGCGCCAGCAGCACTTTGGCCACCTCTTGCGGGTGGGTGCGCAAGATGCTGTGGGTGGCGTCCACCTCGATAAAGCGCCAGCCCGCCGCGCGCGCCCGCTCGGCGGAAATGGTCAGGCCGGCATAAAAGCCGCCCGGTTGCTTGTCGGCGGCGCAATAGATGTAGGTGCGCGGCAGCGCCGCCGCTGCTGCGCCCTTGACCGCCAGCGGTTGGGTAAAGCACGCCACCGGGTGCGGGCTGCGTCGCCAATCGCCCGACCCGCTGCGGCTATCCACGGGGAACAACCAATCGGGATCGTTCGCGCGCGCCGAGCGCTCCATCTGCGACCAGCCCTCCGGCCCAAAGACATCGGCGGCGGATTCGCCGTCATAGGGAACCATCGCGTCCACGTACACCACGTGGGCGACGCGCTCGGGGAGGCGTTCGATCACGCCAGTGATGACCATGCCGGCGTAGCTGTGGCCCATCAGGATGACGTTGTTCAATTCTTCGTAGCGAATGACGTTGACCACATCCTGGATGTGGGTCTCTAGGTTGACCTCGCGGCTGACCAAGTGGTTGCGCTCGCCCAGACCGGTGAGGGTGCAACGATAGACCTCGTGGCCCTGCGCCTGCAACAGCGCGGCGACCTCTTTTAGATACCATCCACCCGAGCTGCCGCCGGGCACGAGAACGTAAACTGCCATGTGCGCGATCCCCCCATGATGTGTATTCGGAGCGCCATCATCCTGACGGCGTATCCTTCTTTTCCAACACCCACCGATTCATCCAATCCAGCAGCGCCTCGTTCTGGGCGCGGCGCGAGGGCAGCGGCCCGCCGATGGCCCCGCCGTGCGGGCTGCCGGGCAGCCGCAACATCTCGACCACGCAGCCCGTCGCCTTGAGCGCCGTATAGAACTGCTCCGATTGCTCCGCCGGGCAGCGATAGTCGCTCTCGCCCTGGATGAGCAGCGTGGGCGTGACGCAACGGTGCGCGTAGGTGATAGGCGAGCAGCGGCGGTAACGCTCGAAATCCTCGAAAGGCGTCGCGCCGCCGATCATCTTGGCGGCCATGGCGGCGCTCATATCACCCACCAGATACATACTGTACCAATTGGTCAGCGGGTTTTCGGGCACAGCGGCCTTGAAGCGGTCGGTATGGCCCACGGCCCAGCAGGTCTCATAGCCGCCGAACGAGAGGCCGCAGCAGCCCAGGCGGTCGGGGTCGGCCAGGCCCAGGGCGACGGCGCGATCCACCCCCGCCATCAGGTCGGCGTGATCTAACTCGCCCCAGGCGCCGATAGGCTGCTGGCTGAACGCCTCGCCGTAGCCGGTGGAGCCGCGATAGTTCACCAGCAACACGGCGTAACCCGCGCCCGCCAGCATTTGCCAATCGAAACTAAAGGTGTGGCCGAACGCGCCGTTGGGGCCGCCGTGATTATACAAGATGGTGGGATAGGGCGCCTGGCCCACGGGCGGCTTGAGCAGCCAGCCCTCCACCTCCACACCGTCGGGCGCGGGGTAGAACAGATGCTCCGCCTGGGGCAGCGCGCACTGATCGAGCAGCTCGGCGTTGAGGTAGGTCAGACGGCGCTCGTCGGCGCCATCCAGCTGGCAGGTGAACAGGTCGGCGGGGTTGTTGAACTCGCTGGCGGCGTAGAGCAGCCGCTCGCCGACGGCGCTCAGCGGGTAACAGGCGCGCTCGCCCGCTGTGACGGGCCGCCATGCTTCGTCGCCGCTCAGCGCCACGCGATAGAGCTGCACCGTTCCACCTTGTTGCACGCAGGCGAAGGCGCTATCGCCGCTCGCCACGAACGACGGCCCGCGATTGTATCCGGCGGGTTGATCGCCCTGCAAGCCGCCGCCCACGCCCCAGGGCAGGCCGGCGGTGCGACATTCGGGCGCGCCGCCCTCGCGCGCAACCACCCACAGGTTGTTTTTGGCGCCGGCAGGCTGATCGCCCATTTGCCCCACAAAGATAACGCGCCCATCGGGCGCCCAGGCCGATGACCCCGTCAGGCCCCAGTCGCCCGTCAGGTCGCGCATCTGCCCGTCCAGGGTCACGATCCGCAGCCGCCCGCGGTAGGCGTCGTGGGCGTCGGGCCTAAAGCCGGCGCTGTAGAGGATCTCGCCGCTGTCGGGCGACCAGCGCGGGTCGGTGTTGTTCCAGGCGTCGTCGGTCAGCCGGCGCGGCTCGCCGCCCTGGGCCGGGATGACATAGAGCGACTGGACGGCCCCGTCGAGATAGCCCATGCCGTCCATGCGGTAGATATGGCGCGTGATGCGGTAGGGCTTGGAGAGGTCGGGCGGCTCGGCTGGCCCGGCGGTGAAGGCGATCCAACGGCCATCGGGCGACCATTCGGGCGCGCCGCCCACGCCCTGCTTGAGCTGCGTCAGCGCCCGCGCCTCGCCGCCATCCACCGGGATGACGTAAACCTGCGGCTTGCCCGCCCGCGTGGAAAGAAAAGCGACCTGCTTGCCATCGGGCGACCAGCGCGGCGACCAATCGCGCGCCGTCCCAGCGGTAAGCTGGCGCTCCGCGCCCGATGCCACATCGAGCAGCCACAGCGCCATATATTCCACATCCTCCGCGTCGGCCTGGCCGGGTTTG
>CAZYPJ010000422.1:0-3358 GCA_964649365.1 uncultured Anaerolineales bacterium | reverse complement strand
GACTTGTGGGCCTACCTGGGCAGCAATCATATGCTGATTTTTTTGGCCGGCCTGCAAGGTGAGCCGCAAGAGCTGTACGACGCCGCCGATGTAGATGGCGCCACTCGCTGGAGCAAGTTCCGAAATGTAACCTTGCCGATGATCTCGCCCACCCTGTTTTTTAAGCACCTCATGGGCACGTTCGGCGCGGTAACGGTATTAGCGGGAGCGTATGTGGCCTACCAAGGTGGGCCGGCGGGGGCTACCTGGGTCTATGCGCTGCACCTCTACACGGTCTCTTTTGTCTATTTTGAGATGGGCTATGGCTCAGCGTTGGCGTGGATCTTTGCCGCTATCTTGATCCTCCTCACGATGCTGCAATTCCGAGCGTCGCGCGTGTGGGTCTATTATGCAGGAGAATAGCGCATGACAGCCCAAGCTAAAACACTGCCAAGCAAGTCTCGCAGCTTGTCCCAGTCTCGAAGGCTCTGGATGTGGGGCAGCTATGCGCTCATGATCTTCTTTGCTCTAGGATTCATGTTTCCCTGGTTCTGGACGCTATCGACATCGCTCAAGCGGCCTTCTGAGCTGTTCTATTTCCCTCCGCATATGTTTCCAGAAACGTTAAAGTTCAGCAACTATGCGGAAGTGTTTGCCATGGTGCCGCTTGGCCGGTGGATGCTGAACTCAGTCATCGTGGTGGCGCTGGCCACGTTGGGTACGGTGGTTTCAGCTACATCGGTAGCCTATGCCTTTTCGCGCTTTCGCTGGCATGGGCGCGACATCATCTTTGCCATCACACTCGCTACGATGATGTTGCCCGCCGAGGTAACGCTGATCCCACAGTATTTGCTGTTCAAGTACCTGGGATGGCTCAATTCGATCCGCCCGTTGTGGGTACCGGCCTGGTTCGGCGGCGGCGCGTTCACCATCTTTTTGTTGCGCCAGTTCATCCTCAGTCTGCCGCGCGAGTTCGATGAAGCGGCCACTATTGATGGCGCTACCCCAATTGGCATCTTGTTCAAGATTCTGTTGCCGCTGATGAAACCGGTGCTGGCCACGGTCGCTGTCATCAGCTTTATCGGTGCTTGGAACGACTTTATGGGGCCATTGATCTATCTGGCATCGCCCGAAACATTCACACTGGCCTTGGGCTTGCGCTATTTCGATGCGACGCCGGGTCAATCCACCTGGGGAATGCCCACTGACCATTATCTGATGGCTTGTTGCGTTATGTCGGCCTTGCCGATCATCTTGCTCTTCTTTGCCGCCCAAAAGTATTTCGTGCAAGGCATCGTCATGTCGGGCCTGAAGGGATAGGATGGCGGCCCAACCAGATAACTATCCAGGATTCGCAGCAGTGGAGGCGTAACATCCGTGCGCGGTCCGTTGGTTGCTCTGATGCTTCGCCTCTGAGAGCTGTAGAAAGGAGGAATCGGGCATCTCACTAGAGTAAGAGTAACGGGCAGTGTGTCGTTTTTTAACAGTGGACTGAGGAGGAAATTATGTCACTGAAGCGCAAGAGACGAGAACTGCTCAAGCTTATGGCTGCCGTCGGCGCTGGCGCTGCGTTGGCGAGCTGCGCGCCCAAGCCCACCCCCGCGCCCGAAAAGCCCGTTGAGAAGCCGGTCGAGAAAAAAGAAGCGGCTACGGCTGCCCCCAAGGCCAAAATCGAGCTGCGCTATATGGAGCGCGGCGACGCGCTGGGCGATTTCATGCGTCATGCCAGCCGCGTGTATGAAGAGCAGAATGAAGGCATCACCGTCAAGAACGAGCCTTCTGGATGGGGCGACCTGACGACCAAAGTGCCCACTTTTGTAGCCGCCGGGACGATGGCCGACCTCGCTTTCCAGCACAGCGCCTGGATGCTGCCCGAGCTTGCCAAGAAAGGCGCCTGGTTGGATCTGACGCCGATGGCCGAGAAGGACAAGCACGATTTTTCCATCTATTACAAGTGGGCTTTGGATACCCTCTATCAAGGCCCCAAAGATGAACTCGTGGCTATGCCGATGGGCGTGCACAACGGCGAAAACGAGATCATGTGGAACAAGGAGTTGATCGACAAAATCGGCGTGGGCGAGCCGCGCGGCGATATGACCTTGGCTGAGTTTGAAGAGCTGTTGACCAAGATCCAGGAAAAGATGCCCGAGAACGGCTATGCGTTTGGGCCTTCCACGGGATTGTGGGGCATGGAAGGGCATGCGCGTTCATTCGGCGGCGCTATCGTGTCGAAGGACCGCAAAAAGACCACCTTTAGCGACCCCAAGACTGTGGACGCCCACAAGTGGATCGCCGATATGATCCAAAAGTCCAAGCTCATCCCTGGGCGAGACAAGGTGCTCGAGAGCACCAAGTCTATGTTCTATACTGGGATGATTGCGGTCTATTCCAACTGCGGCGCCAACATCTGGGTGGGCTTTGCCGAGGCCACCGAAGGCAAGATGACCCTGGGCCATTGCGAATGGCCGCACGGCGGCGGCGGCAAAGTGGGCAGCACGCCGAGCTGCGACGCTACCGTCATCTATGGCAAGACCAAGTACCCTGACGAGTCATGGGGCCTGGCCAAGATGCTTTCCTCGGAGGAGATCAGCAAGTGGGCGGCGCTCGACAAATCGCACATGACGCCCGGCGCTGTCATCAAGGCCTGGCACGACCCTGAAGTGGCTGCGGCCTGCCCGCTGTATGCCAACATTGCCAAGTTCTGGGATACGCTCAAGCCCGAGGACTATGGCTCGATCCCCGTGCCCTACAACAGCCGTCGCGGCGAGTATTGGGATCTCTACAACAACACCTGGGACGCTCTACGCGAAGGCGACAAACCGCTCGATCAAGCGGCGATTGACGCCCTGCAAAAGGGCCTCCAGGACATCATGGACAAGCCCGCGCCCTGATCGCGCTGAAGGCGCAGAAACGGACAGAGGGGGCCGCTTTGGCCCCCTCTGTTGTCTGACTGCAAGTTCAATCTAGCTACAGGCCGATCTGTATTTACTAGTACACTTGCTCTTGAAGCAAGAAGCCCACTGTTGGGTATGCTCCGATGATCGAGGGCATACACTCAAAATCGCTATTCTTGAACGCCCAACCCCACACGTGCTCATGAAGCGGCCCCTCATACTCCACTACCCAGGGGTCGTTTTCGTAGCGCGGCGCCGGATGCAGATAGGGCACGCTGTAACCATCCGCGCCAGAAGGATTCGCTACGAGCCTACGAGCGACGATTAGCCATTCGTCATACTGCCCAGGCTGAATGCTGACGCCGAACCAGCCGCCTTCGGCGCCGCCGGGCAGATGGCCGCCCGTCTTGCCCGTCGCGCCGCGCTTCCCCCCCTCATAAGGGGCCTGGCGATCCACTGTATGACGCCCACACACGGTCCCTTGC
>CAZYPJ010000421.1:0-3377 GCA_964649365.1 uncultured Anaerolineales bacterium | reverse complement strand
GGCACACTGTAAGAGGTAGGCCAGGAGTTCGGAGTGACCCGCGAGAGCATCCGGCAGTTCGAAGCCAATGCGCTGCGCAAATTGCGCCACGGCACCCGCAGCCGCAAGCTGCGCGATTACCTGGCGTAGGGGCGGCCCTGCGTGGCCGCCCCTGGGCGGACATGCAGGATAGGGTGGTCGCACAGAGTCGCACAGAATCGAGCGATCACATAGGATCGCCCCTACAGAGTTTGACAATTGATGCCGCCCCAATGTCGGGGCGCAACGAGATACCGCATATCCGGAGCGTTCGGTGCTCTTGGAACGCACCCGTCATAGCACGACCCAGACCGGCCGCATCGCCTGGGGGGAGAACATGGGCGACGCGACCCAGCCGCTACATCGCAGACAGGATGGCCAAAGATGGACGATCCGATGACTGTGGGGACTGAGGTACAAGAGTTTTCGGCTGCGCCGGAATGTCGCACGGATATGTTGATGGTGTATCTGCACGATATTGCGCGCACACCGTTGCTCAGCGCCGAGGAGGAATGGCGACTGGGCCGCGCGATCCGCCGGGCCGATGCGGCGCTGGCCAGCTTGCGCCGCACCCCGATCGGGCCAGAGCAAGAGGCCGCGTTGTGGCGCATGGTATTGGAAGGCCGTCGCGCCGCCCGCCAGATGGTCGAGGCCAATCTGCGTCTGGTCATCAGCGTGGCCAAAAAGTACGCCAATCGGGGCATCTCGTTTGAGGATCTGGTGCAAGAGGGCAACTTGGGCCTGCTGCGCGCCGTGCGCCGTTATGATTATCGCCTGCATCTGCGGTTTTCCACTTACGCCACCTGTTGGATTCGCCAGGCCATGCTGCGGGCCATCGGCGAGCACGGGCGCACTTTGCGCCTGCCGGCCCATATGGCCGAGGCCGTGTGCTTGTTGCGTAACGCTTCCCGGCGCCTGCAACAAGACTTGAACCGCGCCCCCACCGTGGATGAATTGGCCCTGGAAGTGGGCTACCTCACGGATGAGGAGCGCCAGCAAATCGGTCTGTATCTGCAGACGCACACCCCTTTGCCTTGCCCCCTGGCCAAACGCATGACCAAAGCGCGCGAGCGCGTGCGGCTCATCCTAGCCAGCACGCTCGACCCCGTCTCGCTGGAATCGCCCATCGGCGAAAGCGACGATTGCGCCCTGAGCGAATTCCTGACCCACAGCCAGGATGCTGGCCCCGACGATGAAGTGTTCGCCCAGATGCTCAAAGAGTCGCTGGCCGCCACAATGAATGACCTCACTCCGCGCGAGCAAATGGTGTTGCGCTATCGCTACGGCCTGGGCGACGGCGAGGCCATGACGCTGGAAGAGATCGGGCGCGAGTTGGGCGTCACCCGCGAGCGGGTACGGCAGATCGAGCAAAAGGCTCTGCTCAAACTGCGTTCGCGGGCCGACGGGCTGGTAAGCTATTTGGCATAGGCGGTGATCAAAGGAGGTTGCCATGCTCTACCGCACCTTGGGGCGCACAGGGCTTGGTGTATCGCTAGCCGGCTTGGGTACGGGAGGGGCCTCACGGCTCGGCCAGGGGACCGGCCAAAGCGTCGCCGAGTCGCACCGCGTGGTGCACACCGCGCTCGACCTCGGAATCAATCTGTTCGACACCTCTCCCGCCTACGGCGGCAGCGAAGAGCTGCTGGGCGGCGCTTTGAGTAACACGCCGCGCGACCGCTACGTCATCGCGACCAAGTTCCAGCCCCATAAGGGAGGCGCGCTGCTCCCCGCCGAGGCGCTCGATGAGCAACTGGAAACCAGCTTGCGGTTGCTGAGGGTGGACGCCCTCGATGTGCTGGAATACCACGCGATCGCGCCCGACGAATACACCGAGGTGATCGTTCGCTACCACGAGGCCGCGCTGCGCGCCAAGCGCGCCGGCAAGGTGCGCTTTTTGGGCATCACCGAGACCGTTTCGGGCGACGCTAACCACGCCATGTTGGCCCAAGCGCTGCGCGATGATTTATTCGACGTCATCATGGTCAAATACGGCATCCTGAACCAACAAGCTGAACGCGAGGTGTTCCCGTTGGCGCTGGAGCACAATGTAGGGGTGCTGATTATGGCCTCGGTGCGCACCTCGCTGCGCAACAATGCCGAGGCCGTCGCCTGCCTGGAGCGGTTCATCGCTGAAGGGTTGTTGCCCGCCGACGCCGCGCCCGCTCTCAGCGACCCCTTGGGCCTGACCAAGACAGGCGATCTGGCGCATCCGCTTACCCGCGCGGCCTATCAGTTCGCCGCTGCGCCCGAGGCGGTGTCATCGGTGCTTATCGGCACAGGCAACGCCGACCATCTGCGCGCCAATGTGTCCGAGCTGTTCGGCCCGCCGCTCACGCCGGCCCAGTTCGCGCATCTACGTCAGACTTTCGGCCATCTGGCTTGGAACTCCTGAACAGACCCGACCGCCGAGGAGCCTCGCGCCATGACTACGCCCACGTCCATGCCCACTCAACCCGCGACGCAACCAACCAGGCTGCTGCCGCGCATCGCCCAATTGTGGCTCACCTACATCAAGGGGCAGCTCTTGATGGCGCTGATCGTGGGCGCGGCGATGTGGGTGGTGTGGGCGGCGCTGGGGCTGCCCGGCGCGTTCTGGCTGGGGGCGCTGGCCGGATTGATGGAGACCGTGCCCGGCGTCGGCCAGGTCATCGCTGTCATCCCAGCGGCAGCCATCGCGCTCATCAAAGGCTCCACCGTCGTGGCGCTGCCCAACTGGGGCTTTGCGCTGATCGTGGCGGGGGTCTATCTAGCCTTGCAGCAAGTGGGCGCGCTGTGGGTGCAGCCGCGCATCGTGGGCGAGCGGCTCGATCTGCACCCGTTGGTCGCGCTGGCCGCCGTCATCGTAGGCGGGCTGATCGGCAACGTCGTCGGGGCCTACCTGGCCGTGCCGCTGCTCGTCACGGCGCGGGAGGTGTGGCGGTATGCGCGGGGAAAGAGAAGTGAAAAGAGATCAAACTTTAGCTCAAATTCCTGATTTCCGATTCTGCAAATATTGACTTGAGCAGTTATGTGGTGTATACTATAATTACGGTTGGGAGAGCCGGGGTCGAAGGCTCGCTGTTCTCGGAGTAATCCGAGACGCCTGGCCGTGTTTTTTTGCCCCAACACCAAAGGACAAGTTGACTGTGTGGTTACTGTATCTTGATGAATCTGGCAATGCCGCCCAGCACGAGAATTTCGTTTTGGCGGGAGTCGCTGTTTTTGAGGGACAGATCTATAACATCACCCAATCACTCGATGGTGTTGTGGCACAAGTTTTCCCTGATGCTACCGAGCCAATCGAGCTTCATGTAAGAGATGTCAAAGGGTTATGCTTTGGTGAAAAGAGAAAATACAATCGCGAGACATTCTATCAGTTC
>CAZYPJ010000420.1:2218-3383 GCA_964649365.1 uncultured Anaerolineales bacterium | reverse complement strand
GCGAACGCAAGGCCCCTTTCAGCGGCGAGCCGGGCAGGTAGGGGCGACCATAGACATTCTTGATCTGCTCTTGGACGCCAGCCCCTTTAGAACTGGCCGATGGCGCGCCCGGCATGATATAGCGGAAACAGCGATAGGGTGGTTGGAAGTCGGAACGTTCGAGCAATTGGTCGGCGGGCAAGCCCTGCATCAAGCGGTCGAGCGCCGCTTTGTCGCCAGCCGATTCCGCTGCCTGCAACCTGGTTTCAAACAGGTGATCTTCATGGATGCGAAACGTTCGATTGAGCTCGGGGCGGTCGGGCCGATGATCGGGGTGAGTCACCAAATCATAGCCCAGTAACAGCCGATTGCCGTTGCCGATGTGCAGCGGCGAGAGGGTCTCGACAGTCACATCCCAGATGGTCTTGAGCTTATCCATCGCGCGCCTCCCCTGCTCGCTGCCCATAGCGGGCGACCAACGCCACGCCGTAGCGCCATACCATGTGGCCGCCCGGATGCTTGCTGGGGTGGAACACATCGGGCGTTACGTCGGCCAGTTGGCCCATATAGCCGCGGCCATCGGGCGCGCGCAGGATGCTGCCCTCGCCGATCATGCGCACGGCTTTGCGCCGCAGCGCCATGCCATAGTGGGTCTCCTTGCCGTCAGTTGTGCTATCAGGCGAGGACATCCAGCCCCGACGCGTGTCCAGTTTGTAGCGCGCGTCCTTGGCGCTGATAGCGCATGGCAGCTCGCATTGGCGGGGGTAGTAGGGCGCAAGCGTGACGATGCGTTCGCCCTCGCGCGCCCCTAACCACGGCGCAGCGGCCTCGCCCCGGCGCAGTCGAAACTGGCCGTGGCCGACGCTGCGCTCGCCACCCAGGCCCGCGTCGCCCAGGGCGGTCAATGCGGCTTCGCCGCGTTGGCGCCATTAATCGTCGCGCCAGCGCGCCAGGAACCACAATCCGCCGCCGGGCTGAAAGCGCACCCGCCCGGCCTGGTACACCGCCGAGGCCGACGAAACGCGGTCCACCGTCACACGCGGCGCATCGCCCACGGCCCAAAAGGCAATGTCGTCGCTTTCGGCGTCGCGCCAACCCTGCACCAGCGGCAAATCGTCGCGACCGAGCCAGACCACGCCGCCCTGCACAAGGGTCGATTCGCCGTGGTACGAGGGCCACTCGCTTT
>CAZYPJ010000420.1:1849-2208 GCA_964649365.1 uncultured Anaerolineales bacterium | reverse complement strand
GAGAGCTTGGTGACGATTTTCAAGTTTTTGCGGTCATCGCCCAACGATTGGGACATCGTGGGAGATTCCAATGGGCGCGGCCACAGGCGCAACACCTGTTTGGGCGCGACAGGGTCGCCCAGCGCCGCTGCGTCGCCGCCGACAGGATGGATGGGCGCGTAGGGGAACGCCGACGACAAGACGAGCGCCGGCTCGCCCTCGGCGTCAGACCCGGGGCGCGGATAGGTATCGAGGAAGCGCAGCAACTCGGCCTCGCCGTAAGTTTGGCGCAGCGTATGGCACAGCGCCGCGAACAACGTATCGGCGGGGCAGCGTACCGACGTCTCCGCCAGCCCCACGCCGCGCGCGCCCAAGTGAAC
>CAZYPJ010000420.1:237-1839 GCA_964649365.1 uncultured Anaerolineales bacterium | reverse complement strand
CCCCCGCCCCTCCAGATAATAGGCCACTGCCTGCATAGGAGGCTCCTTTCAGGGGGTGGGCTGCGGAGCGGGAATGGGGATCATCTCCTTGAGCCACGCCACAAGATCGTCTTTCAGATCCAACACCTGTTGCACGCTCTGAATCCCATTTTCAGGCCACTTGTTTCGGGCTGGGCTACGCAGATATTCGCTCCACTCATGTATCGTTTCATACGCTTCGCTGTTGCGGCAGACGATGGAAAGGCCCTCAAAGCGGATTTTACCGCTGCCGCGCGAACCCTGGCCGCCGAGGTAGTCGTCCTCAAGTAATTGCATTGCTTTCAAGATATCGATGACCAAATCCTCATCCCCGGGTTTGTAGAGTGAATAGATCATCTCAAGGCCGCGCAACACAGTGTCAGCGGGCACACGCTCAATCTGGCGCGGTACGGCAGCAGACGTCACGCGGTCGATCGTTGCCTCCCATTTCACTTCTGTGTAAGGAAGCTGTGTTCTTGCAGCATCCAGGCGCGCCGCTTCGCTTTCGTCGAGCAACAGGTCCCTTATCACGAGCCGTGTAGGGCTGAGAAGCTTTCGATCACCGAAAATATCTCCTGGAACTCCGTAGATTCGGCAGACTGGGCACTTGGCATAGTCATTGGCGTTCTCGCAACGGTGAATAGCAACTTTAGGGTCTTGCGCCCTAATGACACCATTCTGCACTACGTTTGAGCGTTTCTCCCACAAGGAGCGCATTTTCCCTCGCAACGACGATCCGGGAATGTAGGGTCTATTAGTGAGCGGGTCGCGCACCACAGGGCCATCTACTGCACCGATTGCCAATTCAGATCTAGAAGCGCCAACGTGAAGACCTGTCACGATCTTGATCTGGCCTGTGATGAAAACTCGTCCATATAGAGGTGCCTTGTCATACGCTGGCTTTTCATTATCTAGCATTTCTCTCCTATTCTTCTTGTGCCTCATCAGGCTTTGCCATTTGCTCTGCGGCTACGTGATAGGCCACAATAGCTTCAAAAAAATCCATGAAGCGTGTGAAATGGTTTCTGTCTTTTACGTGACCAATGGCCAACGATAGGACGTCGGCCAAGCTCTTCATACGCCGATTGCGCTTGGTCTGGTAGACGAGCTTGGGCTTGAGAAGCTTTAGCTTGCGGAGGGACATCTCATCCGTAGCCTTGTCGGGCTTCCAATTCATCTCAATCTGTCGCACAGTGCTGAAAACGTTGCGCACTTGCGTGCTACCAAGCCCAAGCGCCCTAAGACCAGAGCCAAGGTTGTCGGCCCGGTCAATCAAAGTGTCTACACTGTCACTTTCTGTGATAATCTTTATTACATCCTCAGCTGTGATCGTTGCAGCTTTACTTGTCAGATTCCATTCCGCGAATTTGACCGCGAAATACATGCGTTCCTCTGGTTTGGTCTTTTCGCCGAGATCAGATATTCTGAACGAAAAGACGGGTTCACTCACCATTTTCTCTCCTCCTTCCGCGTCAACAATTCTGCCCAGCGCGCTGCCAGGCCGCTTAGCCGCACGGTGTCGGGTTTCATCAAGACATTTTGAAGCTGTTCAAGGCGTTTGCGCGCCTCTTCGTTCATGGTCGA
>CAZYPJ010000420.1:0-227 GCA_964649365.1 uncultured Anaerolineales bacterium | reverse complement strand
TCAGGCGCGGGTCGGGCATCGGGGGCAGGGGCTTGCCGGCAAGGCGCGCCGCCTGGCGCTTTTGTCGGGCGCGCTCGTTGGCGCGGCGTAAAGCGTCGCGATAGAGACGATGGATGCTCTGCACGGTCTGCAACAACGCCCGCGAAAGGCGTTTCTCGCTGGGGCGGGCGGCTGCGGGCTGATCCTCTGTCAGCCAAAGCAGATTGTCCTTTTGCTCGCGTACCCTC
>CAZYPJ010000419.1:0-3384 GCA_964649365.1 uncultured Anaerolineales bacterium | reverse complement strand
TGTCATGCTGAGTACGGCCACGGCGGGTACGCCATTCGATCTACAAGCAACTGCCGCGTCTGTCACCCTGAGCGAAGCGAAGGGTCTCACGCGAGCCAGGCAAAGACCCTTCGGGAGTACCCTCAGGGTGACAAGCGCAGCAGTTGCTTATAGATCGAACGGCGTACCCGCCGTGGCCGTACTCAGCATGACAGACGCGCAGCACATGCAGAGCCGTAGGAACGGGCAAGAACGATCTGCGCCATTGCGTGACGTTCTTGCCCGTTCTTACGGCTCTACAACACATTACCGCTCTGTTTCGCTCGCCAAAGTCAGGATGCGGGCGCGAATATCTTCCGAAATCCACATCCCTGACCTTTGTAGTCTCTCAATCACCGGCGCAACCTGGGCGATCAGTCCGCGTTGCTTGGCTTCGAGCGTCACGCGCAATGTGCCCCAGACCTGCAATCCAGCAGCCTGGGCCACGCGACGGGCCAGCGCATCGTCGAGCAGTACGACGCTGGACGGATTTTCCAACGCCAGCGCGATAGTGGCCAGTTCGCCTGCGCCCAGGTCGAGCGCCAACCATTCGGAAGGCAACGCGCGCGGCTCAGTCAACCGAATCCACGGATAATTGGCCAGGTCGGGCGCGGCATAGCCCTTTGCGCGGCCCTGGTCCAGCTCGGCGCGCACAGCGCCCACCGTCGCCACGGCCTCGAACAATTGCGCGAGCCAATCCAGCCCGCCGCAGCGATACAGATAAAGCAATGGCGAGGTGTTACTGATCGCCTGCGTCATAGGCGCTCTCCAGCTCGCGCAGCTCGGCTTCGAGGGGGAACACGCGGTAGCGCTGCAGCTCGATCAGGAACTCGACCCGCGCCATGCCCGCCAGCTCGGCGGCCCGCCCCGAAGAAAGCCGCCCCAATTCGTAGAGCTTGACCGCCGCCAGCACACGCAGCTCGCGCGCGAACGAGTTAGCGTCGGTCTTTTCGGCCAGCAGCACCTTTTCGGGCACGCGAATCACCACTTCACGGTCGGCCATTGTCGTTGTTCCTCATCGTTCCAAGTGCAAGTCGCCACAGTCGAGCGTATTGTGTACTCTCGGCGCGGCGCTGTCAAGCGCGAGAGCAAAGCAAACCACCAAGGCGCAAAGAGGATAATACTAGCCACGAATTGCACGAATATAAACGAATTAGGATCATGATTCGTGCTCATTCGTGTAATTCGTGGCTAGTCTGTTCTCTTTGCGTCTCGGTGGTTTGTCCCTCCTCCGCGCCCTCCGTGTCTCCGTGGTGAATCCCCTCTATCCCTTCACCGCTCCCACCGTCAACCCCGAGACCAGGTAGCGCTGCATGGCAAAGAACAGAATGATGATCGGCAGGCTCATCAGGATCGAGAGCGCCGAGAACTCGCTCCACGGGGTGGAGTATTGCCCCTGCATCGAGCGCAGCGCCATCGCCAGCGTGAACCGCTCGGGATCCTCCAACAGCGTCCACGCCAGGATGAACTCGGTCCAGCCGCTCATAAAGCTAAACAGCACCGTCACCACCAGCGCCGGCACCGATAGCGGCAGGATCACCGAGATAAAGGTCTGCGTGACGGTGGCGCCGTCAATGCGCGCCGCCTCCTCCAGCTCTTTGGGCACAGTGTCGAAATAGCCCTTCAGGTTCCAGATGGAAAAGGGCAGCGTGCCCGAGGCGTAGGCCAGCGCCAGTCCGAACAGGCTCTTGCGCAGCGGCTCGCCCGCCACCTTGATCTGGCTGAGCAGCACATACAGCGGGGCCAGCGTGGCCGAGGCGGGCAGCATCAGCAGTACGATGAACATCAACATCCCCGCCTGCCGCCCGATAAAGCGAAAGCGCGAAAAGGCGTAGGCCGCTGACGCCCCCAAGATCACCGCCGCCACGCTGGTGCCCATCGCCACCAGCAGGCTGTTGGCCAGCAGCTTGGCAAAGGTCATGCACGAAGCGGGGTTGGAGGGGTCTTTGCACAGCAGCCCGAACGGCTCGATCAATACCTTGCGAAAGGCCACCAGCGACGCGCCCGGCGGGAACAGGCGGAACTCCAACGGTTTGTCTATGCCGCGCGGGTCCAGCGCCAACGAGAGGATCCACAAGATTGGAAAGAGCACCGAAAAGGTCACGGCCAGCAGGAAGGCTTGCAGGCCGATCTGCTCCCAGATTTGTTGACGGCGACTGCTACGCATTGTAGGCCTCCGTGGCGCGGGTGATGCGGTTGTTGATCAGCGTGAAGGCGAGCAAGATCAGGAACACCACGATGCTGAACGCCGCCGCCACGCCGTACAGCCGCTGTTGATAGACCAGCTTGAACGCCTGCGTCACCAGGATTTCGGTGCGGCCAAAGGGTTTGCCCTCCGAGATGAAATAGATGACGTTGAACTGGTTGAACGTCATGATCGTGCCCAACATGATAGCGGGGGCCATCGCCGGGCGGATGAGCGGCACGGTGACGCCCCACAATTGCTGCCAGCGGGTGGCGCCGTCCATCGAGGCCGCCTCGTACATGTCCTTAGGGATGGCTTGCAGCGCGCCGGTGGCCACCACCGTCATAAACGGCCACCCCAGCCAGACGTTGGCCAGCAGCACGCAATAGAACGCCAGCGGCAGGAACGCCAGCGGCCCGCCGATAGGCGGCTGCGAAACGTCAATCCAGCGGGTGTCCACCGGGAAATTCGTGCCGAGGCGCTGGTTGATGGCAGCCAACATCTGGTTGAACGCGCCGAAACGCGGGTCGTACATGTTCTTCCAGGTCAGCGCGGTGATATAGCCCGGCATGGCCCAGGGCAGCACGAACAGCGCGCGATAGACCTTGCGCCCGATCAGCCGTTTGGCGTTGAGCGCCAAGGCGATGGCCACGCCCAGCGTGACGTGGAAAAAGATGTTGGTGATGGTCCAGGTGATGTTGAACAGCAACAGTCGCCAAAAGTTGTAATTCTCCAGGTTGAGCTGGTTGGTGAGGATCTTCCAAAAGTTGTCCAGCCCGATAAAGGGCGGGGCGAAATCGGCCCACGTGGCGCTATCGAACATGTTGAACCGCAAGTTGCGCACGCGGTAATCGGTGAACGCCATGCCGACCTGGTAGATTTGCGGGAACAGGGTGATGAACAGCATCAGAATGCCGGCCGGCGCGATGTAGAGCCAGGCCGTGCGCGACGAGCGCAGCAATTGCCGGAACTCGGCGCGGCGGATTTCGGCGGCCAGGCGCGGGTCGAGCGGGGGCGCTTTGACGGTCATAGTCACCTCCAGGAGAGCAGGGGTCAGGGGTCGGTGGTCAGAGATCGAGACCCACGAGACGATAGAGATTGAGCAAATCGCTCGGTATTTGCTAGAGCGCCAGCCGCTGAAGCGGGCAGGCTACGATTACAAAGCCCGCCTTCGCGGGCTG
>CAZYPJ010000418.1:0-3405 GCA_964649365.1 uncultured Anaerolineales bacterium | reverse complement strand
CGGCGGGTTCGACCCGCCGCCGCGCTCGCTTTGTGCCGTGCGGTGCGCCGAGATAGGCTGGCGTGAGGGGGCCGGCCTACCCCTTGATCCCCGACATCACAATGCCCCGCACAAAGTATTTCTGCGCCAGGAAGAACAGGATCAATGGCGGCGTCGCCACGATCATCGAGGCGCCCATCAGCAAGTGCTCGCGCGGGCGCTGCTGCGCCGCGCCCTGAAAGGTCTGGAACCAGCGGATGCCCACCGACACGGTGTACTTGAGTTCGGTGGAAAGGTAGATCAACGGGCACAAAAAGTCGTTCCACGAGCCGATGAACACCAAGATAGCGGCGGTGGCCAGCGCCGGCCCGTCCACAGCAGGCGCCACGGGCTGGCGCCGTCAATCTTGGCCGCTTCGTCGAAATCGAGCGGGATGGTCTGGAAGAATTGGCGCATCAAAAAGATGTTGAATGCGCCGCCGCCGAACCACGCCGGGATGATGAGCGGGCGGTAAGAATCGAGCCACTTTAACTTGGAAAAGATCAAAAAGGTGGGGATGGTGGTCACGGCGTCGGGCAACATCACGGCGCTCAGCACCATCATAAACAGCGCCTCGCGGCCCTTGAAGCGAAAGCGAGCGAACCCATAGCCGGTGATGGCCGCGCTGATCACCGAGGCCAGCACCGTCATGCTCGAGACATAGACGCTATTCACCAGCCAACGCGCCATCGGGGCGTCGCGGAAAATCTGCGCATAGTTCTGCCATTGGGGCACAGCCGGGAACCACAGCGGCGGATAGACGTACAGCTCGGGGATGGTCTTGAGCGAGCTGGTGGCCGCCCACACAAAGGGCAGCATGAACAGGATCGAGCAGACGACGCCGATGGCATAGAGCAGCACGCGCCCGAACCCGCGCCCCCAGCGTTCCGAGCTGAGGCCCAGGAACGTCGGGCTGGCTACCTTGCTTGTCGTGGCCATCACGCCACCTCCCCGGCGTAGAACACCCACGCCGCCGACGAGCGGAACTGGATGAGCGTAAACACCAGCAACACGATCAAGAACAGCCACGAGAGCGCGCAGGCATAGCCCATGTCAAAGGTCACAAAGGCTTTTTGGTAGATATGGAGCGCGAAATACCACGTCGAATAGTTGGGGCCGCCCTCGGTGCCGATGTACGACAGCGCAAAGATTTGCAGCGCCCCAATGACCCCCAGCACGAGGTTGAAAAAGATGGTGGGGGTGAGCAGCGGCAGGGTGACGTGAAAGAACTGGCTCACCTTGTTGGCGCCGTCAATATCGGCGGCCTCGTACAGCTCTTGCGGCACCCCCTGCAAGCCGGCCAAAAAGATAATCATGCGGCTGCCGCCGATGGAACCCCACAGCGAGATGATCATCAGCGCCGGGCCGGCCCAGTAGCTCGACCCGAGCCAGTTGGGGCCTTTGATGCGGAAAAACGTCCACAGCAGGTGGTTGAGCAGGCCCACGTCGGTGTTGAGCAGGTAACGCCACAGGATGGCTGCCGCCACCACGGGGGTCAACGACGGGAGATAAAAGAGCGTGCGCCAGAGGGTGGTGGCCTTGAGGTTCTGGTTGAGCAGCGAGGCCGCCAACAGCGACCCGGCCAGCCCCACCGGCACCATCACAAAGGCATAGTAGAAGGTGCGCCCGAGCGAAGGCCAGAACAGCTTGTCTTCCACAAAGGCAAAGCGATAGTTATCGAGGCCCACCCATAGCGGCGTGCTGGTGATGTTGTACTTGGTAAAGCTCATGTAGAGCGAGGCGAGCATCGGGCCGAGCACCCAGATGATAAAGCCCAGCACGCCTGGCGAGGAGTAGAGATACCCTTGCAGCGCCTCGCGGCGCGCATTGTTCCAAAAGACCCTGGGCCTGGCCACCGCCAGGCGTTCGGTTGTTGCGGCCATATTTCCCACCATTCCTATTGGTATAAAAGGCCCGATCAGCCAAATAGGGGCGAACCCGCCGCCGCCGATGGCGGCGGGTGGGTCGCCCCTACGATGGTCGCAGCCTGGGGCGGGGCGAGCGATTCGCCGCGCCGCGCGGGGCGGCGGCGACGCCGTGTGCGCCTGGCGCGCCGCCCCGCCGGCAGCCGCCTTATCGGGCAAGGGCGCGGCGCTCGCCGCTTGGCGCGCCGCCCCTGCCGTTCAAACTAGGCGACGGGCAACTGCAACGCCGCGTTGACGCCATCGGTGATCGTCTTGACGGCCTCG
The DNA here is from genome assembly GCA_964649365.1 of uncultured Anaerolineales bacterium. GTDB lineage: Bacteria > Chloroflexota > Anaerolineae > UBA1429 > UBA1429 > CAZYPJ01. The sequence goes on along the minus strand of CAZYPJ010000418.1, from coordinate 1,198 downwards.
TCCACAGGCATTTCGCCGGCTTCGACCGCGCCATAGGGTTGGGCAAAGGCCGGGCCGACGTCCTCGCCGCGAAAGTTCGCGCAGCGCCAATCCGGCTCGACTTCGCTCATGATGCGGGCGACGATGCCGTAGGCCGGGAACTTGGCAATGATTTCCTTGTTGTTCCACACGCCCACTTGGGCGTTGGGGCCGCCCATGCCGTCCATCACGCGCTTGACGCATAGCTCTTCGCTGCACGCCCACTTGCAGAACTCCCAGGCGCCTTGCGGGTTGGGCGCGGCCTGGAAGATGCCCAGGGTGTGCTCGTTGAGCATGGTGCGGCGCTTGCCGGTGGGGCCTTTGGGCGTCTCGACGAAATCTACCTGGAACTTGTCGCCGATCTGCTCGGGCCAGATTTGGATGAACCACGGCCAGATGTCCAGCGCGCCCAGGCGGCCCGCCAAGAACTCTTCGAAATCGTTGTATTGGCCGGTGGCCGGCGACGGCGAGCACTTGTAGGTGTGGATCACATCATAGCGGAATTGCAGGAATTGCTTCAGGCCGTCGTTGGCGTCGAACAGGCATTTCTTGCCCTCGGCGTCCATCAACTCGGCGCCGAACGCGCGCAGGGTGGGGCCAGCGCCGAACGGTTCGCTGTTGCCGCGACGATACCCAAAGTACTTGGTGCGGCCGCCCTCTTCCAGCACGATCTTGTTGGCCCAGCCTTCGATAAAGGCCTTCCAATCCCATTCGGGGTCAATCTCGGGGGCGCCGCGCTCGGCGGCCAGGCTCTTGTTGATGGCCAACACCGGCATCACCGGCTCCGAGATGTAGCTCATCCACCATTGCTTGCCTTCCCAACGGTTGGCTTCCAGGGCGCCCTTGAAATACTGCTCCCACTTGTAGCCTTCGGCGTCGGCAAAGGTGTTGAGGTTCTGGATCATCTTGATGGCGGCCCAGCGCAGGTGCGAGCCATGACGACCGGGGTACCAGCACACGTCGCCCAACAGGTTAGCCGCGGCCTTGGCCAAAATCTTGGGGAAATAGCCCGAAGTCCAGCCAGGGATGGCTTCGATCTCGACCTCGACATCGGGCACTTTGGCCTTGAAATCATCCAGGTTCTGCTGCAACCACTCGGAAACGTCCTGCTTTTGGGTGATCTGCACCAGCAGCTTGCCGGCCGGCTGGGGGGCCGCTTTGGGGGCCTCGGTGGCCTTGG
>CAZYPJ010000417.1:425-3408 GCA_964649365.1 uncultured Anaerolineales bacterium | reverse complement strand
TCGCAGCGTAGCCAGCGGGTGAGCAGCGCATAGCCACAAAGCCGATTTCAGTCCCACTATGCGCCGCCCCGGGGTTCTCAAGTCAGCCCTAATCAGCGCAAGGTATCGGTTAGCCAGCATAGATTCCTGCATCCCGCTTCTGCGAAAACGTAGCCATAGCGCATCAAATACCTGCTCGCGCATGGCATAGGCACCCCACCAATCAGTGAGACCTTGTTGATTCAGCAGGTAACGTTGTTTGGCCAAGCAATGATACCAGGCGCTCGAACTGCGTGTGGTCGCTGTTGCCGCTGCCCTCCGAGATTCCATCCCAGACGAATTGAGGCGCAGCCTAAGCACCACCTGGGGAAGATTTGCGTAACAGCTATTTCCGGACATTTGTAGCCAGAGATCATAGTCCTCGGTAGAAGTGCAAAAGAACGTGTCGTAGCCCCCACGCTGGAGTACTGCTTGGCGTTTGTACAACACAGTTGGATGGGCAAACGCAGCGCCGCCATGCACGAGGTTGTGAACGATGGCCTCGTGACTTTGGGGAAAGCGTACTACTTTGAGCGACGCACCCGCCTCTGAGATCACTTCCACCGCTCCGCCCAGCACATCAGGATGACCCAGACGTTCATAAGCCGCAAGCTGGGTCGCTAGCCGATCAGGCAGCGCTATGTCGTCAGCGTCCATGCGCGCCACCAGCTCGGCGCTGGCCATCTGTAGGCCGCGATTCAGCGCAGCAGCCAAGCCCTGATTTTCCTGGCGCACGATCCGAATACGCGGGTCATGATAGCTGGCTAGGATAGAGAGCGTTTCGTCGGTCGAGCCATCGTCAATGATGAGAAACTCGAAATCAGGCATCGTTTGCGCCAGAATGCTATCCACGGCCTCACGCAGGAAACGCGCACCATTGTACACAGACATGAGAACGGTGACTTTGGGTATCATCAACGGAATCTTTCTTGTGGGTTGGAGCTTCTTGGAAGTAGGTCAAGCGTTTTGAACAGCATTTGAAACCGCGCATCCCACGTGTGGTCGCGTCGCGCACGCTCTAGGCCCGCCCGAGCGATCCTCTCACGCTCTGCCTCATGCGCCAGATAGTATGCGCACAGCTCGGCGCATTCTTCGGGCGTTCTGTAACATACGATCTCCTTCCCCACATCAAAGAGGTTATATAGATCGGGGTTAGCGTGCGTTAGGTACATGCTTCCCGACATGGCGGCGTCAAAATCGCGCAATTTGAGCGCATAGAAATCGGAACAGTGCCCAATCGTGCCCACGCCGAGAACAATCTTGGATTGCGCGAATAGTTTAGGCATCTCCTCGGTCGCAATGCGCCCGTTGGGCCAACCCGATCCATAGCAGGTAACGTGAATACCTTTCTTCTCGATGGTGCGCACAATCTGGGCGCGAATACCATAGTTCCCCCCTACAAAGCACACATCGTGGACTTGAGGGAGATCCATAGGGTGAAACACGGCGGGGTCGCTCGCTTCGGGCCAGAAAAGGGCGGGCAAGCCCTCGGCGGCATACCAACGCACTACCTCTGGGGCTGCCGTCAGCGCCAGGTCGAGGCCAGGGATCAAGCCTGCGCTGCCCGTCCATTCGCCGTTTTCTTTGCTGCGCCAAAAGGCGTGGCGATCATCCATACAGATATTGGCAACCGCCGCCCCCATCCGGCGCACTTCGGCCAGGGCCTGCCAGGGAACATTGAAATTCCACATCTGGCCTAACAGCAAGTGCAAAGGGCCTTGCGCCAAGATGCTACGCGCCATCGCGATAATCTGCCGGCCGTTGGACTCGCGTGCGCCGTCGCCCCACTTGTACGCTACGTGGGGAAGCCGAAATACCTCCACTTTGGCCCATCGTTCAAGCGATGGGAGCAAGCCGCTGCTATCCTGGTCATAGTCGGAGCAAACGTATAGAACGCGGGGAACCGCGCCAGGCGCAAGTTGGCGTCGCAAGTTATCCATATCCGGACCCAGCGCGACAGTGGCGCGATGCTCTGCCCCCTTGCCATTACCTGCGCGCTGGTAGTAACGCTGGATGCGATCATAACGCGCGCGGGTTTGGATGGACTTGAGGTGGGCGTTGAGGGCATAAAAGAGACTGATTCGCTTCAAAGTCGTCTTGAACACTATCACACTCCGGGTTTGCCTCAACGGATCTGATACCAGGCTATGGATGCGAGGAAAATGAAGCAAGCGCAAACTATGATCAAGATTCCAAAATGCTTTTTGTAGCGCCTCAAAACATAAGGAAAAAGGAAAACCATGCCAACTTGTGTATAGCTGCTATGGATTGCATATCCCGATATTCCTGCAGTGAAGAATAGCAGAGCAAAAGGGACCGCTATAGGCGGAAAATGCCGCTGCGCCAGGTCCTGCGATATGCTCTTGATTGTCAGAATGAAAAGCGCAAGCCCTACAACAGCCTGTGCATCAGTGCCTATATTGGGGCCTAGCATATCGCGAAACGTGAGGGTTTCGAGCGTCCACGGGAAAGGGCTAAGTAAGCCATAGATGACGCGCACAGGCCACCACCAGATTTGGTAACCAATTTGCCCAAAAGCATTCTTGGCTAGACGTGGCGCATCCGCGCCAGTAATATATTCTGACAAAGGGGTTTCAACGTATTGAGTGCGCCAGACGGGGTCAAGAATGATCGGAGCCACCATTATCGCCACAAGGGCAATCAGCCAAGGCAGCGATCTGCGGTTCCGCTCGGTTGCGAACAGGGCATACGCGCCAGTTATGACAGCAATAAGCATATAAGGCAGTCTAAACCAATAAAGGACAGCTCCAGATAAGAATGTCACTGGAACAAGGAGTGTGGAATTCCGGCTAGATTTCACCAATGCTAATAGGCAGATGCCCATGATCATTTGTAGGATAAAGTCGCGAAACGGAACAGTAATGATCCACGCATAAGGGTTTGCCAATGCAGAGTAGAAAGCCGACTTTGCGATATCCGCATCGCAGCCCTGAAGTCGTGCGAT
>CAZYPJ010000417.1:0-415 GCA_964649365.1 uncultured Anaerolineales bacterium | reverse complement strand
CAACAATCATGGAATAGAACTGTTGCCATGCCAGATGTATCTCGGGATAGTAGGGAAGCCTCAGAAAAGGGATGGCCAGTAGAGTAAATGCCATGGGCGCATGGTCCGGGGCAACACCGCGCGGCAGGTTAAAGGTAAAGCCATACGTTTTCCAGTAATCGGCTGCGTCCCATAGGGCATTCCACTGAATAAGATACTCGCCGCTCCATGGAATGGAGCCGTTTTCTTTCAGTTCGCCCCCCATCGGGGCCATTACATTGTTTGTCCATAAAAGATACGAAAATGTGCACTTGGTGACATACAAAGCCTCGATGAGCCCTAGTGCGCGGACACCGAGCGAGGATTCCACTCGGCGCGCATAAACAGCCCACACTAGAGCCAACACGATCGCTAATGATATAAGCGTCGCTACAAA
>CAZYPJ010000416.1:1548-3424 GCA_964649365.1 uncultured Anaerolineales bacterium | reverse complement strand
ACTGGCCCATCTCATAGTATTCCACCGCCACCAACTTGCGGTCGGCTTCGGCAAAGGTGTAGGGGTACGACGACATCCGCTCCGCGCCGAACAGCGCGGCGGTGATGGCGTCCAGGTGGAAATCGGGAACCAAGTCGAGAATGGCGTCGCCTTTGACCTCGCCGCCGTCATCTAGGTGCAGCGCCAGCGGTTTGCCGTTGCGCGCGCCGGCGGTGCGCAGCGACCCCTTGCCGCCATAGGCCGCTGTAAAGCCAAACCCCTCGCCATGGGCGGCGTTGAACGAAGTCCATTGCCCCATCGCGCCGCTCTCAAAAGTGAACACCGAGATCAGCGTGTCTTCCGCCGTCGCCGGGATTTGGGCGGGCACTTCGGGCGACCAGTGCTCGTAGAACGGCGAGACGGCGGTGACATCGTCGCTCTTGTAGCGCACCGGCTCGAACAGCCGCGTATCGGCATAGATCGAGCGGATCGGCCCCATCCAATATTGCATCAAATCCACCGTGTGGACGCCGGCGTCGGTGAGGATGCCGCCGATGTTCTTGTCGTGGCGCCAGGGGAAAATGATGATCTTGTCGCCGCTGGAGGCGCTGATGGAAAAGAAAGCGTAGGGTTTGCCGATCACCTGAGCGTCGAGCAGCGCTTTCATCAAGCGGCAAATGGGGTCGCGGCGGAACTGCTCGGCCACGCTCAACACCTGCTTGGGGTGGCGCTGGTGCGCCTCCATCACCAGGTTGCAGCCGCGCACCGTCACGGCCAGCGGCTTTTCCACCATCACGTTCAAGCCCAACTCGAGCGCCTGCATCGCCACCGCGTGGTGCGAGCCGCTGCTGGTGGTGATGTCCACCGCGCGCAACTCGGGCAACTCGCGCGTCATCGTCTCCATATCGGTGAACACGCGGGGCCGCGCGCCCAGGCGCTTGGCGGCCTCGTCGGCCAGATATTCGGCGTTATCGCGGCGCAGGTCGCAACAGGCCGCCAGCTCCATGTTGCACAGCGGCTGGCCGTAGAACTCGTGCACGCCGCGCAGATGGCGGCCCCCCATGCCGCCGCAGCCCACAATCGCCCACTGGATTTTCTCCATCGCGCTCCTTTGCAGATGATTGTTTGCTCCACCCCTAGGCGGGCGGCGCAGGCCGCTCCCGCCCGTCACGCGCCGATTGTACACCAAATCGCGGCGGCGCGATAGGCGAATGACCTCACCCCCTTCCCTCTCCACCATGTGGAGAGGGAAGGGGCGCGGATGAACGCGGAACAACGCGGATTTTCTGGGAGATGCACGATCTGCGAATGCCGGATCCAAGTGAACCGTCTCCCATTGCTGACAGATCATCCCAAGTATCCGCGTGTTTCCGCGTTCATCCGCGTCCAAGATCGAAAACGCCAATCGGTTCTACATATTCTCTTCATCATGCCTTAACAAATGGGCAGTATAATGATCCGTAGAACCAGATGATGAATACAAGTGGTTTTGAAAGGATAATACCATGAAAAAGGCAATCATAAACTATTACGTGGATGCGGCCATCGGCGCGGCCTTTATCCTCAGCGCCGTGAGCGGGCTGGTGTTCCTGATCCCGGCAGAGTGGCTCGCCGATCCGACTCGCGTGTTGGGGCTGGCGTATCGCACGTGGGATACGCTCCACATCGTCAGCAGCTTGGCGATGATGGCGGGCGTAGCCGCCCACCTGGCTTTGCACGCCCGCTGGATCGCTACGATGACCCGTTGCTCGCGGCGGGCGCCCCGTCCGATTGCTATGACGTCTCGCATTTCGCATGTGGAGGGCAACTAACATGAAGGATAGAATCACCCGGCGTCGGTTCATCGAGTTGGCGGGCGTGGGGTTGATAGGGACAGCCTGCGCGGGTAGCGCGGCTG
>CAZYPJ010000416.1:0-1538 GCA_964649365.1 uncultured Anaerolineales bacterium | reverse complement strand
CTGCGGCGACGCAGAGCGCGCCGAATACTACTGGAACGAGCGCCACGGGCGCAACCGGCGCCACAGCCACGCGGCGCACCTGCCCCAAGGGCATGGTCAACGACCCCTACCCTGGGCGCTGCCACGACTATCGGGATGACGACAACGACGGCTATTGCGATTACTCGGTCAGCGCCTAACGCGCTCCGGCGTCGCTCGCGGGGCTGGCGAACGCCAGCCGTTGATCGGACGAAAGGAGGCGCAACCTGGCGACAGCGCCACACTCAAGATATGGCGTCCTGTTCGGAAAATCGCATACTCCTATTCACCCAACGGTCTCGCGCCCGCCGCTTGTTTTCCCGGAGAGAGCAAGCGGCGGGCGCGCCGTCGTTCGCCACGGGCAAAGAGCTCCCAGACGGCTCGTAAGGGCGCGATATATCGCGCCCCATACTACCTCACCTCGACTCCTCGCTAGGGCAGCGCCATCTCGCATTTGCATTCTGCATGAAACGGAATACAATCCCCCTCAGCGCCACCGAACAGGCATGTGGCGCTTTTTGTGTTGTCACCCCACGGAAGGAGCAGAGCGTATGACGAGCGAGTGGATTCACTATGCCGGTTACGATGGATGCGTGGCGCTGGCCAACGCCGATGTGCGCGTGACGCTCGGCCCGCAGTGCGGCGGGCGGGTGTTGGAATACGCCTGGCGGGGCGAAAACGCCCTCTGGCTCGACCCGCAGCAAGACGGCTGGACCTATCAGCCCGGCCAGAGCGAGCCGCACTTTCTCTATCCCTGCGGCGGGCGGTGCGACATCGGCCCCGAGATGATCATCCCGCCGCACCCCGAATTGTGGCTGGGCCAGTGGCAGGCCGAGATCACCGGCCCCCTCAGCGCCCGCATGACGAGCGCGGTCAGCGAGACGGTGGGCGTGCAACTGACGCGCGAGTACACCCTGGCGGCGGATTCCTCACATCTCACCTGCACGCAGACGATGCGGAACATCTCGGATCGCATCACGCGCTGGTGTTATTGGTGTCGCAGCTTTGGGCGGGGGCGCGGCATTTGCATCGTGCCGCTGACGCCCGAACTTTCGCGCTTGCCCAAGCAATATGTGATGTACGGCCCGGGCGCGGCCATCAACGTGCGGCCCGAAGACCCCGCCATCCGCGTGCGCGACGGCTGCCTGGAGGTGTTCGACACGCCCGCTAACCCCAAGCTGGGGCTGGATACCTACGCCGGCTGGTTCGCCTACCTGGAGACCAACGGGCTGCTGTTCGTCAAGCGCTATCCCGCCGACCCGAACCGCGTCTATAACGAGGCGGCGGGGCTGACGCTCTCGTTGTGGTATTTCCGCGACCTGGTCTGCGAGCTGGAACCCATCGGCCCGATGGAGGTGTTGCAGCCGGGCCAGGCGGCCTCGCTCACCGAAGAGTGGTGGCTGGCGCCCTGCCCCTTCCCCGCCCAGCGCGACGCGGCGGATGTGGCGCAGATCGTCGCCCTCGCGCAGCGGACGATGCAGGGCTGACGGCGGGCAGAGGCGGAGGAAGGTTGGTAGGGG
>CAZYPJ010000415.1:0-3435 GCA_964649365.1 uncultured Anaerolineales bacterium | reverse complement strand
TTTCCGGCCCAAGCCATCAGCGACCTCGCGCCCGACGAACACGTCGGCGCCGAGCGTTACGGCTACGGAAACGGTCGTACCGAGTAGGACAGCTACGGAGACGATCTCGGCGACGCGAACGTTAACGAATACGGCCACAAGCACGATCACCATCGCGCCCACAGGCAGCGCTACCTCTACGGCGACTCGCACCGCTACGCCGAAACCGACTAACACGCCAGTTCCGCCGCCGCGCGATATTCAGGTGCGCATTGAGGGAGAAATCAACGAGATCGCCAGCAACCACTGGGTGGTAAGCGGCCAACGCATCACCATCAAATCGTCCACGCGCGTCAATCAGGATGCGGCCTCGGCGCAGGTAGGTGGTTGGGCGGTGGTCAAAGCCGTCAAGAAACCGTCAGGCGAATTACAGGCCAAAGAGATCACCGTGATTCGGGGCGCCCAAGAGACACCAGTGTCGCGCGAGTTCAGCGGGGCCATCGAGTCTATCGGCGCCGATCGTTGGGTGATCGGCGGCCAGCAAGTGTTGATTGCGTCCGACACGCAGATCGAGGGTACGCCCGTCATTGGCGCGACCGCTCATGTCCAGGCCGATCAGTACACTGATGGCCGATTGGTGGCGCGGCATATTACGGTGGAAAGCCTGGAAGTGGTGCAGTTCGAGGGGATCATCCAAGAGATCCACAGCGACCGCTGGGTGGTGGCCGGTCAGCAAGTGCTGATCGGGTCAGAAACCAGTATCGAAGGCGACCCGGTGGTAGGCGCGCTGGCTGAAGTCGAAGCCGTGGTGCGGGCCGATGGCAGCAAACTGGCGCGGCGCATCCGCGTGCAAGCGGTTCCAACGACGGAACCGACTGCTGTCGCTACGGCCACGACTGAGCCGCCGACGGCTACGCCCGGCCCGCAAATCACACCAACGAGTGTAGAGCCGACAGCTACTGAGGTGCCTGCGGTTTCGACGCCGATCGCGCCTACGCCAAGACCCTAGAGAGGCAAGAGATGTTTGTCAATAAACCGTTGGTTGTAAGGTTGGTAGCCACGTGTGCGTTGATTTCGATCATCGCCGCTTGCTTTGTGGGACCGGTGTTGGCCGATTCGGCTTTGCGCCAGGGAGCGCAAGTCATGCCCGGAGTTATCTCCCAAGTAACGCCGGACGCGGTGAGCGACCCTGCGCCTACCGCTCCGCCGCGACCCATTATCGTCAAGCTCGAAGGCGTCATCACGGCGGTGATAGCTTTGCCCGGCGAGATTGCGGTTGATGATACCCTGGTCTTGGTGACCGCTGATACGGCGATTGTGCCCTCAAGCTATACGCCTACCGAGGGCGACTATGTGACGGTGACGGCTACTCGCGATGGCATGACTCTGACTGCTACCCGCATCCAGATTCATCAAGGCAGCGACGTGAATCCCATCGAGTTTCGGGGCGTCATCACCCAATACCCTGGTGCCCCCTATGTTGGGGAATGGACAATTGGCGGTGTGCGGGTGGATGTGGACACCCGCGCCGTAGTAGAGGACTCGCCCGCCATTGGCTACTATGCCCAAGTAGCGGGCTGGATTCGTCGCAACCGCACAGTGTTGGCCAACCGTATCCAGGTGCTGGACCCCGCTACTGTAGCCGCAGAGTTCGCGTTCGAAGGAACGATCCAGGAGATGACTTCTGGGCCGGGCGAATGGGTCGTTGGGGGTATTCGGGGTGAGGTGAATGCCGAAACGATCATTGATGGCACCCCTCAGGTGGGCGACACGGTCGAGGTGACCGGGCACTCTTGGAGGTCGTCGCCCGTGTTCGAGCAAATTCGTGTCATCACCGAGGAGGAGCGCGAGGTGCGTTTGGAGGGGCTTATCGAAGAGATGCACGATGCGCAAGGATACTGGGTCATCGGCCAGACGCAAGTTGATGTGGATGATACGACTTTTATAGATGAGAGTCGGGCCAGGGCAGCCGTCGGCATGTGGGCTGAGGTGATTGCGCGACGCAAAGGGCCTCTGTTGGTGGCTTTGCGCATCAGGATCGAGCGGCCCGAGTAGAAATGCGCTCACGGCGTTGGGCTGATTGCAGATGAAAGCAAGACTGGGCGTCTCTTGCGCCGCCCTGGTAGCGGCCTGTGTTTTTTTCGCCCCTCAAGGCGCGATCTTACCGGTACATGCGCTTCAACGTGCACATGATCCGGTTGAGGCGCGCCTGATTGATTCTCGCGTATTGCAGACGTGGTCCACCCCCGAATTGGTCAAGGGAGAACCCTCTACTGCTGACTGCCGCAATCCCATTCTGGTTACAGATGTTGATACTGGCAAGGCGCATCTGGTTTGGGAAGAGGAGGGGATCATCCATTACGCCTTTAGAGACGGGGGCGGTTGGCATGTGGACCCTGATCTGGCCCTTGTCGGCGACAGCCCCGTCCTTGCCCTAGATGATGATGGTTATCCGCATATCGTCTACGCCAGCGTCGCTGTCAGCGATGGCCAGCTCCAGATCATGCATTGCGCGCGTAACGCCTCAGGTTGGGGGCCGCCTCAAATCGTCAGTAACACTCAAGGCCCATCTACGGATCCCGACATCGCGCTGATTATCAATGGCAATATCCAGATCGTGTGGGCGGGAAATCTAGAAGGCAAGTCTCAGATTTACCATGCGCGTTCCATGGATCTCGGCCAGACCTGGTTTTCCGTCCAGCCCATTATTGGGGCGCAGGGGTTGGCGCCTACGTTGGCCATCGCGCCGGATGGGCAAGTGTGGGCAGCCTGGCAGAGCCTAGCGAGCGGCAGCACACCTGCTGCCATCTATGCTGCGGTATGGGATGGCGAAAATTGGTCCGATCCGGTCAATCTTTCGCAAGGAGCGGGCGGCGAGGCGCGCGGCCCCGACATCGGCTGCGATAGCGATGGATTGACGCACCTGGTCTGGGAGGCCGAGAGCGAAGAGGGCGATCTCTCGGTGTACTATATCGCGGGCCGAACGAGCGCATGGGGCGCCCAGCAACGTATCTCGGGGGCATCCGACGAGACGGCGACGCAACCCTATCTGGCTATCGGCCCTGATGATATGATCTATGTCGTCTGGGATGCTGGTTATGGTCTCAACTTGCGGCAGGCCAGCCACGGCAACTGGGGCAGCATCGAATGTATCGCGGTGAATCAGGCAGGAATTCGCCAAGTGTCTATTGCGGCGGCGCGTGGAGGGGCGTTGCAGGCGGTGTGGAGCGCTCGCAATTCAGCAGGGGTAGGGGATTGGGGCTACAGCCAGCGCGCTGCTGACGAGACGTCTACCCCTACTGCCACCTCTACGGCTACGATGACGCCCGAGGGCACCATCCCGCCCCCGCCGCCGGGGACGAGCCCGCCCACGCCGTCCCCCGCTGCCCCGCCGACTGCGCCGCCGACCGTCCCGCCTAGCGCCCCGCAGCCGGTCACCCCGCAGCCGTCGCGCCC
>CAZYPJ010000414.1:0-3435 GCA_964649365.1 uncultured Anaerolineales bacterium | reverse complement strand
CCACCGCCGCGCCCGCCACCGGCCCCACGGCGCGCCCGCCAGCCTGCACGCTGGCCGATAGGCCGAACACCATGCCGCGCCGGGTTTTATCCACGCTACGGGCCAATAGGGCGTTAGCGGTGGGCATCATGCCGCCCATAAAGATGCCCTGGATGGTGCGCAGCGCCAGCAATTGCATGGCGTTGGCCACGAACGCCTGCGGAATATGGATAATCATCGCGCCGACGACGCAGAACACCAGCACGATCTTTTGGCCCCAACGGTCGCCCATCCGCCCGATGAAAAAGGCCGCCCCCGACGAGGTGAACGCCACCGCCGACGTGACCGCGCCGGCGATGGTGGCCATGTGCTCGGTATCGGGGTTGAGCGCCTTGATGTAGAGCGAGAGCACGGGGCTGATGACCGAGGTGGCAAAGGCGGTGCTCGATAGCGCCACCAGCAGCACGATGGCGCTCGACCCCATCGTCTCGCGCAGCGCGCCCAGGCTGAGTTTGGCTTTGGCCTTGCGCTTGGGGGCTTCGGAGCGCTGGAACGTCTCTTGCACCAGCGCCAACACCGCCACGAACGAGATCGCCATCAGCCCGGCGGAGATGGGAAACACAGCGCGATAGCCTAGCAGGTCGGCGGCGTAACCGCCCACCAACGGCCCCAGCGCCTGCCCGGCGAATTGGATGGTCTGCATCATGCCCAGGGCAAAGCCTAGATTCTTTTCGGGCGTGCCGGTGGCGGCCAGGGTCATGGCGGCGGCGACCGTGCCGCAGAATGCGCCCTGCATCACGCGCAAGACGTTGAGCTGCAACGGCGTCTTGACCACGCCCATGCCAAAGGCCAACAGCGCGCCGAACGCGGTGGCGCGCAACAACATCATCTTGCGCCCGTAACGGTCAGATAGCGTGCCCCAGATGGGCGCGGCGATCATCATGGCGATGGCCGAGCCGCTGTTGAACACCGCCAACCAAGCTAAGGCTTGGGCTTCATCGGTAACGCCGAGGTTTTCTTGGATGTAGTAGGGGATAAAGGGGAGATAAGCCGAGAAGCCGATCAGGGTGAGTAATTGGGCGCCGCACAAGACGGCGAGGTTCCGTTTCCAAGAGACCATGCATTCTGCTCCCGAGAGATGTAAGCGAGAGCATACGCCAACGTGTCAACGTTGTCAAGCTGGGGAACGATCTCATCCAGGGCAAACACATCCTCGCTCTGGCAGATTCCGATCTGGCGCGCATGGGGTGATGGGTTTATATTCCGCTTGCGCCCCGCCTTGCTTGTGTGGTATCCTCTCAGTCAGCCGGAATATCCTACGCACGCTGAAAACCCACGCCGAGAGGGCTGCCCATGACCCTGCTCTATCGCCTCGACCAAGTGACCCTGGCGCAATTGAGCGAGTGCGGCGGCAAGGCCGCCCGCCTGGGCGACGCTTTGCGCCTGGGCGCGCCCGTGTTGCCCGGCGCGGTGCTCACCACCGAGCTGTACCGGCGCTTTATGCGCCAGGGCGGCCTGCAGGGCGAGATTGCTTCGATCCTAGCGACGATGCAGCCCAGCACCATGACCCATTTTCAGGCCGCCGAGTGGGCCATCCGCGAGGCGTTCCACGTGCGGCGTATCCCCGCCGAGGTAAGCGACGCCGTCGCCCAGGCGTTCGACCTGCTGGGCGGCGCGCCGGTGGCGGTGCGCTCCTCAGCCACCAATGAGGATAGCCCACAACAGAGCTTTGTGGGGCAACACGCCACCTTTTTGCGCGTGGCCGACCACGCCCAGGCGCTCGACGCCGTGCTGGGCTGCTGGATGAGCCTCTATTCGGCCAAGGCGCTTTCGTATGCCCACCGCTTTCGGGTGGATTTGCTCAACTCGGCGATGGCCGTGCTGCTGCAACCGATGATCCAGCCCAGCCTGGAGGGCGCGCTGTTCACCGTCGAACCTATCACTGGCGATCCCGAGGTCTTTGTGATCGAAGTACTGCAAGGGCCGGGGGTAGGAGTCTATCGGCTGAACCCTTACGAGCGCCAGCCGGGCGAGCTGCGCATCTGGAGCCAACTCCGCGAGATCGGGCTAAAGCTCGACGATCACTTTCAGGCTTACCTGGCGATGCAATGGGCGCTGGATGGCGGCAAGATTGTGATCTTGCGCGTGCGCCCGGCCACCAAAGTCGTCCCCTATTTGCCGTCCAAAGAGCGCGACGCCGCCGTTGGCCAGGCCGCGATCGAATTGGTCAAACCGCCCAAGTCGCCGCCGCGCGCCGCGCCGCCCTTTTCGTGGTATCATCGCAGCCGCAGCGCGGCGCTGAATGAGGCTTACCTGAGCCAGGCCCATCCGTTGTTCATGCCCCAGGCGGGCCGCGAAGAGTTCTATATCTACGGTTATCTCTATACCCGCTGGCAACGCACCGTCGCCCCGGCCTACGACCCCGACCGGCGGGCCGCGATGCGCTTGGTCTATGCCCTAGCGCGGCTCTATGCGGCGCGCACGCTCGACCACGGCTTTCGCGCATTGTGGCGCGCCCAACGCCCCCGGCTCGACGAGCTGAACCAGCGCGACCTGACTGCGCTCTCCGAGCGCGACTTGGCCCGCCATCTGCGCGAGGTGATGGCGCTGCATGAGAATTTCCTGGTCGAGGCCGGCCGCCTGGGCGATAGCGACCGCATCTTGTGCAAGATGCTCCAGACGCTGCTGCAACGTTGGGTAGGCCACACCGATGACTATGACGCGCTCATCTGGACGGGCGAGGAGCAGCGCGCCCGCTGCGACGAGGCGCTCTGTGAGTTGGCGCACACGGCTTTTGCCTCCGACGCGGCCCACGAAGCAGCCTTTGACGCCCTCTTTCGCCGCTGGCGCCACCTGTTCTTAAAGGGCGAGCCGCTGGCCGAATGGCAGGATCTTTGCACTATCGAAGAGGATCGCGAGCGCGCCCGCGCCCGCCTGGCCAACTTCCAAGACCCCGCTATCGCGGCGCGCCTACAACACACGGCCCGCCGCGAAGAAAGCCAATTGGCCGAGCGCCGTACATTGGGGCGATTGCGCCGCCTGCGCCGCTTGGCCTTTCGCCAGGTGCTGGCCCTGGCGCGCCGCTATGCGCCGCTGGGCGCCGACCGCGAAGAGCCGGCGATGCTCTGCCGCGTGTTGGAGCGCGACGCGGTGCGCGAGATCGGCCGCCGCCTGCACGCGCGCGGCCTAGCCGATGGCCCCCAGGAGGGCGGCTTGCTCACCGTGACCGAAGCGCTCGATTGGCTGGAGGGCCGCTTGGGCCGCGATGCGCTGGTGCGCGCCCTGCAAGAGCGCCGCGATCTCTTCCGCCGCTGGCGGCGCTACACCCCGCCCGAAATCCTCGACGCCGCCGCGCCCGCCGAGTTTGCGCCCGAGGCCGCGCCGCACGATGTGCTGCGCGGGCGGCCCATCTCGCGCGGGGTGGCCGAGGGCAGGGCGCGCGTCATCGCCACGTTG
>CAZYPJ010000413.1:0-3446 GCA_964649365.1 uncultured Anaerolineales bacterium | reverse complement strand
CACGCAGGGCATCGAGGCGCAAACCCTCGCTAACCTTTACCTGGCGCTAGATCACGATCTCGACATCGTGGCGGTGATCAACAAGATAGACCTGCCCGCCGCGCGGCCCGACGAGATCGCCGCTGACATCGAAAAGCTCATCGGCATTCCCACCGCCGAGGTGCTGCGCGTCTCGGCCAAAGAGGGCGTCGGCATTGACGCCGTGCTCGACGCCATCGTGGGCCGGATCCGACCGCCCGAAGGCGTCGAAGCGGATTCGCTGCGCGCCTTGATCTTTGACTCGCACTATGACAGCTACAAGGGCGTGGTGGCTTATGTGCGCGTGGTGGATGGCGTCATCAAAGCCAACATGCCCGTCATGGCCATGTCGAACCAGCGGGTCATCGAGCCGCTCGAAGTGGGGGTCTTTACGCCCACGATGCAGCCCGTGGAGGCCCTCCGCGCCGGCGAGGTGGGCTATGTGGCCACTGGTCTGAAAGATGTGCGCGAATGTCGCGTGGGCGATACGCTCACCAGCCGCGAGCGACCGGCGACGATCCCGCTGCCGGGCTTTCGCCCCGCCAAGCCGATGGTCTTTGCCGGGTTGTATCCCGTCAACAACGAAGATTATATGGAATTGCGCGACGCCCTGGAAAAGCTCCAGCTCAACGACGCCTCGTTGGTGTTCGAGCCGGAATCCTCGGCGGCGCTCAACCTCGGCTTTCGTTGCGGTTTTCTCGGCTTGCTGCACATGGAGATCGTGCAGGAACGCCTGGAGCGCGAATACGATCTCGACCTATTGGCCACCGCGCCCAGCGTCGAGTATCAGGTGCTCAAGACGAACGGCGATGTCGTCATCATTGACAACCCCGCCGATCTGCCGCCGCCGGGTGAGATCGCCGAGATCCTCGAACCGTGGATGCGGATCAGCCTGTACACGCCCAAGGAATACATCGGCCCGCTGATAGACCTGGCCACCACGCGACGCGGCGAGTACGACAAGATGGAGTATCTCGACGAACGCCGGGTGATGTTGAGCTTTTTCATCCCGCTTTCGGAAATCCTGGTGGATTTCCACGACCAACTCAAATCGCGCTCGCGCGGCTATGCCTCGATGGATTACGCCTTCCACGAGTATCGCTCGGGCAATCTGGTCAAGATGGAGATCCTGGTCAACAGCGAGCCAGTGGATGCGCTGTCGTTGATCATCCACGAGGATCAAGCCTACGATAAAGGCAGCGCTCTCACGCGCCGGCTCAAAGAGGTGATCCCGCCGCAGCTTTTCGCCGTGCCGATTCAAGCGGCGGTGGGCAGCCGTGTGGTGGCTCGCACCACTGTCAAGGCTGTGCGCAAGGATGTCCTGGCCAAGTGCTACGGCGGCGACATCACCCGCAAGCGCAAGTTGCTCGAGAAGCAAAAAGAGGGCAAAAAGCGCATGAAGCGCATCGGCAAGGTGGATATTCCGCAAGAGGCGTTCATGGCCATCCTCAAGCTAGACTGAGGCTCGGCAGGCTATGCGATGGGCCGAGCATCCGCCGAGACAGCCTCGACAGAGGCTGTTGTTGTCTATCGCACCATCGAAAGCGAGCCGGCGAACATGACACAACCTGCGCACAAGCGGCTGCTCTATGGGATCGCGCTCTTGGTTCTGCTTAGTCTGGCCTTGTTCATGCGGCTGCACCTGATGTGGGATCGGGGCTATCTTTTTCACCCCGACGAGCGCCAAATCTATATCATCGTAGATGCGCTATCTTTTCCCTGGCCCCCCGATTGGGATTCGCTCCTTTCGCCCTCCAGCCCATGGAACCCAGGCTTTTTTGCCTATGGCTCGTTGCCTCTATATCTGTTACGCATCTGCGCCAATCTGGCGGGCTTGATCCGCCCCGGCCTGGAGACGCTTAACGATATCCACCTGGTAGGACGCGCCCTTTCGGCGGCGTTTGACGTAGGAACGGTCTATCTGATCTATCGCCTGGGGCGCAAGCTGTACGATGACCTCACCGGCCTGTTGGCGGCGACGTTCGCAGCGCTGGCGGTGTTGCACATCCAGCTTTCTCACTTTTACACGGTGGATACTCTGCTGACCTTTTTTGTCGTCTTGGTAGTGTCCACAGCGGTTGACCTGTCGCGGCGACCCACGTTGGGGCGGGGACTGTGGCTAGGAGCGACCTACGGCTTGGCGCTGGCCACCAAAGTCAGCGCAGCGCCGTTGGCGCTGGTAGTTGGGTTCGCCTGGGTGTTTGGACGGCTGGGAGGCGCCGCGCGCGCCAAAGAGAGCGCCATGCACTTGCGCCCGGCGCTCCCCTGGCGGCGGGTGATCGCGGGCGGCGTGTTGAGCGGTCTGATGGCGCTGGCCGTCTTTACGCTCTGCGAACCTTACGCGTTGATTGACATCGTAACCTTTGTGGTGGATGTCTTTCACGAGGGCTATATGGCGCGCGGCCTGACCGATATCCCCTATACTCGGCAATTTATCGGCACGCTGCCCTACCTCTATCCTTTGCAGCAGATCGTGCTCTGGTCGCTGGGGTTGCCGCTGGGGATCGGGGGATTGGCCGCGACGTTGGGCGCTGTCGTTCGCGCTCTGGCCGAGACGTTCCGGGCGCGCTGGGCCAGCGCCGGCGAGCATTGGCTGCCTCTGGCCTGGGTGTTGGCCTATTTCGGGCTGGCGGGCGGCTTCCATGTAAAGTTCTTGCGGTATATGCTGCCTATTCTCCCCTTTCTTTGTTTGTGGGCGGCGTGGGCGCTAATGGCGCTCGTGCGCGCTACGGGTCGCTGGCGCAAGTTGCGCCGTGCGCTGGGCGCGGTAGGGTTGTGCGTTACTCTAGTGGGTACAGCGTTGTACGCCGCGGCCTATCTCAATATCTATCGGCAGCCCCACCCCTGGATTCAGGCCACCGCCTGGCTTTGCCAGAACCTGCCCCCTGAAAGCGAGCTGGTCATCGAGCACTGGGATGATCCGCTGCCGATGATCCAGGGCACGGGCGATCTGCGCTGCCACCGCAAGCACGAATACACCGAGTTGCAGGTGTACGACCCCGATGATACCTACAAGCTCGAGAGCCTTCTGGTTGCTTTGGAGCGCGGGGATTACATCATCCTTTCCTCCAACCGGCTCTATAACACCATCCCGCGCCTGCCTGAACGGTATCCGCTCACCAGCCGCTACTATGAGTTGTTGATGGGCGAACAGTTGGGCTATGAGCTGGTCTATTACGCAGCCGTCTATCCGCGCTTGTTCGGGGTGGATCTGGTCAACGACACCTTCTGCGACCCTTTGCTGCCACGCCCCAAGCTGCTGGCCGAAAACGAGGCGCGCCAGCCGCGCATCAACTTGGGGCGCGCCGATGAAAGCTACACCGTGTACGATCACCCCATGCCGCTGGTGTTCAAGAAAACAAAACAGCTCACGCGACAGGAATTGCTCGATCTATTCGGGCCGGCGGCTCCGACTCGACGCGATCCCC
>CAZYPJ010000412.1:0-3465 GCA_964649365.1 uncultured Anaerolineales bacterium | reverse complement strand
ATCAACCCCGCCCAATGCTCCCGGCGACTCCACGCCGCCGTCGGCTTCTCGACACGTCGAAACATCGCGCACCTCCGCCCGAATCTTCGCAAGTCCGACGTGGCGAAAACAAGAAGGGGTTCACAGGACGCTTACAAAAAGTCCGCCCCGGCACCTATCGCGCCTCCCAAACGTCGATGACCGCGCGCCCGTACTTCGGCTCACATTCAATTATTCGCACACGGACGTGGTAGGCGTCGAACTCGCGCCCGACGCGGTAGTCCTGAAACTTTGGGCCTTTCGTGCCCGGGACGCTCACCCGAATATCCACGCCATCCTTGCTTACGTCATCAACGTCGAACACCAAGCCGAACGCCTCGTGCTTGTCGCGTTTGCGCTTGTCGTAGAGTGTGATGCGAAGTGCCTGAGGAGTGCGCGAAGTCTGAGCGGCGACCGGCTGAGAAGAGGGGCCTTGCTGCGCCGGTTGCGGGGACTTGCTCACGTCACCGGCTTCTTGGTGGACGTCGGGCGCGGCCCCATTTGGCAGCGCGAGTCGCTCGGCCACGAACAGGCGCCCTCGGTCCCGCCGCATGTCGTCGAAATCGCCTTCGAATACTGCCGCAATCGCGTCGTTGATCGCGCCCGCCGATGGCTGGGGTCCCGGATCGAAGAGATAGTGAACGCGATGCGCAGTGCCTTCTGCGGGATGACTGGCGCTTCGTGCCCTGGCAAGATAGGCATCCGACCGTCGGCACAGGAGCGCCTGGCATGCGCGGCGTACCTCGTCCTGCAACCGCTCACAGGCTTCAGCATACAGCTGCTCGGCGGTGGACAACAGGGCTTGCTTTCCCGGCACACCGTATTGGGGTTCCGGCCTCACATACGTGTCGCTTTGTGTGACCGTGTGGGTGAGGCTGTTTTGGTTCCAAAGGACTTCGCCGGTCGCCACGTCGACGAGCCGCATCGAGGCGGTGACCGTGGCCTTGCGTGTAATGCGACACACCGGGAATTGGTATACGCGCTCGTCGGGAGCTTCGATTAGCTGCGGCGTCTGGTTCAATTGCGCCACAGCATTGTTGTACTTCTCTGCGGCCTGCTGCGCTCCAATGCCGCCCAAACCCCGCGCACCGGCTCCGAGGAGTTGTGCCCCGGGTTTACCTGTTTGACCGAGAAGCGCTCCGACCAGACTCGTACCCAACTCGGCGGCACGGGCGTCCTGAAGTTCTTGGTGCGCTTGGTTCACCGCGATCTGGGCTTGGGCGTAAGCCGGATTCGCGACGAGCTTGGTCCCGGCGACGTATGTGACGGACCCCCAGCGCTCAACTTCCTGGCCGTCGTTACTCCGCGTCGTCGTTGACACAAGTAGCAGGAGGTCAGCATTGCTGAGCCGCGACGCGACCCGCTGCAGAGCGGCAGAATCGAGCAGGTCGGTCCTCGCAAGGTCCCGCTCTGTCAGCACGTCGGACAGGCGCGATCGTTCGACGATGTGCAGATGCGATGGTGCTTGCGCCACGAGGGCCGTTGTGATCATCTCGCAGACGCGACGCGTCTCCATGGGGGCGACTCCGCCGGGCGAAATTGGGAGAACTCCGATCGCGCAGCGCAGCTCAGCGCGGATCGAGGCCCCGTAACGATCAAAGTCCTGACGCGCCGGGAGATGTTCAGGGCAGACGGCGCACGCGCGCGCGGCGCAGACCCACGCGAGCTCATTACGACCGCCAGCAAACAAATCGCGGGCCTGGTCGAGAAGGCTCTCAGCCCACGCGGACTGGGCCTCGGCGACAGCCGCGAGTATGTCCGCGCGCGCAGGGACAAGCGACTTACCTTTGTCCAGCAAGCAAACCGCGGCGCTATAGGCGCGGGCCGCCATTTGCGATCTGGCTTCCACGAGTAGGGCATCGGCGGCTACGTTCTTCGCACCCACCAAGGCGGCGGCGATTGAAGTATCTTCCGGCCACAGCAGCGTGGCCTCTTCCAGCAATCGCACGGCAGTTAGGTACTCGCGGTGCTCCACGGCTTGGGCCGCTTGGCTTTGAAGGGCGCGCGCTTTCTGGCGGTCATTGGCGCTTTTCCGAAGCGCCTGGGACTCGGGCTGGCCGCGGCGATAGGAATCCACCAGTTCGCATTCTTTGCGGCAGGAGTCCCAAGCTTCATTGCGGAGGTGTTCGCTTGCCAGCGCCAGGTGTTGCTTTACGGCCCCTTCGATGGCGGCATCCAGCAAATGCATTGCGCGCTCAGAGCTTCGGTCAAGTTGCGTCGCGTGACGCAGAGTTGCCACTGCATCGTCCCATGCACCGGCGTCCATTTGCGCTTCGCCAGCATGTACGCGCTCGGTGGCGTCGGCGATGGCGCGCGCCACCTTGGCGCGCAACTCCGTGAGTTCGGTTTCGTCGACCGCAATCACCCCGCGCAAAGTGTGAGTGTGAGGATGATCTTTGGAACCCTTGGGAACCCCACACGCCGTGGGGCACCCCTTGGAAGATTTCCCCGGAATTGGCTTGCCGCCTAGGTCACAGTACTCCAAGGCCTTGTCGGCATGTTCCAGGGCGCGCCCGAGCATCCGCTGGTTGAACTGCGCAGCTGCTTTACGCATGTGGTGCTGAACCGCCTTCTCGGTTGCGCTACACCACTCTTTAAAGTATTTCTCATTCTCTGGCCAGAGGTTATGCGCCTTGCGAAAACTCTCGACCGCGTCGTCGAACTTTTCATGGTCAAGCTGGTTGAGCCCGTCCTTGAAAGCTTGCTCGCTTGCGCAGCCGCTCGAGAGGCAAGCGACAAAGACAAGTAGTAAGGTCATTCCAAGCAGCCGAAGGCGCAGTTCGCTGTCCGACATGGTGCACCGCCTCACTCTGGGGGAACGACCCCTCGCGTAGGCAGCGCCTGACACGGCGGGTGCCGCGCGGCGAGCCGTGCCCAACCCTGAATGCATCAAGTGCGCGCAACAAGCGCTCACGAAAACTTCAGAAGACTTGTCGGGCGTCGATCTTGCCGTTCCGCGATGTCATCAACGCGCCCCAGAACACCTCTGCAATCGCGAGGGAGTACGACGAACGACGAGGCTCCACACGCGCCCGTCGCGGTATCACACTACCCCGCTCTTATTTGTCTGCATAACACATTCAGATACCGGAGTCAAGAGCAGGGCGCCGTTCATCGTTCAAAAAACAAACCTTTCGGCGCCGGTGCTTCCACTCATACCGCAACTTCCCCCGTTTGAAATGAGCTGGTGCCGTTTTCGGTCAGAGAGTTATGGTGTCATAACTCCTGCTAAAATAGGGGGTTGCGCCAACAGGTTATCCACAGTATATAGGGTCTCCGCGTGTTGAGAACCACCACAGTCCGTCACGAGGAGACCCACAATGGCCAGAGTCAGGGCACGGACGCCCAACCCCTACGAGCGAGAGAAACTGCACCGTATGAAACGCCAATCCACCAATGCTGTCAACAGTCGTCACGGCCGCGTCATCCTGATGAGTCGCGGGGGCT
>CAZYPJ010000411.1:0-3480 GCA_964649365.1 uncultured Anaerolineales bacterium | reverse complement strand
ACTGCGCGCTGCTGGCGGCGCCGGTCGTCTTGGACGTGGAACCCAGGTGGTCGCCGTGCAGGTAGGTGACGCCGCTCGTGGTGCGCTTGGCCACGCGCTGGCCGCCTAGGTGGTAGTACGACGTTCCATCTTCGATCCAATCGCCCACGTAAAAGTTGCGCGCCCCGTCGTTGATGCTCACCACGCGGTTGCCGTCGGCGTCGTAGGTGAAGCGCGCCTGGTGCTCGAAGGGTGTGACGTAGGTTCCGGCGTGTCCAGATTCAGATATGGGCTACAAATCGGAAACCTAGACAACAGGGGCTATTTGAACAATAGCCCCCTGCCTACGCATCAGCTAGTACTCCGGATCGGGTATTTCGTCAATCACGATGTCCTTCCATTCCCCTGGCCAGGGCTTTAGCTTTTGAACCTCCTGTTCACGCTCTACGGAAGGACCGGGACCGTATATCTGGGACATGATCTGGTCCAGCGATCCGGGCGACACGAAACTGACGTACGTCATGCGATAGTTGCCATTGATAGCAGGCGGCCTCTCTGGTCTGGAGCGCAAGAACCTTGTTCCGCCGGCAAGAACACCTTGCTCAGGAAATAGAAGGTCGAACATTAGCATATTTCCGGACCAATGAGGGCCGTATTGCGCCGAATACCAACTGGGTTCACCGCCAATACATTTAGTGAGGTCACTGATCGAAATCCTACCTGAGATGGCAACGACCCGCACGACCTTGGATTGTTGTAGCGTAGCAGTGTACCAGATGCTTCCTTTTCGCCAGTTGACTTCTTGGCTCTCTTCATATTTCTCGGTCCTGAGCCATTCGGAAGGAGGTTGGTATGCTTCGGAGACCCATGCTCGCAACTCGTCCGGCGTGTACTCCTGACCAACTAGGCTACGCAGAGTTGTCAGCTCATCACAAGCCAGTTGCGGTTTCCATGCCTCAGCACAGCCAACTAGCAAGAAGACCAAAAACAAATAAGCTGATTTGCGCATAGTCAGTACCACCCATTCAGAAGGGCTTCCACGCGACCCATCTGGGTCGTAAGTTCATCCATGCTAAGGCCTTTCGCCGGAGGCACATAATAGCTGTATGGATCATGGGGATTGTACAAATCCCATATCCACACAGAGACTGCCTCAGCCCATAGGTCCCATTCCGGTGGATAGAAAACAGGGAAGCTATTAGGGTTCTCTTGAGCATACCAGGTGAGCGGCGCGGACGACGCCCAGCGTGCAGAGAAGCCCCCGCGCCAATCGATCACATGCGCCAGTTCGTGCGCCACGATTTGCGCGCCTCGCACGAGATCTTCTGCACTCCAGCTATTTGGCAGTAGCACATCGTACGCAGCAGTCGCTTGTGAACGATACTGATAGGGTGGCGCGCAGGCTGATCCAAAACAACTCATGCCGAGGTAAATCCCCGCGTACCCTCCCAATAAGGAGTTAAGACCCGCGACCCCGGCCTTTAGTTTTTGTCCGTACCTGGCCACTGCGTATGCGACCTTCTTCTTATCGGCCCAGCTCCAACCACCGTCCAGCCACGGTGCAAATAGCTGAATACCCGCCTCAGCGATCACTTCATCGGTGATGGCCTCATCCCGGAATTGCGGCGCGCCTATGCGGTTCCAGCCGCCATTTTTCCAGAAATACCCATGAGCCTCATACCAGCGATTGTTCCAGTGCCATTGCTCTTCCCAGGGATCTCGTCCGCCAGATGCTCCTCCGGCATCGGCAGCGAGACCTGTTGGATCTGTGTAGCCCAGGGGGTTATTGTTGACATAAGAGTATCGGTTTAGGGTCTGCGGATTCCCCGCCTCCGGCACGAAGGGGTCGGGCTGGAGGAACCTGCCCAACTGCGGATCATACCACCGCGCCTTGTAGTAGTAAATGTCAAGCGCATCGTTCTCCTCCCACCTCTGCCCCGTATAGCGGTAGGGCGCGTCCACTTCGCTGGCGCCGCGCTTGGCGCCATACGCTTCGTACAACTGCGCGCTGCTGGCCGCGCCGATCGTCTTGGACGTGGAGCCGAGATGGTCGCCGTGCAGGTACGTCACGCCGCCCGCGGCGCGCTTGGCCACCCGCTGGCCGCCCTGAGTGCTAGATCGTGACATGGCTACCTACCATCGATCGCGCTGAGCTAACCGCACTCTCTGCCCGAATCCGAGCCATTCTTGTTCATCCCGAAGCATCATGCTGACGTTTTCATCTGAGTAGAGAAAAACGTCTCGGAGAGCGTTCTCCAACGATGTAGGCGCGTAATAGCGAACATCAGTCACTCGCAGGTTCTCAGTAATGACCCCATACCCTTCTTGAAATGAAGCTACTAACTTGGGGTGCGAGAAGCTAGTGAACTCTAGCCCTCTGCTAGGATAATCAAACACTACAGAGTAGTTTAGAAACTCCTTCATCATGGCAAAGGCATAGACACCCTCCGGTGGCCCAAATCGAGATACTACATCGCCGAAGCTAAGGCGATAATCAACATCAAGCTCGATGAACAAGACTCTGCCGCCTTGCAGATAGAGTCGATTGTATTGCTCGTCTCTCCCATAATCCCGCCAGGCATATTCTATTAAATTATGATCCTTTACGGTCATCGCCTCTGATTCTAGGGTATCTAGTCTGACAAAGGGACTATTTGTAAGCACTTGCCGCACATCATCCTCGTTCGACTTGCCTGGGATAAGGCCTTGCCAACAAGGGGCCTGGCAAGCATCATCTGTAGAGAGGCTCCTATCCACAGGTCCGGCGCAGCCTAGCAAGAACAGCAGTATGGTAATGCAGGTCAGTGTCCTAGGGAGCCGGTTTAGCAGTATCATGGCTCGCTCTCCCCCGACATGCGAAAGCCCTGCACAGCAAAGGATATGAACGCCGCATGCCATGGCCCTAGACCTGGGTGACCACTCCAACCTTGGACGTCAGGGCGATCGGGATAGGTCCAAGCATATACTGTTTCGGCCCAGTGCTCCGAGGCATCGCCCTTCTTGGCATCGCCTGTGGGCGGTCTCTCCTTGCCTACATAGCCTCGAATGAGCTCAGATCCCCATACACCCGGCTTTGCATCCCACGCATGGCCAAGCTCATGCACAAGGATCCCTTCAGGAAACGGTCCATTCCACCCCGAAAGCTTGCCCGTAAAGGTTTCGTTGTAGACCTTAATCTTGCCCGCGCCTACCACATAAACGGCAGCGGGAGTACCAGCAAAGGCAACGGTCCATCTGTAGCTCAAGTCTGGAGTCTTGTGTCGCTCAAAGTACACTGCTCCAATGTGCTGGCGAAACGCGTCTGTCGCCGACGTACCCGACTCGGCTCCTAATCGACTCCCCAGGGCCTCCACCGCGCTCTTCACTGCGCTAAGTTCTTCATATTGCCACGAGCCCTCAAACCAATAAGCAGCGCCCTCTTTTGTCCACCTATAACCCCAATCCTTGTTGACGGAAACCTCATATTCTGCTAGCAGATCAAGGATATCCTGGGCAGCTTTG
>CAZYPJ010000410.1:0-3491 GCA_964649365.1 uncultured Anaerolineales bacterium | reverse complement strand
CAGGGGATCGAGCGCCGCGCGGGCCAGGCCGGCCACTATGAGCGGCGCCTGGCGCGGCGCGACGGCAGCGTCATCACCACACTGGCCTCGGGAGCGCCGCTGTTCGACGAGCGCGGCGAGTTCGCCGGCTCGGTGACGCTGTTCACCGATATCACCGAGCGCAAACAGACCGAGCGCGCCCTGGCCGATAGCGAGCGCCATTTCCGCAGCTTGATCGAATCGGCGCAGGAGGGCATCTGGGAGGCTGACGCCCAGCACCGCACGACCTTTGTGAACCGCCAGATGACCGAGATGCTCGGTTATGCGCCCGAAGAGATGCTCGGGCGGCCAGTGTCCGATTTCGTGGCCCCCGACGACCTGGCGGATCATCGCGCGCTGATGGCCGAACGCCGCGCCGGCCGCCCTGGCCACTATGAGCGGCGCTTTCTGCGGCGCGACGGCAGCGTCATTACCACCCTGGTTTCGGCCACGCCGTTGCTGGACGAGCAGGGCGCCTTTGTCGGCACGGTGGCGCTCTTTACCGACATCACCGAGCGCAAGCTAACCGAAGAGGCGCTGCGCCTGCAAGGGATGGTGCTCGATCAGATCCAGGACGGCGTCACCATCACCGACTTGGAGGGCGTCATCACTTATGTCAATGACGCCGAGTGCCGGATGCTCCAGCGCAGCCGCAGCGAACTGATCGGCGCGCCCGTCGCCAGCTACGGCGAAGACCCCGCGCGCGGCGCCACCCAGGCCGAGATCATCGCCGCCACCCTCGCGCGCGGCGAATGGCATGGCGAAGTGGTGAACTATGCCGCCGACGGCAGCGCCGTCATCCTCGATACGCGCACTCAACTGGTGCGCGACGCGGCGGGCCGACCCGTGGCGATGTGCGGCATCGCCACCGACATCACCGCCCGCCGCCAGGCCGAACAGGCGGCCCGCGACCAAGAGCGCGCCCTGCGCCTGAGCGAGGATCGCTACCGGCTGGCGTTGGAGGGCGCCGACCTGGGCGCCTGGGATTGGAATGTAACCACCGGCGAGGTGATCTTTAACGACCGCTGGGCCGGCATGTTGGGCTATACCCGTGAGGAATTGGCCCCGCATCTCAGCACGTGGGAAAGGCTCGTGCACCCCGATGACCTGGCCAGGGCCAACCAGGCCATCGCCGATCATATCGAAGGACGCACCGCCGCCTACGAGTGCGAGCACCGCCTGCGCCACAAGGACGGGCACTGGGTGTGGGTGCTCGACCGCGGCCAGGCCATCGAGCGCGACAGCGCGGGCCGGGGGGTGCGCCTGTGCGGCACCCACCTCGATATCACCGCCCGCAAATTGGCCGAGGCCGCCATGCGCGAAAGCGAAGAGCGCTTCCGCCGCCTGGTGGAAAGCGCGCCCGACGCCATCTTTGTGCAGACCAACTCGCGCTTTGCCTACGTCAACGCCGCCGCAGTGGCGCTGTTCGGGGCCGATGCGCCCGAGCAATTGCTGGGCCAGCCCGTGCCCGACCGTTTCCCGCCCGAGTTCCGCGAGACCGTCATCGAGCGCATCCATCGCCTGAACATCGAACGCCAGAGCGTGCCCAGCATCGAAGAGGCGATTTTGCGGCTCGACGGCTCGACCACGCCCGGCGAGGTCGCGGCTGTGCCGATGACCTACCAGGGGCAAAACGGCGCGCTGGTGTTCATGCGCGACATCACCGGGCGCCGCCAAGCTCAGGCCGCCAACCAGCGCTTTTTCAACATCCTCAACGCCAGCGTGAACGAGCTATACATGTTCGACGCCCAAACGCTGCGCTTTCAGTTCGTCAGCGCGGGCGCGTTGCGCAACCTGGGCTATACGATGGACGAAATGCGCCAGATGACGCCGCTCGACATCAAGCCCGAGTTCACTCCCGATACGTTCGACAGCTTGGCGGCCCCGCTGCGCCGCCGCGAGACGTCGGTGGTCACGTTTGAGACGGTTCACCGCCGCAAGAACAGCGCAACCTACCCGGTGGCGGTGAACCTCCAGCTTTTGGGCGAGGGCGCCGAGGCCGTCTTTTTGGCGGTGGTCCTCGACATCACCGAGCGCAAACAGGCCGAATCCGACCGCCTTCGCCTGGAGGAACAACTGGCGCAGGCGCGTCGGCTGGAATCCATCGGCATGTTGGCCGGCGGCGTGGCCCACGACCTCAACCACACCCTCACCCCCATCCTGGGCTATGGCCAACTGCTGCGCGACGACCTGCCCGCCGACGATCCACACCGCATGGAACTGGACGAGATCGTCCTTTCCGCCGAGCGCGCCCGCGACCTGGTGCGCCAACTGCTCGCCTTTGCGCGGCGACAGAACCTCGTCATGCAGCCGCTCGACCTCAACCGGGTGGTTGGAAATCTCTACAACATGCTGCGCCGCACCCTGCGCGAAAACATCGCTATCGAGACCCACCTCACCCCCGGCCTGGGCGCCATCTCGGGCGACGTGGGGCAGATCGAGCAGGCCATCCTCAACTTGGCGGTCAACGCCCAAGACGCCATGCCCCAGGGCGGGGCGCTGACGCTGGAAACCTCGGCGCTGACGCTGGACGAGGAATACGCCCAAGCCCACGAGGGCGTGACCGCCGGCCCCTATGTGCTGTTGACGGTGAGCGACACCGGCGTGGGGATGGACAAGCGCACCCTAGCCCACATCTTTGAGCCGTTCTTCACCACCAAAGAGGTGGGCAAGGGCGTGGGGCTGGGCCTGGCCACGGTCTATGGCATCGTCAAGCAGCACGGCGGCCACATCACTGCCTACAGCGAGCCGGGCCTAGGCAGCACCTTCCGCCTCTATTTCCCCCGCGCCGGCGAGCCGTTGGCCGAAGGCGGCCCGGCCCGCGACGCGGCCCGGCCCCCGCGCGGCAGTGAGACTATCCTGCTGGTGGAGGATCAAGACCAGGTGCGCGTGTTGGCGCGGCAATTGCTCCAACGCCAGGGCTACACCGTGCTCGATGCGCGCAACGGCCAGGCGGCGCTGACCATCGCCGCCGCCCATTCGGGCGAGATTCACCTGCTGGTGACCGACGTGGTAATGCCCGACCTCAACGGCCCGGCCTTGAGCAAGCGCCTGACGGCGGTTCGCCCCGAGATGAAAACGCTCTACATGTCGGGCTATGCCGACGAGGTCATCGCCCCGCACGGCGTGCTGGCCCAGGGCGAGGCGTTCATCCAAAAGCCCTTCTCCCTGCCCGATTTCGTCGCCCGCGTGCGGGCGGTGTTGGATGGGGATTAGGGGGTAGGGTATGGGGTTTGTCGTCGCGGCCCTTGTGCCCGCCCTGCCGCCCACGAGGGGCGGCGCTACGGGACGCCAGGCCATAGAGCGGGTTACCACAGATGAGAACGCGTTGCCTCGTGACCGGGGTTTTGGGACACGGATAAACACAGAGGGGCGCGGATGATCTGGAGATGATCCGCGCCTTTCCGCGTTGATCCGTGTCCTCTGTCCGTTTTTTCCGTTGTTTCCGTGTATTCCGTGTTGAAAAGCCGCCG
>CAZYPJ010000409.1:0-3506 GCA_964649365.1 uncultured Anaerolineales bacterium | reverse complement strand
GCCCCTGCCCAAGCGCCCCGAGGGCTACGAGGCGTTGCAAACCTATATGATGAGGGTGCAGAATCGCTACAAGTATCGCGACCAGGGGGCCGACCTGAACCTGCTACGCTGCGCCATCGCCTACTATTACGCTTGCATCTCGTTCATTGATTACCAGGTGGGCCGAATGATTGCGGCGCTAGAAGAGACCGGGCAGCTCGATAACACCCTGATCGTGTTCACCGCCGACCACGGCGAGTTGCTGGGCGATTACGGGTGCTATGGCAAGCGCTCCATGCTCGATTCGGCGGCGCGCATCCCGCTGATCGCGCGCTACCCGGAGCGGTTCGCCCAGGGCGCCGTGTGCGATGCGCCCGCCAGCCTGGTGGATATCTTTCCCACGCTGCTCGCCGCTGGAGCGCCGCCTTCCAGGCGGCAAGCGGGCCAGCAGGATGCTGGCGCTCCTGGAGATGGCGCTCTCCTGGATGGCTGCGACCTGGCGGAACTCGCCGCCGGACAATACGCCGACCGCACGATCTATAGTCAGTATCAGCGCGGGCCGGCGGGGGTCTATATGGCGCTCAACCGCCGCTGGAAGTATTTCTACTCCGCTCCCGACCGTCGCGAGTTCCTGATGGATCGGCTGCACGACCCCGACGAGACGCGCAACCGCGCCGGGGTGACGTTCTGCCGCGAGGATGCGGCGATCATGCGGCGAGGGCTGTTCGACTATTATCGCTCCTGCGGCTACACCGACCCATTGGATGGCGACGGCTGGCGCTTGTACCCCCAGCCCGACCTTTCGCCCGACCCCGACGCCGGGCTGCTGATCCAGGATCCGCCGTGGGCGAGGGAGTATCAACGGATTGAAGGGTACACGGAGTAATTGTATGCGCGGTTTCCACCTGCGCCCGACGACGCTTGACGCGCAAAGCGCGGTTGGGAAACTGAGGCTATGACACGACGGAAACGAGGCGAGCGCCGAGAACCTTCTCGGCGCTCGCTTTCATCAAGTTGGCCGTGATGCTGGAGTCTAGCGGTAGAACGGCTCGGGCAAAGGACGCCCAAGGGCCTTGCGGATATACTCTATCATCGGGGGGCAGTGATCTTTTGCGGTCGCTCGATCTATTTTTCTTTGCAACGTAGCGTTCTTGATGGCTTCGCGATGCATCGGGCGGAGTTTCTGCCAAATTTTGGCATGGTCGCTGGTCGGCGACAGATGCCCATTTCGAGAGCCGATCAGCGGGTACCTGGGGTATTCGGTTTCATCCCAGCGCCAGCTTCCCTCTTCTATCAGGGTTTTGATCTCGGCGGAGGTACACGCTGCCACCTCATCCAGTGCGAGCCAAATGTGATCGCCGACCAACGTGGCGATAATGACAGGCCCTACATGAAGCCGTATCCTATCGCTCAGGCATTTGACGCCCCATTTGCCTGGGCCGTAGGTGTTTGCGAGCGCGATCATATCGGCAAAAATCGCCAGGTAGTCTTTGCGGCGATATTCCGTTGGCAAGACCGATTCGACGAGCGCTTGGGCTTCGACTTCACTGTTCATGTTCTGCATCGGACTCCTTTGCGGATTGGGGCGATTCATTATTCGGGCCTGATTTGACAAAGCCGATCTGCTCCAGCGCGGCGCGCAATTCGGGCAACATACGATAGCGCCAGCCGCCGTCATCGGTGGGGGTGATGTCCAGGCACAGGCCGATGCCCGAATGGCCCGGGCGGCCCAGCTTTTCGGGCGTCTCAGCGCCGGGGGTGTTGCCGATGCGATTGCCGAAAGCGCCCAGCACGCCTACGAGCTGGCGACGGGTACGGTTCGTCTTGGCGGCCAGTTCGGCCCCCGTCAGCCCGCGATCGCCGGCCTCATAGAGGGCGGCGAACACATCACGCTGGCCATAGGGGATGCCGCGCCGCTTGATGACGTGGATCAGGAACTCGACCAGAGCTTGGCTGGCGCCCTGGGGCGGCTCCGATGGCGCGGGCAGGTCGCGCGGCGCATCGGCGGGCTGGCTTGCCATCTCGCGCGTGAGTTTGAGATAAGCAGCGTATTCCTCGACGGTTCCTTCGAACGTAGTTACCTTCATGGATATTTCCTTAAACATCAAATGTATCATATTCGATGTTCATATATTAGCACATAATACGAGATCTGTCAAGAGGCTACACGCATTTCTCTCCTACCTGGAAAGGTCATGCGCCCTCGCTGGCCTTGCTGTATGTAGCGCAGTGGGCATAGTGCGATAACCATATGAATTTGCCAAAACTCTCACGGTACGATATAATCAAATTATGAAAATATATCGTATTCTCCTCGATCAACTTGCTCAGTATCTCATTCCCGGCAAGGTGCTGGTGCTCTATGGCCCCCGCCAGGTGGGTAAAACCACCCTGACGCAGGACCTGATGGAGCGCCTCCCCGGCGTTAACCGCTATATCAACGCCGATGAGTTGGCCTATCGCGAGGCGCTGGCCAGCCAGGATCGGCGCGTTCTGGGCGATCTGGTCAGCGGTTGCGACCTGCTCGTCATTGACGAGGCGCAACGCGTGGCCAACATCGGCCTGAATCTCAAGATCATGGTAGATAACTATCCCCAAGCGCGCATCCTCGCCACTGGCTCGGCTTCGTTCGACCTGGCCAACCAGATCAGCGAGCCGCTTACAGGCCGCAAGCTCACTTTCACGCTCTACCCGATCAGCTATGGTGAGTTGGCGCACACTGTGGGCGCGTTCGAGGCGCGGGCGCAACTGGAACGCTGGCTAGTGTGGGGCGGGTATCCCACGATCATCACCGAGGAATCGGCCCCTCAACGCGAGCGCCTGCTCGATGAACTGGTCGGCTCGTATCTCTATCGTGACATCCTAGTGCTCGAAGGCGTGCGCCGCGCGGACCGCATCGTTGATTTGCTGCGGCTGCTCGCCTTTCAGATCGGCCAAGAGGTATCGGTTTCGGAACTGGCCAAGACCCTGGGGATGAACTGGCAGACGGTGAATCGGTATCTCGATCTGCTGGAAAAGGTGTTTGTGTTGTTTCGCGTGCAGGGGTTTGCGCGCAACTTGCGCAAAGAGATCACCAAAAACGCGCGCTACTACTTTTACGATAACGGCGTGCGCAACAGCTTGATCCGTAATTTCAACCCGCTGACCTTGCGCAACGATGTGGGGCAGCTATGGGAGAACTATATCGTGGCGGAACGGCGCAAGGCGAACGCTTACGCAGGGCGCCAAGTAACTAGCTATTTTTGGCGCACGCACGAGCAGCACGAGATTGATTGCATCGAGGAATGGGGCGGCCATCTGGAGGGTTATGAATTCAAATGGCAGGGCGAGGCGCGCCCGGCGGCGCAACGCGCCTTTATCTCGGCCTATCCCGAAGCGCGGGTGCAGATTATCAACCGCGATAACTTTGTTGATTTTCTAAGCGGCCGTGCTCGGCAGTCGTAACGAGATACTATCACAAAGGAACAGAGGCTAGGACACGGATGAACGCGGAAGGACGCGGATACCTTTACATGGAATCCGCGTCC
>CAZYPJ010000408.1:0-3512 GCA_964649365.1 uncultured Anaerolineales bacterium | reverse complement strand
CCCGCGCGACGCCCACCTTCCTTTCATCTCCGAACGCCATTTCACACCAAGCGTTTTAGCGGCTGGCGGCTCTAGCAAACCCCCAAGTTAACGCCTATGCCCCCGCCCTCTGCGGTATCGAACAGGGCGACGATGTTTTCGGGCGGGGTTCCCGCCTGGATGGCGTGGGCCGGGCCGAGGATGTAACCGCCGCCGCGCCCCAGCACGGCGATGCGCTCGCGCACCTCGCGGCGCACGTCCTCGGGGCGGCCAAAGGGCAACGTCTTTTGCACGCTCACGCCCCCCTCGAAGCAGAGCCGGTCGCCGTAACGTTCCTTCAAGATCACGGGGTCCATCCCCGCCGCGTCGAATTGCAGCGCCTGCAACACATCCACGCCCATATCCATCAGGCCGGGGACGGCCTCCATCACCGCGCCGTCGGTGTGGTAGATGACCTTGGCGCCGAATTCGTGAATGGCGGCGTTGAGCCGCACGTGGTACGGCTTCAGGTGCTCTTCCCACATGGGCAGGCTCATCAGCAGGCCCCGCTGCGAGCCGATGTCATCCGCCGTGAACACCAGGTCAATGGCGCCGCCCGCCGCCGCCAGCGCCCGGCGGCAAAAGGCGATGTAGATCTCGGCGACGCGCTCCATGATGGCGTGGAACAGGTCGGGGTTGAGGGCCAGATCCATGAACGAACGCTCGAACCCGCGCATGTACCAGCTCGTTTCGAACAGGTTGCCGCCGGGGCTGAGCATCAGGCAGAGCGGGCCGCCCGGGGCGCTCTTTTGCAGCGCGGCGATGCGCCCGGGCAGCGCGGCGTAATCGTACCAGTCGGGGCTTGGCCAGCGGCGCCGGTCGAGGTCGGCCTCGGTTTGCGCTTCGGCCAGGGGGTAATGGATGATCTCGTCGTATGCGCCGAGGCCATAGCTCACCGGCGCGCGGCGCACGCCCCACAGATCTTCGCCCTCGGCCAAGGGCGGCCCCACGTAGGGCGGCGCGATGGCGGCGATGTCGAGCAGCGGCGCGAGGTACGCCTCTACCGTCAGCCCCCGCTCGCGGGCCAGGTAAGCGGCCAGTGCGGCGCGAGCGGGCGGGTTGATCCCCGAGCACACCATGGCGATGGGGATGCGGTCGGTAGGTTGATGCGCCAGCGCCAGGCGCACGCGCTCGCGGTGCGAAAGGGACATGCTGGCCCCCTTGTCGTAGAATGCGGCCAGTATAAGCGCAATCGCGGGCGGGGGCAAGGGAACCGGAGATTCGGGACGCGGATGAACGCGGAGAAGCGCGCATATCTGAAGCATCATCTATTCGCGTTGTTCTGCGTTCATCCACGTCCAAGCCTTTGTGTGTTTTCCCCGGGTTGCGCCGCGCGGCGGCTTGCGGTATCATCCGGCCCATCTGGCCGCCGCCGAATTGGGCGCGCTGACGCGGCGGCTGCAAGGATGAGAATTGAACACGGAATACACGGAACAAACGGAAGACACAGAAAGGAATCTCTTATTGCACTTTCCGTGTCTTCCGTTTATTCCGTGTTAAAAGCACGATGGTGAGGGATAGATGAACGAAACGATCCATGCTCCCCAGGGAGAGATTATCATCCGCGCGGCGACGCTGGACGACGCGGCGGCGCTGCGCGAACTGCGCCTAGAGGCGCTGACCGGCAACCCCATCGCGTTCGGCGCCGACCCCGCCAAGACCGCCGCCGAGCCGCCGGAGGCGTGGGCCGAGCGCATCGCGCGCAACGAGGCGGGGGAGGAAGGGATGATCGCCGTCGCCGAGGCGGGCGGCGGGTTGATCGGCATGGCGGGCCTGGAGCGCGAGCGTTGGCCCAAGACGCGCCACGCGGCGTTTATCTGGGGTGTGTACGTTCGCCCCGGTTGGCGGGGCCGGCATGTGGCCGAAGCGTTGCTGAGCGAATGCCTGGCCTGGGCGCGGGGGCATGGCGTGGTGGTGGCCAAGCTGGGCGTGGCCACCCACAACGCGCCCGCTATCCGTTGCTACACCCGCTGCGGGTTCACCGTCTATGGCGTAGACCCCCAGACCATCCTCCACGAGGGCGTGTATTACGACGAGCTGTTGATGTCGCGCGCCGTGTGATTGCGGCGCGCCGACAAAATTCCACGACCAAGGGCGACTTGCCGCCGCCCGCCTGTGGGCGCGATGGTTCGCGCCCACACGGCGCCCATTCGGATTCCCCACGGCGACTTGCCGCCCCCGCGTGCGGGCGCGATGGTTCGCGCCCCTACCGCGCCCACATTGCGACGCCAACAACATCCTCATATCGCCTTCATAATGGCTAAACAATCCTATGCTACAATGGCCACAGAGATCAGGACACGACGGAGGATCGGCGAGATGCAGCTTACGCCCTGTGGAGAGGCGGCCCGGATGAGCGCCTGTTGCGCGCTCGACCCGGTCGCGCTCGACGAGCCTACGTCCGCCAGCGCGCGCCCGCGCTACACGTTGCCCATCCTCGAGTGTTTCGAGCCGATCAGCCTGGCCGAGCTGGACGCCGCCGCGCTGATGAACCGGGTGGACACCAAATACGTGCTCAGCCTGGCCGACCTGCCCTACGTGCTGGAGGCGCTAGTGGACGATTACCGCGTGTTGGAGGTGGAGGGGGTGCGGCTCTGCCGCTACGCCACGCTCTATTTCGATACGCCCGACCTCGACCTCTACGCCAGCCACCACAGGGGCCGGGCCGATCGGTACAAGGTGCGCAGCCGCTGGTATCTCGATTCGGACGCCGCCTTTTTCGAGGTCAAACGCCGGAACATCCACGGGCGCACCATCAAAGACCGCATCCGCACCGAGGCCCTGCTGACCCAGCTCACGCCCGAGGCCAGCCGCTTTGTGGATGCCGTCGAGCCGGACGGCGCGCGCCCGCTACAATCTACCCTGTGGAACGAGTTTTCGCGCCTCACGCTGGTGAGCAAGCGCCGCCCCGAACGCGCCACCTTTGACCTGCACCTCAGCTACCGCCTGGGCGAGCAGAGCGTCTCGCTGGGCGAGATCGTGGTGGCCGAGGTGAAGCAGGAGAGCGTGGATCGCGGGTCGGAACTGATCGCGCAGATGCGGGCGCTGGGGCTGCGGCCCGCCTCGTTCAGCAAGTATTGCGTGGGGCTGGCCATGCTGCGCCCCGAGGTCAAGCACAATCGCTTCAAGCCTGCCATCCGGCGGGTAGATCACATCATGCGGGGTGACATTCATGCTTAACGAGGCCGCCGCCTTGATCGTGGGGGCGCTGCTGAACCTGGCCATTGCGTTTCTGATCGTGCGGTTCATCTATTATCCGCGCACGCGAGAAAAAAAGTACGTCTTTACCTTCCTGGCGTTCAACACCATCATCTATTTTGTGCTCTCGCTGCTCGGCTCGTCCGAGTTGGGGGGGGGCGGGGGGTGCGGGCTGTTCGCCATCTTTTCGGTGTTGCGCTACCGCACCGACCCCATCCCCATCCGCGAGATGACTTATCTGTTCATCATCATCGCCCTGCCGGTGGTGAACTCGGTGGTCGTCGCCAGCGGCGCCT
>CAZYPJ010000407.1:0-3516 GCA_964649365.1 uncultured Anaerolineales bacterium | reverse complement strand
GGTCCGCGTAGCCGTCTCTTGGCGGCCAAGGCGCTACTGGTTGGGCGGCCAGGGGCGGTCGGTGGGCCAACCGGCTGGGCGCACCAACATGCTGGTGGGCGTGGGCGCGGCGCCGACTGGCGTGGCTGGCGCGGCCCTTTGCAGGCCATCGAGGGCCTCGGCTCCATCGGGACGCACCATCAGCGCTAGGTTGAACTGGGCGACGGCCCCGGCCTGGTCGCCCCGCGACAGCAGATCATAGCCCCAATTGACGCGGGCCATGTACAATCGCCCGAGCAGATCGGCGTCGCCCGGGTTGAGCGCCAACAACTGGTTGGCCGCGCCGATGGCCCGCTCCCACTGGCCGGCGTTCCAGGCGTCCTCCAACGAGTTGGAGAGCTGGTTGAGCGTCTCCGGGGTGATCTCGTTGTCGAGCGAGAGCGGGCCGGTCTTGGAGGCCGCATAGGGCGAGGTGTAGAGCGAAATATCCAGCGTGAGGGTGTGCGGGTCAACCCCCTCGGGGATGTTGACGTTCGAGATGCGCACGCTCTTTTGCTTGGCTTCGTCAATCCGGGTGACGAAATCCATCAGGTCGGCAAAGCGCCCCGACACCTCCATGCGAAAGAGACGCACGTCATAGCCCTCGGCCTTTTGGGCCTCGCCCTCCAGGTTCGGCTCGCCCTCCAACGTGACCACGGTGATGCCGGCGTCGTCGGCGTATTGGTAAAGCTGGTCGAGCACGCCGGCGGCCTCGGATTCGGTCATAAAGATGCCCGCCGCCTGTTCGTATTCGGTCTTGGCGGCGTCAATCTGGCGCTGGATCTTTTCGGGCGCCCAGGGGTCGGCCTGCTTTTGCTTGTTCAGATCGCGCTGCGTCAGGGTCAACTGGTTGAGCAAATCCTCGCGCAGGGCCAACTGGGGCGCGACGACCAACTGGTAAAACATCACGAACGCCAGCCCGATGACGACGATCATCGCCAGGCTCACATAGGTGAGGATGCGTTCGTTGGCGCGTAGGAAATCTAGGATTTTGCTGACCGTGCTGTTCATGCTACTGCTCCTGCGTGGGCGTGGGCTGGACCGCCGTCGGAGGCAGCGTAGGCGTGGGCGGCGACGTAGGCGTGGGCGGCGGCTCCTCCAGCTTGAGTTCCAGGACGATCACAAACTCGACGGCCTTGCCTGCCGGGGCCGGTTGGGCCGCCGGCTGGGTGGGCTGTTCGGGTTGCGCTGGCTGCGGCGCGGGGGGCTGCTCCTGTTGGGCCGCCCATACCCGCCGCCCCAACGGTTCAAACCACGCCGCCAGCCCCGGCCCACGGCGCAGGTTCATGGCGCTGGGCGTGGGCGTCAGGGCGTATTCCACGGCGGTGATCGAATACGAGCGGCTGGTGGCGTAATCGCCCCGGTTCTCGATGACGACCTCCACCCATACATCGCCGCCCGACCCGACCAGGATGCCCACCGTCGAGCTGAGGTCGCCGGGGGCGCGGTCGTCGCTTTCGGCGTAGAATGTGCCGTTGAGATAGACCGAGATCTTGGTGTCCACCCCCAGCGTCAGGCCCGAAGTATAGACCTGGTAGTAGCGCGTCGCTTTGGCCAGGAACTTGACCCGGTCAATATCGCCCTGGGGATAGAACGTGTGCCCCTGCGTCTCGCCCAGGGCGATGAACTTGGCGTCGGTATCGTCCGGCTCGTAAGCGTCGCCCAGGTTCACAGGCGTGGCGGTAGGCGCGGGCGTGGTCGAGACCTCGGTCACGGTGACTTTGTAGCTATAGCCCGGCCCGAACTGCCCCCGGTTGAGGATTTGCACCACCGCCACCTGATCCGTCGCGCCCACGGTGAACACCAGTTCGGAGGCGGGGTCGCCGGGGGCGCGGTCGTCGTTGGCGCACCCGCTGCATAGCGCGCCGTTGAGATAGACGTTGATGAGCGTATCGGCCCCCAGGGCCAGATCGGCGGTGACGACCTTGTACGAGCGCCCGGCCTTGGCCAGGAAAGTGACGTTATCCACGTCGTTGAGCGGGTAAAAGTTGTGCGTCTGCGTGTCGCCCACCGAGATGGCCTTGGGCGCCGCATCGTCGGGTTCGTAGGCGTCGCGCAGGTCGGGCGTGGACGTGGGCGCAGGGGTGGGCGTGAGGCTGGGCGCGGTGGTGCGCGTGGGCGAGGGCGCCACCACCACCTCGGCCACGGTTATTTTGTAGCCGTAATCCGCGCCATACAAGCCGCGATTGTAGATATCCACAATCGCTTCCATGTCGTTGAGCGAGGCCACCTGGAACGAGATCTCGCTGGCCGATTCGCCGGCGGCGCGGTCGTCGTTGGTGTACGATTGGCCGCCGACCGTCACCACGATCAGCGTATCCACCCCCGTGACCAGGTCGGAGGTGTACACCCGATAATAGCGCCCGCCCTTGGCGATGAAACGCACCTTGTCCACGTCGTTGTTGGGGTAAAAGTTGTGCGACTGGGTCTCGCCCAGGGCGATGGACTTGGCCTCCGCGTCGTCCGGCTCGTAGGCGTCGCGCAAGTCGGGCGTGTAGGTGATGGACGGGATGGGCGTGGAGGTGAGCGTGATGGTGGGCGTGGGCGTCTCAGTGGGGGGGGAGGTAGGCTGGCCCGTGGCCGAAGGCACGGGCGTGGCGCTGGGAATATCCTCGATGATGGTGATGGTATAGCTGGAATCGGGGCCGTATTTGCCCCGGTTGGTCACGGTGATGAGGGCGTCCATATCATAGGTGGCGGCCACGCGGAACGACACCTCCGAGCTGACATCGGCGGGGGCGCGGTCGTCGTTGGTGTAGGTGGCAGGGCCGACCGTCACGCTGAGAAAGGTGTCCACCCCCTCCGTCAGGCCGGTGGTCGAGACGCGATAGAGCCGCCCGGCTTTGGCCAGGAACTTGATTGTATCCACGTCGTAGAGGGGGTGAAAGTTGCGCGTCTGCGACTGCGCCAAATAGATCTCTTTGGGGGCGAAATCGTCCGGCTCGAAGGAATCGCGCAGGTCGGGCGTGGGGGTGGCGGTGAGCGTGGGCGTCAATGGCACACCAGGAGTGATGACGCCGCCCGGCCCGACGCCGGCGGGCGTGGCAAAGGGCACATCCAGCGCGCGGATCGAGCGCACCACCACCCGCGAGAACAGCCCCGTCTCTTCCAGCGAGCGGGCATACGAGACGACCACCGCGTCGCTATCGGCCCGCCCGTTGAGCGTGACCTGCGTCCCCTGCTGGGCCAGCGAGGAGAGATAGAGCCGGTCGGGGTTGAAATCGGCGATGGCCTCCATCACGGCGGGCCAATCCACCCAGCCGGAGAGGATGCCGGCATAGACCTGGTTGATGGCGGCAATGGAAGCCTGCATATCGGCGAGCTGCTTGAGCAGTTCCTGGGCCTCGGGGCCGGGCGTCTTGAGCGCCTCCAGGTTGGCCTGGGCCAGTTGCAGGTCGGCGTTGATCTTGTGCACTTCGCTGCGGGCCGCGCCCCCGAATAGCGCCAGCGGGACAAAGAACAGGAACATGCCCATCATCACGAGCAGTAGGATGATGA
>CAZYPJ010000406.1:2882-3533 GCA_964649365.1 uncultured Anaerolineales bacterium | reverse complement strand
ATCCGCGATTGCGGAGGCTGTCAAGCGCCAGCGCGGGCTGCGCTCGTGGGCGGGTCGTTGATGAGCGGTTCCAGGCGCGGCGACACGTCGCGGTTGATCAATTCCTCGATGAGGTCGGCGTGTTCCAGGCTCAGGCTGAGGCTGAGCGCACCATCGCCCTGGCGTTGAACAATTAGGCCCTCTTCTGCCAGCTTTTCGATACCTCGTTGTAGGGCCATTGCGTGTTCGGGAGGCATGCCCTGCCACAGCGCGTCGGGCGCGAGGGCCGATTCCCCCACAATGCCCTGGGCCAGCAAGCGCATCACCATCGTGCGCAGCCGCCTCCCCTGGGTCGTCCATTGGCTGGTCTCGCTCGTTCTATGCGGTCGCTCCCACGCGGCGATATCCTCTGGCGTGAACCAATTGTTGCCTAGGAACTTGGGGCGCACAACGTCGAGATTGGGCGCAATGGGCGGCGCGTCGCGTAGGTCGGCTTCCGCTAGGGGCGGTTCAACATAGGCTTGCTCCACAGAGGGGGCCGGTAGAACGGGTTTGCCCATCGGCCACACGGCGAGCGGCGCCGTCGCCCCCTCCACGACCCAATGCACGCCCGCAAACCAGCCGGCTTCCGCCAGGCCCTGGGTGACCCATGCCTCGCACCCCGCAGCAGGC
>CAZYPJ010000406.1:561-2872 GCA_964649365.1 uncultured Anaerolineales bacterium | reverse complement strand
ATCGAGCAGTATCTCCGCGAAGTACCATTCAGGCTGCGCGTTCATCTGTGTGAGGCGAGCCATGAACGGCTGGCTGACTTGGGCGAGAGACTCTGGATCATCGGGGCGCGTTTCTGGCGCCAAAGGTAATATCCAGTGCATCTCGTCGTCCGGCGCATCATGCGCGAAAACGATCTGCACGCGCATCTCTTGGGGGCGCGAGGCATCTTCCAGGCGCTTGAGAATATCCAAGTAAGGCGTGAGGCGCTCCCGAAGGAGGCGATGGCATTCTTCGAGGGCGCGCCGGTAAGAGGGTGAGAAGCGTTGGGCCTCTGCTCCTCCGCTGGCCTCATAGGCCACATATTCGACGTATCGCTCGGCCAGTTCTGGGTCGGCGCCGAGCATGGCGTCGCGTTGTTGCTCTAGGCGCTTGATCGCATCAACTCTTGCCGCGGCGGCTTGGAGCGCTTCCCGACTTTCTTCCAGGGCTTCTTGCGCCAGCGCCCCCAACCCCTCATATCGTCGCTCGTCTAGCAGCGCGCGCTCGCGCATACGCTCGCGGCGTTCGGCCTCCAGCCGCGCTACCTCTTGATGGAGCCGCCGAATATCGTCTTGCACCTCGCTGATTCGCCCATCGAGAGCAGCCAGGGCGTCATCGAGCCGCCGGTTGTTCTCGGCTGCCTCTTG
Organism: uncultured Anaerolineales bacterium; assembly: GCA_964649365.1. GTDB lineage: Bacteria > Chloroflexota > Anaerolineae > UBA1429 > UBA1429 > CAZYPJ01. The sequence continues at coordinate 2,206 of CAZYPJ010000406.1, read as the reverse complement.
AGCATATTGCTGCAACCTGGATTTCAGGCTGGATTCAGACATAATGCTACCTTCCTGTTCCGCTCCAACAAGGGGCCAATGCGTCCCACAGGCCAGGGAACTCGGGCAAGTCGGCGCATAGGTCGCGATCCCATTGTTCCGGCGATCCGCCGAGCGCAATCTCGGCCAGCCCGGCAGCCCATTCTTGGGCCACGCGCAGTTGCATGCGTTCCCCGATACGATCCACCTGGATCAATCCATAATCAATGAACCGGTCGAGGATGCGGTTGGCTTGCTCTTGGAGGCGCGGCTCGGCGGCCTCCACAGCGCGCGACCGCGTCGTCCACCGCCCGGCGCCTGGCGTAAACAGGCCGTTTCGGGTCGCATAGAGAAAGCGGCTCAACGCTACGGCCTGCTGCAACGCGTCGCTCTCCCCATCTTCGGGGGCCAGGCCCAAGCTCCGCAGATGGTTACGCAACAGACCGTAAGCAAGCTGTAATTGTGCGCCGGCGGCGATCATATCGGCGCTGCGGTCTTGCATGACGTCGTTGATCCACTGCTGCATCTCGTTGATCACGTCGGGGGGAAGCGGTGGAATCTCGACCTCTTGACTTTCGCGCTCGCGCTCGTAGCGGGCGTTGATCAGCGCCAAGAGCGATGCGTCTATGCGGCCATCCCTGAGAAGGTAAAGCTTGCCCGCTTTTGCGAGCCGCTCAATCAGCCCGTCTGTATTGCCGATGGCTCGCTGCTTGGCAAACTCGGCCACCGTCACCGGCTTGGGCGCAGCGCAAGCGTCTAGCAGAGTGCCCATCTCGAGGTCAGACTCGTCATTGAGCAAGGGTGTCAGGTTGCCTTCCCAGCAGATATGGAGGCTGTGCGAGGCCCGCGTGATCGCGACATAGAGCAGCCTCATGCTGATCTGGCCTAGCGGGTAGGTGCGCGCGTCAGCCCCGGCCACAATGACGGCATCGAACTCTAGCCCCTTTGTCAAGCACGCTGGGATGACCACCACCCCACCGCCATAGCGCTGGTCGCGGCGGTCGAGCAGGTTGCAACCGCTCAAGCCATTTCCTTGCAGGGCCTCGGCCATTTTCCGGCTGGCTGCCAGCGTCTTGCAGACAATGGCGATGGACCGACGCCCTTGCCCTTGCTCTTGCACGACCAGATCGTGAACCTGGTGAACGAGTTTGCGGAAATCCTTGACATGGTGCAGCGCAGGCTGAGGCCCGGAACGAGCGATGGGAATGGCCATCAGGTCGTCTCGATGATGAACGCGCTCAAGCAGGCGGGTCGAATAGGCGCTGATCTCTTGCGTAGAGCGGTAGCTTGTGCGGATGGATCGTTGGAGAGGCGGCTGTTCGAAGGCGGCGGAGTGGGGGGAGGTCTTGGGCTTCATCCACCACAATGTGGGCGTAACGCGCCTCGCCCGGGCCGTCGAGCCGCAGCTTCAGGTAGAGCAGGGGAGCTAGGTCGCAAGGGCGAAACGGGCGAGTTTGCGTTGGGACGTCGAGCGCCAGGAACTCGAGATCGCGCTCGGAGAATAGGCCGGCGCCCAGGCGCCGCAATAGGGCCGTATCGCGCAGCAAGCGCCGATAGGCCACCAACACATTGAGGCTGCGCCATTCTTGAAAATAGGCCCGAACTTGCTGTTGTATGCTCTCTTCCA
>CAZYPJ010000406.1:0-551 GCA_964649365.1 uncultured Anaerolineales bacterium | reverse complement strand
GTTTGCGCTCGTTAGGGTCGTCCACCTTGCGCCCAAGCTCACGGCTGATCTCTTGGCTCAGAAGCGCCTCGACCTTCTCGCGCCGTAGGTTGAGTGGTTGGTCTTGCACACGGCGCACGATCTCGCCCAATGTTGCCACGTCTCGCTCGGCGACGAGCGACGAACGGCCTTCGCGCTGGGTTCCTATGCGCGGCTGATAGATGCACCGCAACGGCTGGAGCTTGCTCACGGCATCTTCAAACAGCTCGTTCACGTAGCGATCAATCAACTCGGCCATCGCCAGAGATCCCTTGTTCCGCGCGTTCTGGACGTGCTGAATCCTTTGCTCCAGCGGCGTGTCCGCATCGAGCAGGAACTCGAGTGAATCCTCCAAAGATTGGTAAGCGGCCCCGGCCCCTAGGCGTTCGAGCGCCCAGTCATCAAAGGAGTATTGCGGAATCTTCCGCTCGCCGAGCAAGGGCAGCACCTCAGCCACATACCCCAAAAAGAGCGGCGTCGGCCCCAGAATGAGCACATCGCCAGGCCCCCATTCTTTTTCGTGGTACAAGAGG
>CAZYPJ010000405.1:0-3569 GCA_964649365.1 uncultured Anaerolineales bacterium | reverse complement strand
CCTACGGGGCCTTGCCTTCGAGCACAGGGGCGCATCGCGCGATGCGCCCCTGTGAGCGGGCAGGTTACGCCTTGACAGCCTTCAATTGATCCAGAATGCGCGGGAAGGTCAGGTGCCAGAAAGCGCCGTTGAGGTACGGATTCTCCTCGGTTGGCCAGCCCTCCCAGTAGGTAAAGTTCATCGGGATGCGATGGAACCACTGGATGAGCGGGATGCTGGGCAGCTCGCGCAGCCAGATCTCCATGGCCTTGACGAACAGCTCCTTCACCTTCGGGTCGCCCATCGGCACGGTGGCCATTTCGTTGACGATGGCGTCGTACTCTTTGTTCTCGAAACGCCACCAGGTGTTCGAAGGCTCGCCGGTCTTGGCCGACTTGTCCGAAGTGTACAGGTCGAGCGTCAGGAAGGGGTCGGGGCCGACGGAGCCGCCATGGCCCGTCAACCACGCGTAGCCCGGCTCGCCGATAGAAGCGCGCTGGCTGTGGTCGGCGGCCATGTTAAAGTCCACCTCGAAACCGCCCTGGCGCAGCATTTCGGCCAGCACGGGGCCGATGTCGGCATGGATCTGCCAGCCGCCCAAGCCAAAGGCAAAGCGCTTGCCGTCTTTGGCCCAGAAGCCGTCCTTATCCTTCTTGTAGCCTTGCTTTTCCATCAGTTCGGCCGACTTGGTGAGGTTGTACTCGTTGGTCGGGTACTGCGCCATCAAGTCCTTGATAGCCTCAAAGAACGGCTGCAAAGGCTTGTAATCGGGGAAGGGCAGCTTGGTGGGCGTGCCGGCGTTCTCGCCATAGGCCACGTTGATCGCCGTCTGGCGGTCAATCGCATAGCTGATGGCCCAACGGATGTCGGCGCTGTTGAAGGGCGGCTCGTTGATGTTAAAGCCCATATGGTTTGGCCACCAGTCAATGTAGCCGTAGGGGGGCTTTTTCATCGTGTGAGCAAAGACCTTCGGGTTCTGCTCCAGGATCGTCTTGATGGTGTTCGGGCGCAGGTCGAGGCAGGCGTCCACCGAGTTGTTGATGCACAACTGCGCGGCCTTGGTGTCGTCGGCCATGGGGATGACCAGGATGCGCTCGGGCTCGGGCCGCATGGCAAAGCCCGTCTTGCCCGCCCACCAATCATCGCGGCGATCCAAGAATTTCTGCATGTTGGTGAAATAGGTGTACTTGTAAGGGCCGGTGACCACGGGCCAACCCTTGTCCACATCAAAGAACGTGAAGGTAGTAACGTCTTCCACGTCCTTGTAGATGTGCTCGGGGATGATATAGATGCCCGTGTCGAACTTGAAGGTCAGATAGTCAAAGTAGAAGCGCGGCTGCGGCGAGTTGAAGGTGATGACCACGGTATAATCGTCGGTGGCCTTGACTTCCTTGACCCATTCCTTCACGCGGCCCGAGTTGCGCAACTTGGGCGCGTACTGGATGAGCATGTTCATCGTAAAGACGATGTCTTTGGCCGTGAACGGCTCGCCATCGCTCCACTCCACACCCTTGCGCACCGCCAGCTTGAGCTCTTTGTAATCGGCGCTCCAGGTCTCTTTTTCGACCAGCCAGGGCATGAACTTGTCAGCAAAGGCCGAGTAGTACTGGCAGCCTTCGATGGCGGCTGCGTCACCATCTTGGTGGGTCCAACCCGAAATCGCATAGGGGTTGCAGACGCCGCCGCGGCTCCAGGTGCCGCCGGTGCCGCCAAAGTAGATGATGAGCGTCTTCTCGCGGGGCACGTTCTTGATGCCGCCGACTTGCTTTTCGACGACCTTCTCGACGACCTTGGTGACTTCTTTCTGAACTTCTTCCTTCACCACCACGGTCTCTTTGACGACCTTTTCGACTTCGACTTGCACGGTCTCTTTAACGATCTTCTCGACGACCTGGGGCTGACAAGCCGCGAGGACCGTTCCGGCGGTGGCCAAGCCGGAATAAACGAGAAACTGCCGACGCGCAATTCTCTTCTTTTCCATGAACCTTCGTCCTCCCAAAATTGGAACCACTCGATGCATGTGTCGGGGTGTACTCGCCCCGACTGGCGTCTGGCCCTCGTTGAGGGCCTCCAGCAACTTACAATGACATCGCGCGTTGATCCGAAGCGCATCACCCCCTTCCATTTTGCTTGATACAGAAAAAGGCAGCACTCTATGTCATGTGACGTTCACGTCAGGGGACATAAAGCTCTGCCTTTATTCTCAGCATCGTCTGCGTCGTGCAGGAACGGAGATTCTCGACATTGATCATTAGCCTGATGCGCCACAGCGCCGTGGCGAAGATGCGATTGGACTAGGTGTCTATTGTTGTGTGTTGCTATCGGCTACAGCAGTCAACACATGTACACTATACCATATTGCCTACACTTTGTCAAAGGGCCTACGCCGAAATACTTATGCCCCCTTTACGACGATCCCGCCGCTATCGGCGGAGCGCGCCGCCAGGATGGCCCACGCGGTGATGCCCAGGGCCTCCTCGGCGGGGGCCAACAACTCGCCGCGCCCCGCGACGGCGGCTAAGAAATCGCCAAATAGGGTGCGCCCGGGCGATTCCAGCGGCCAGGCGGGAACATCGCCGGCGGCGGCGACGACGCTCAGCCGCGCGCCCTGGTCGCACACTTCGATCACGCCCCGCGAGCCAGCCACGCGCAGGCGGTCGTCGCCGTGGGTAGGGGCCGCCGCCGGGCGCAGATAGTCGAACGTGAACGCGGCGGCGCCGCCGTTGGCCAGCCGCGCGAGCACGGCGGCCACGTCCTGGCAGCCCGGGCGTTCGGGGTGGGCGAGGTTGGCGTGGCGCGCGGATAATTCAACGTAATCCACGCCCGCCGCCCAGCGAGCGTAATCCAGCGCGTGGATGCCCACCCACGTCATGGTGCTGCCGTAGAGGGCGCGGTCGGCGTACCAGGCGGGGCGGGCGCCCCAGCGATACGACTTTTGCGCGCTGATGAGCAACGGCTCGCCGATCACGCCCTGGCTAACCAGTAGATGCGCGGTGTAGAATGCAGGTTCGTAGCGCAGCGGCAACATCAAGGCGTACACCACGCCGGCGCGCTCCAGCGCCCGCCGCAGAGCGGCGACCTCGGCGAGGGTCTGCCCGGCGGGTTTTTCGCAGATCACATGGCAACCGCGCCGGATCGCCTCCAGCGCCAGGGGCGCGTTGAGGTCGTAACGCCCGCACACCACGACGATGTCGGGCCGTTCGGCGTCCAACATGGCGCGCCAATCGGCATAGTAGGCGGGGGGCGGCGCGCCCGCATCCAAGAGAGAGCAACAGGTCACGTCCTCGCCTCTGGGCGGCGCGCTAGCTCGTCGGTCACGAGGTGATAGTGCCCCGCCGCGCCGATGATGACCACCGAAAGAACCATGTTCGCCCTCCGACAGCGATTGACGCGCTGTCCCTATCGGGATAGAATAACCCGGATCAGCAACATTCCTTCGTGGAGGAACATTGAGCGACATCATACCCGAAGAACCTCTTGCTTTGCAAGCGCCGCCCCCCGCGCCGCGCGCGCCCTGGGGCCTGCGCGATATGGTGTTGGCTGGCGCCGCGTTGCTGGCCGTGTTATTGGCGGTGATCTTGGCGCTGGTC
>CAZYPJ010000404.1:0-3572 GCA_964649365.1 uncultured Anaerolineales bacterium | reverse complement strand
GAACACGCCCAGCGGGTCGTCATAGTAATCTTTGGTGAACAGGGCGGTGCATGAAAAACGCTCCGGGCATTCGCGGCGCACGCGGGCCAGGTAATCGTCTTGTTTGCCGTCCATGAACTCTTGCAGCACCACCGCCCGATCCACCCCGATCCAATCCATATGGGCCAGGGCGCGCTCATAGGTGCTCTGGCTGTCCTCAAAGGCGGGCGGGGCGGCGTAATAGATTTTATCGCCTTCGCGCGCCTTGCCCCAACGCAGCGCTTCGCGATCCACTTCCGCGTCTTTGCCGTGCAGCGGATTCCACAGATGAATGTGAGCATCAATAATCATCGTTGCGCCTCCGTGAAGCATTTTGCGGGGTTTTATCACATAACGAAATAGGCGTCAAGTGGCTTGCGTCGGCGGCGCAAATATGCTACAACAGCGGCGCAAATCTGCCGCGAGAGAGGGATAAGCGATGCGACTGGACGGCAAGACGGCGCTGATCACCGGCGCGGGGGTGCGCCTGGGGCGCGCGCTGGCGTTGGCGCTGGCCGAACGCGGAACGCGCATCGTGGCGCACTATCACGCCTCGCAGGGGCCAGCGGAAACGCTGGCGCAACAGATCGCCGCCCAGGGGGGGCAGGCCGTCAGCATCCAGGCCGACCTGCGCGACGCCCAAGCCCTGCAGGGCCTCATCCAGCGCGGCGTGGAGGCGTTCGGCGGGGTGGACATCCTCATCAACTCGGCGGCGCTCTTTCAGCGCGCCGGATTGCTCGAGACGACCGAGACGATCTGGGACGACCAGTTTGCGGTGAACCTAAAGGCGCCCTTTTTCCTGGCCCAGGCGTTCGCCAGGGCGCTGCCGCCGGATCGGCGCGGTCATATCATCAACCTGGCCGATTGGCGCGCCCTGCGGCCCGGCGCGGCCTATGTGGCTTATTACCTCACCAAGGCAGGATTGGTGGCGCTGACGCAGAGCCTGGCGTTGGCCCTGGGGCCGCAGGTGCAGGTGAACGCCATTGCGCCGGGGGCCATCCTGCCGCCGCCGGGCGGCGACGAGTATTTCAAGAAGGTGGCCGCGCGCATCCCGGCGCGGCGCGTCGGCTCGCCCGAAGAGATCGTCAAGGCGGCGCTCTATCTGCTGGACAGCGATTTCGTCACCGGCGAGGTGCTGCTGGTGACAGGCGGTGAACACTTGTAGGATGAACCACAGAGGGGCAGATGACCGATAAGATTATGATTTGCGACCTGCTGCTGCGCGCGATCATTGGGGTGAACCCCGACGAGCGCGAGCGGCCCCAGGATGTGATCGTCAACGTGACGCTAGAAACCGACGCGCGCGCCGCCGGCGCCTCCGACGACCTGACCGATACCATCAACTATGCGGCGCTGGCCCGGCGCATCGGCGAGGCGGTGGAAGGCTCGCGCTACTATCTGATCGAGCGGCTGGCCGAAGAGATCGCCCGCCTCTGCCTGGAAGATGCTCGCGTAACGCAGGCCGTCGTGCGGGTAGATAAGCCGCGCGCCCTGCGTTACGCCCGCGCGGCGGCAGTCGAGATCGTGCGGCGCCGGGCGTGAGCGCGCACAAATACTAGACAGCCCGCCGACGCCTATGTATAATAGCAGCATCGCGTTGGCTCGCTCTCTGCGCAAAGGAGGAGTTCAATGAACGTCTTTAACCGCATCGTGATGGTGCTCGTCATCATCGTTTGCTTGGTGGTCATCCCCATTTTGATGACCTTTGATCTCGAAGTCATCTCGCAGGCCAGGATGGCCCTGGATACGTTCGAGGCAGGTCTCTACGACGCTCGCTTCTCGATGATCTTTATCATTGTCTGCGGCGTGCTGCTTTTCCTGCTTTTGATCTTGCTCTGGCTCGAAATGCGCCGCCCGCGCCGCAAGACGGTGCACATTAAAGCCGCTTCAGGGGGCGACGCTCAGATGGGGATTCAATCGGTGTCGCAGAGCCTAGATTACCGCATTGATGAGCTGGCCGGCGTGCGCAAGGTGCAATCGCACATCGTCAGCCGGGGGCGCGATGTGGACGTGACCGTTGACCTCGACACCAGCCCCTCAGTCAACATTCCGGTGCTCACCGACCAGATCATCAGCCTGTGCCGCGACATTGTCGAGACGCAGCTCGGAATCAAGATTCACGGCCCCGTCAAGGTCAACATCCGCCACGAGCCGTACCCGCGCGGCACCATGCCCTCCACCGGCGCCCTGGCCAAAGAGCCAGTGAACGCGCCGCCTACGGGCATCAAACCCGCCACACCCGTGGCCGCCGATACCGCCAGTTGGAGCGGGGCATCAGCCGCTGTATCGAACGCCAACGCCGCGCCGAAATCAGAAGAGCAAAAACCGCAAGGATCGGGCGATTCTTCGGGGTGGTAGTGGAGTAGGCGATTCTTGGCAGATCGCGACGGCGCGAGCTTATGGGCGAAGAAATCGCCCGGCGCGCCGTCTTGTTACCGCACCTGGCCTGTGAGGGTCAGCGAGCCGTCGCCGTAGGCGACGCCGGTGAAAACATAAGGGAGCAGCGCGTCGCCCGCCGAGGCGTTGGCCATCTGCTCGAACGACGACAACACGAAACGGGGCAGCCGAAAGCCGTCGTAGGTGGCCCAGCGCGCCTGCACCTTGAGCGTACCGTCGTTGGGCGTAATGAACAGCAACCCGCGAATGACATGGCTTTCGTTTTCGGCGCGCAGGCGCACGGTGGCGTTCAGCCCCTCCGGGGTGATCCACACCCGCACCTGATCCAACACCTGGCCCTCGAACTCGCGGGCCAGATATGAGGTCAGCTCTTGCTCGTTGACCTCGACCGTGAACGGGCCGTCGCGGTTCAGCGCGGCGGATAGGCGCTGCGCCAGGCGTTGCGCCGCCTCGCCGGATACGACCAGCGGGCGCGCCGGCTCTTGCAGCGCCGGCGAGGCGCGCTTGCCGACGCAGCCCGTCAGCCCGGCGCACAGCATCGCCAGCAGAACCAACGTCAGAATAAACCGACCGGGAAGGTGTTTGGCTTTGGACATACCCTCTATCGCTCGCTTTGTCGAAGCTCTGCTGTTCGTAGCCGACGGCCCCGTCAGCCTGGATGATCTGGCCAAGGCGCTGGACGCCGACCGCGAAGCCGTCGAGCGGGCCATCCAGCAAATGAACCAGGCTGCGCCGCAGCGCGGGCTGCACATCATCGGCGTGGGAGCGCGGGTGCAACTGGCCACCATCCACGAGGCGGCGCCCGTTATCGAGCGCTTCCTGGGCGTCAGCCATTCGGGCAAGCTCTCGCCGGCGGCGCTGGAGACGTTGGCCGTCATCGCCTATCGCCAGCCCATCACCCGCGCCCAAGTGGACGCCATTCGCGGCGTCAACTCGGACGGCGTGGTGCGCACTCTGCTGGCTAAATCGCTCATCGCGGCGGTGGGCCGGTTGGAACAAGCCGGCCGCCCCGTGCTCTATGGCACTACGTTCGAGTTTCTGCAATACATGGGCATTCGCTCGCTCGACGAGTTGCCCCCCCTCCCCGACTTTCGAGACCCCGCCGCCCCTAAAAACTAACCGCAGAGGCGCAGAGAACACAGAGACGACGAGAAGGT
>CAZYPJ010000403.1:0-3584 GCA_964649365.1 uncultured Anaerolineales bacterium | reverse complement strand
CAAAGTGAAAAAACATATTCAACATATGCAAACCAGTCAGCCCGCGAAGGCGGGCTTCGTAGCCGTAGCCTGCCGCTTCAGCGGCTGGCGTCTCTGGGCGTACCGTGGTGTTTTGCGAACCACTAGCGCCCCGCCAAACGCCATTTCACACCAAGCGTTTTAGCGGGCAGGCTATGGCTGGGTCAGCCCGCAAAGGCGGGAGAGCCGACGAAGGTCGGCTTGGCAATCGTAGTCTGCCCGCTTGAGCGGCTGGCGCTCTAGGCGTACCGTGCACCCCATCAAGAAGGATAACCATGTCAGAATCACCCATCGAAATCAGCGTCGTCATTCCCGCCTATAACGAGCAGGAGGCGCTGCCGCCCGTGCTCGACGATGTGATCGCCCAGATGGACGCCATCGGCCGGCCCTACGAGATCATCGTGGTGGACGACGGCTCCACCGACGCCACCTGCGACATCTGCGGCCGCTACCCTTCGGTCAAGCTGCTGCGCCACAAGACCAACCGGGGCACCGGCGCGGCCCGCACCACCGGCGTGCGCGCCGCCCAGGGCGAGCTGATCTTGATGACCGACGCCGACGGCACCTACCCCATCAGCGCCTTTCCGCGCATGTTGGACGAGCTGCGCGAAAACGACATGGTCATCGGCGCGCGCGACCGTGAGATGGGCACGCTGCGCTTTTTGCGCTCCGCCGCCAAAGAGTTCATCCGCGCCCTGGCCTCGTACCTCACGCTCACCAAAATCCCCGACCTCAACTCGGGCCTGCGCGGCATGAGGCGCAGCCGGGTGCTCGAGTTCGCGCCCATCTTGCCCAACACCCACTCCTGGGTCAGCACCATCACCATGGCCATGCTCTCGTCGGGCTATAACGTCTCGTGGATTCCGATCAGCTATCACAAGCGCATCGGGCGCTCGACCTTTCACCCTATCCGCGACACCTACAACTATTTGACGTTAGTGGTGCGCACCATCATGTATTTCAACCCGCTGCGCGCCTTCTTGCCCGTGGTGATGACGTTGTTCGGGCTGGGATTCATCAAGATGATCGTGGATATCTTTCGCTTCAATTGGCACCTGGCGCCTTCCACCGTCATCCTGCTGTTGGGGTCGGTGCAACTGGCGGCCATCGGCTTCCTGGCCGATCTGATCGTGCGGCGGAGCAAGCTGTGAGGATCGCTATGCTGGCCTCGTCGTACCCGCGCTACCCGGGCGACCCCAACGGCGTGATCGTGGGGCTGCTGGCGCGCGAGTTGGTGAGGCGCGGGCACGAGGTGCACGTCGTCGCCCCGTGGGATATGGCGCTGGCGGCCCACGACGAGGGCGGTGTGCAGGTGCATCGCTTTCGCTACGCCCCGCGCGACGATTGGCACCTGGCTGGGCATGGCAGGTCGCTAGAGGCCGACGTGCGCATGAAGCGGCTGGTTCCGCTCTTGATGCCCGGCTATGTCCTCATCGCGTTGGGCAAACTGTTGGCGCTGCACCGCCGCGCGCGGTTCGATGTGTTGCACGCCCATTGGGCCATCCCGGGCGGCGTCATCGGGATGATCGCGGCGCGGCTGACGGGGCTACCGCTGCTCATTACGCCGCACGGGTCGGATATCTATGTGGCCGAACATAGCCGACTGTGGGGCGGCGCGGCGCGGATGGCGCTGCGGGCCGCCTGGCGCGTGGCGCCGGTGAGCGAGGACTTGCGTCGCCGGGCCGTCGCTTTGGGGCTGGATGAAGCCCGGTCGCTCGCCATCCCCCCTGGGCCGGAGGCGGAGCGGTTCGCCTCGGGCGACGGCGCGGCTTGGCGGGCGCGGCTGGGCGTCGCGCCCGAGGCGCCGGTGATCGGCGCGCTGGGGCGGCTGGTCTATAAGAAGGGGTTCGACCGGCTGATCGCCGCCATGCCCGCCGTGTTGCGCGCCATCCCCGACGCCTATTGCGTCATCGGCGGCGCCGGCGACCTGAGCGCCGAACTGGCGGCCCAGGCGCGCGCGCTGGGCCTGGCCGAGCGCGTGCTGTTCCCCGGCCACGTCAGCTCGGAGGAGACGCCCGACTATTACGCCCTGTGCGATGTGGTGGCCGCGCCCTCGGTGGTGGACCAGGCCGGCAACGTGGATGGCCTGCCGCTGGTAGTGGTGGAGGCGATGGCGGCGGGGCGCGCCCTGGCGGCCAGCCGCGTGGCGGGCATCCCCGATGTGGTGGAGGACGGCGTCACCGGCCTGCTGACCCCGCCCGGCGACGAGGCGGCCCTGGCCGAGGCGCTCATCCGCCTGCTGCGCGACCCCGCGCTGCGCCAAGCGCTGGGGGGGCGCGCCCGCCAGGCGGTGGTGGAGCGGTATTCCATCGAGAGCATGGCTCGCCGCTATGAGGCGTTGTACGCCGAGGCGGTCGCGGCGCGAGGGTAGCCTCTGCGATTGCTGTTCACTTATCCCTTTGTCTGTGATATACTAGAGGCGAAGGATAGCAGAAGGAAATTCACGATGGAAGCGACCTTTACCGTCACCCTGACCGACGAACTGAAATCGGCGCTCGATGATATCGTGCGCCAAGAGAACCTCTCGCCCGATGAGGTGATCGGAGAGGCGGTCAAACAATACCTCTTTTTCAAGCGCTATCGCGCTTGGCGCGAACGTATGATTCCCCAGGCTGAAGCGCAGGGCGTCTATAGCGACCAAGATGTGTTTGATCGCGTGTCATGAATATCGTACTCGATACGAACGTGCTCATCGCGGCGTTCATCGCCCGCCAGGGCGTTTGTAGCGCCGTGTTGGAATGGTGTGTACGCCATCACCAACTTGTAACTTCGGAGAAAGTCCTCAGCGAGTTCAGCGAGATACTCGCCCGCAAGTTCCACTATGGAATCGAAGAAGCCTTGCAGGTAGCTGCTCTGCTGCGCTCCAATATGCGAATCGTCAAACCCACCGATTTGGTTTCTGTGTGCCGCGACCCCGACGACAATGTAATCATCAGCACAGCACTTGCTGGAGACGCCGACCTTATCATCACAGGGGATGCCGATCTGTTCACTCTGAAACACTACGAGAACGTGCGCATCCTAACGCCGCGAGAATTCCTCGACCTCGATACGCCTCATGCCGGGCAATAGAGATTGTGTCTCTTGTATCACACTACAACGAAAGGCCCTTCCCCCATGCTATCTCTCCTCCGCGTCACCGGCGCGCACGATGATTTCCAACGCCTAACGCGCCTGCTCGACGCCGACCTGGATGCCCGCTACGGCGCGCTCCAAGCGGCGTACAACCCCTACAACGCCAGCGCCGCGCTCGATACGGTCGTGACGGCGTATGTGGATCAAACCCCCGTGGGCTGCGGCGCGTTCAAGCCCTACGACGCCGCGACGGTCGAGATCAAGCGCATGTTCGTGCGGCCCGAATATCGCGGCCAGGGGATCGCCGGGCGCATCCTGGCCGAGCTGGAGGCGTGGGCGCGCGAGCTAGGCTACGCCGCCGCCATCCTGGAGACGGGGCGCAAGCAGGCGGAGGCCATCGGCCTGTACACCAAGCGCGGCTATCGGCCCATCGAGAATTACGGCCAGTATCGCGGGGTGAGCAACAGCGTGTGCTTGCGGAAAGAGTTGGG
>CAZYPJ010000402.1:0-3591 GCA_964649365.1 uncultured Anaerolineales bacterium | reverse complement strand
CGGAGCGGCCCGCCGTGCGGTCAAGCAGCGCGAGTCCCACGAACAGCAGCAAGCCCCCGCGCGCGATCGCTCGCCGTGGGGGCCTGTTGCCTGCCGAAAAGAGGGTCTGAGAAAAACGCGTCTGCTCGAGGTTCGGAGGATGGTTCCGTCTCGCTGCACCTGCACCCCGACTCTAGCACAGATGTTCTAGTTTGTCAAGGGGCGATGAACGGGTTCGTCCAGCCGACGGCGTCCATCCATCCCTGGCGGGGCAGCAGGCGCGCGCCCGCGGCCAGCCACTTGGCGTAAGCCTGGGGCGCGAGCAGTTCTTTGACCCGCTCGCGGGCCTGGGCCTCGTCCTCGGCCTCGACAGTGAGGATTAGGCTCAGCCCGGGGCGCTCGGCGACGGCCACCCACTGGCTCACAGGCCGAGCACCTGGCGCACCAGGTAGGCCAGCAGCGCCAGGCGCAGCTTGGGCCGCACGCGGCCGTTGACGCCGTAGCTGATTAGGGTTGTGCTGACGGAGAGCGCAGCGCCCGCGGCGCGTTCGCTCCAGTCATTGCTGTTCAACAGCGCCCGCAAGATCTTCGACGCACCGTCGGAGCGGTTCGGTGTCGGCGGCATGGAAGAGATGCACCTCCAGAAGTTGATGGTAGGTCGCTGCGCCGGCTTCGCTAAGCTGCACGCGACGGTGGGTCTTGTCGGGAGGATAGGAGACGAGGCCCCGGCGCTTGAGTCGGTTGACGGCGTAGGCGGCGGACGACGGCCCGGCCAGCTCGGCGACGGCGGCGATGTCGCGGAGCGTCGGATGATGGCCGGCGTTGAGCATGGCCCCCAGGCCGATGATGATGCGCTGGTCGGTATCGAAGCTACTCTTGGGCATGGGGTTTATTCCTTTCGCTATAGTGAGGGTCGTAGGGTTTGCCCGAGCGGGCGATGCCCGCCAGCAGCTTGCAGAGCTTGCCGCGGGCGGCGTGCAGGGCGTTCTTGTTGCCGCGCGATTCCAGAGCCTTGAAGTAGTCGCGCACGGGGTTATCGGGCGTCTTGGGGTGCAAGAGCGCGATGGTCCACAGGTGCAGCGCCGCCTTCGCGGGGCGGTAGCCGCGCTTGGATTCTTTCGCTTCGGTAACCTTGCCGCGCTCGTTGCGCGAGGGGTGGCAGCCGCAGGCGGCGCGCAGCTCGTCGGCGGTAAAGCTCTCGGCGTGGCAGTTGGCGGCGGCGTGGATGACGGCGCAGCGCATGGGCGAAGCGAGCGGCACGGTCTGCCAGAGGGCGGTGAGGCCGCCCAGCAGTTCGTGGGATACCACCAGTTCGCTGATGCGCGCCTCCACCTCGGCAATCGTGGCGTCGGCCTGGGCGAGATCGGCCTGGGCGTCGCGCAGGGCCTCGACGATGCCGGCGTCCGGTTCGGGCGCGTCGGCGATCTGCGCGACGAGATCGGCGAGCGCCTGGCGTGACTTCCAGTGGTGGTAGCGTTCGGGGCGCTGCTCTTTGGGCATGGCCGCCAGCTCGGCGGCCCAGGCGCGCAGTTGGGCCGGCGTCACAAAGCCGTGGGCGATGGCGACGGCGTAGGTCTCTTTGTGATAGTCGAGCGCGGGCCAGACGCCATGCCCGAATGTGCCGATGTGGTTGAGGGCGCTGCGGCGCTGTGTCATGGCGCGGCCGTGCTTGGTGAGCAGCAGCCGCAGGTGGATGGTCAAGGCCTCGCGGGTGGGGTCGTGCATCTTGCAGCCCAGCAGGTCGCCGTTCATGGCGATATCCTGGGCCTTCATCGCCAGCGCCCGCGCGTCGGCGGCGTCGGTCTTTTGGGCCGATACGTGATCGGCGCGAGTGGCCGCCGTCGAGGCGTGATTGACGTACACGATGACGCACGACTGCGCTTCGAGCACGGTGACGATGGGGCGCGAATAGTGCCAGCCGGTGGGTTCGAGCGCCACCAGGCTGCCCGGCTGGACGATGGCCAGCAGATCGGCCTTCCAGGTGGGTGAAGCGAGATCGAGAACGGCGACGGGCCACTTCCTGGGCGGCGCGTCGGTGGGGGCGCAGACGTGAATGCTGTCAGCGCCGATGTCGATGCCGGCAACGGTGCGATGAACGGACATGATGGAACCCTCCTCGTAACGCCTTCAGGTTATCGCGGTCGGGCTTGCGGCCCGCCGCAGCGTTTAGCGGCCCTTCACTGCGAGGGTAGCTCATTGGTTGCGCCTTCAGAGACACGCGGTCTAGGCCGCTGCTATACTGTGGCGCTTTCCCTGGGGGTATTCACCCCTTATTGCTAATCTTACAGTAACCTGCTATACTGCGGGCGTGAAGACTAGGGAGGGCGAGCCATGCGCATCTTGATCACCGGCGGAGCGGGGTTCATCGGGTCGCACCTGTGCGACCGACTGTTGGGCGAAGGCCACACCGTATTGGCGATGGACAACCTCATCACCGGCAGCCTCAGCAATATCGCGCATCTGTGCGATCAGCCGCGTTTCCAATTCATCCGCCACGACGTCACCTACCCCATCCACGTCGAGGGGCCGGTGGACGCTATCCTGCACCTGGCCTCGTTGCCCAGCCCGGTGGATTACCTCAACATGCCCATCAAGACGCTCAAAGTGGGCGCTCTGGGCACGCACAACACGCTGGGTCTGGCCAAAGCGAAGGGGTCGCGTTTTTTGCTGGCATCCACCTCCGAGGTGTACGGCGACCCATTGGTGCACCCCCAACCCGAAACCTACTGGGGCAACGTGAACCCCGTCGGCCCGCGCGGCGTCTATGACGAATCCAAACGCTTCGCCGAGGCTATGACGATGGCCTACCATCGCACTCATGAGCTGCCCACGCGCATCGCGCGCATTTTCAACACCTACGGCCCACGCATGAGGCTCGACGATGGCCGCGTAGTGCCCAATTTCGTGCGCCAGGCGTTGCGCGGCGAGCCGCTGACGGTCTATGACGACGGCTCGCGCACGCGCAGCTTTTGTTACGTCAGCGACCTAGTAGATGGCCTGGTGCGCCTGCTTCACTCCGACGAGGCCATGCCCGTCAACCTGGGCAACCCGGGCGGCGAGATGACCATCCTAGAGTTTGCGCGGCTGGTGGTGCGACTGGCGGGCAGCGCCTCCGAGATTCACTTTATCGCGCCACAGGACGAGCGCACCAAGGACGCCCCCCACTCGCGCCAGCCCGACATCACGCGGGCGCGCACAATCTTGGGCTGGGAGCCGCGCGTCCCTTTGGAAGAGGGCCTGGCGCGCACCATCGCCTGGTTCCGCGAACGGATGTAAAAGCATGATCCCACTGCGCCGCGCCCTCACCCCACCCTTTCCTCCAGGGAGATGGATCTTCGCTCCCCTCTCGTATGGCGGGCTGGGGAGAGGGTGTCTGGCCATATGCGGTAACTTACGAGGGTCTGAGGGAGCGCCAGCCGCTAAAGCGGGCAGGCTACGATTACCAAGCCGCCCTCCGGCGGCTGGGGATAAACATAATGACGCATTCTCAGTCCGCGCAGGCGGGCTTGGTAATCTTCGCCTGCCCGCTTCAGCGGCTGGCGGCTCTAGCAGACCTCGTAAGTTACCGTATATTGGGCGTCTGGCTCCCTACCTCCTCGGGGGAGGGCTGGG
>CAZYPJ010000401.1:0-3629 GCA_964649365.1 uncultured Anaerolineales bacterium | reverse complement strand
GTTGGAAAGCGGATCCCCCCTGCCTGATTCTTCGCTCCACGAGAGTATTCAGACTATTCTAACCTTCTTATACGACTTTTGACGATTCCGGCGACTGCGTGTATCTTGTGTCCAATCCGTTCGAGGAGGTTCCCATGAGGATGAGATTCCCGTGCGCGGGGGTGATCTGGATCGTTGCGATGCTATTGTTAGCGGGGTGTGGGGGCGACCCCGACGCCGCCGGGCAAGTGGCCCAAGCGCCCGCCAGCGTCGAGCAGGCGGCCAGCGCGACTACGCCGTCGCCGATCGCGACGCTGGCTCCCACGCTCACCGCAACGCCCAGCCCATCGGCCAGCCCCACGCCGTCGCCGACCTGGACGCCCACGGCTACCCCCACCACTACGGCGACGCCGACTGTCACACCCACGCCGATGCACCCGCTGGACATCGCCTACATGCGCCAGCAGGCGTACCCCGGCTCGGATTTGGTGTTCGAGCAGACGCTAGAGCCGGGCAGCAACTATGATCGTTATATCGTCTCGTATCGCTCCGAGGGGCTGAAAATCTATGCGCTGTTCACCGTGCCACAGGGCGAGCGCCCGGCGTCGGGCTGGCCAGTGGTCATTTTCAACCACGGCTATATCCCGCCAGACCAGTATCGCTCCACCGAGCGTTACGTGGCCTATGTGGATGCCTTTGCGCGGCGCGGCTATATCGTGCTACGCTCGGATTATCGCGGGCATGGCGATTCGGAGGGGGTCGCGACGGGCGGCTCCGGCTCGCCCGATTACACCATTGATGTGCTCAATGGCCTGGCCTCGGTCAAACGCTTTCCCGACGCCGACCCGGCGCGGATCGGCATGTGGGGGCATTCGATGGGCGGCGGCGTTACCCTGCGCGCCATGGTGCTCACGCCCGATATCAAAGCGGGGGTGATCTGGGCCGGCGTAGTGGCCTCGTATCCCGATCTGTTGGCGCGCGCCAGCCGGACGCCCGCGCCCATGACCTCCAGCACGCCCTCTGTCGGGCGGCGTTGGTCGCGCGACCTGGTCGAGCGTTACGGCAGCCCTGCAGAGAACCCCGCCTTCTGGGCGGCCATTTCGGCCAATACCTACGTGGCCGACCTTTCCGGCCCGGTGCAATTACACCACGGTACGGAGGACAAGAGCGTGCCGCTGGAATACTCGCTCAAGCTGGAGCAGCAGATCGCGGCGGCGGGCAAAGAGGTGGAGCTGTACACCTACCCGGGCGACGACCACAACATCGCCCAGAACTGGGGGACGGCGATGAGCCGCTCGGTGGCGTTTATGGACGAGCACGTCAAAGGGGCGGCGAGCCAGTAAGCGCGCGGCAAGATCGCGACCGTCAGGAACTCGCGACGCTGGCTGATCGCCGCGCGGCAAAGGAGGAACGACGATGAACCTGCAACAACTAAGATACGCCATTGAAATCGCCGAGTGCGGCTCGATCAACAACGCGGCCAAGAATCTGTTTGTCAGCCAGCCTTCCCTTTCCAGCGCCATCATGGAGCTGGAAAAAGAGTTCGGCGTCACTCTCTTTACCCGCACCAGCAAGGGGATCAATGTGACGGTCGAGGGAGTCGAATTCCTGAGCTATGCGCGCCAGGTGCTCGAACAGGCGGATCTGCTCGAAAGCCGTTACCGCTATGCGCGGCCCTCGCGCCAGCGGTTTGCCATCTCGGCGCAACACTCTGCCTTTGCCGTCAGCGCCTTTGTGCGTTTGGTGGAACAATACGGCCGGGATGAATACGAATTCGCCCTGCGAGAGACCAAGACCTACGAGATCATAGACGATGTGAGAAACCTTCGCAGCGAGATCGGCATCCTATACATGAACGAGTTCAACGCCAAGGTGTTGACCAAGTTTCTGCGAGAGGGCAATCTTGTCTTTACCAAGTTATTCGAGGCCAGGCCGCACATTTTCATCAGCGCCAGAAACCCTTTGGCGCAGCGCGCCTGCGTCACCTTGGATGATCTGGAGCCTTACCCGTGTCTTTCGTTCGAGCAAGGAGAATACAACTCATTTCATTTCTCTGAAGAGATTTTGAGCACCCTTTCGCACCCCAAGAGCATTCGCGTCAGCGACCGGGCGACTCTGTTCAATCTGCTGATTGGGCTGAACGGCTATACGATTTCCACCGGCGTCATCAGCCACGCCTTGAACGGCAACGAGATCATCGCCGTCCCTTTGCAATTGGATGAGACCATTCGGGTAGGGTACATCATGTTGCGAAACATGGCTCACAGCGCCTTGGCCGAGATCTATATCCAATTGTTGAAAGAGACCATCGCTGAGGAGCAGCGCCAGCTATAGGTTTTTCCTATAACAGAGAATAGAAAATTAGTATTACCCTATAACCTCTCAGCCATGATATAGTGGTCATGTCAGTTCAATCCGCACAAAGGAGATGTCTGCATGACCAAGTTCGCTAACGCACTGCAACGCAACGTCACTCCGTTCCGCTTCGATATGGTGGGCAGCTTTTTGCGCCCCGCCCGGCTCAAAGCGGCCAGGGCCGAGTTCGCGGCGGGCAAGCTATCCGCCGAGGGGTTGAAGCAGGCAGAGGATGAAGCCATCGCCGATCTGGTGCAGAAGCAAAAGGCCGTCGGGCTGCGCGCCGTCACCGATGGCGAATTCCGCCGTTCCTGGTGGCACCTAGATTTCATGTGGGGCTTGAACGGCGTGGACAAGGCGACGCTCGAGCACGGCTATCGCTTTAGCAGCGAGGAAACCCGCCCCGAGACGGCGCGCCTGAGCGCCAAGATCACCGGCGACCACCATCCTTTCGTTGAGCATTTCAAGTTCGTGCGACAGCTTGCCGGCGGCGGCGTTATCGCACGCCAGACCATCCCGGCGCCCTCGCAGTTTTTGCTGGAAATCCAGCGGCCCGAAAACAAGGCGGCGACCGCGCGCATCTACGGCGACGCCGATGAGTTGCTGGCCGACATCGCCGGGGCGTATCGAACGATTATCGCCGACCTTTACGCCGCTGGTTGCCGCAGCCTACAATTCGACGACGTCACCTGGGCGGGGTTCTGCGACGCCAAACTATGGCAGATGTACCAGAGCGGCAACCAAAATCTGCGCGAGTTGTTGGAGCGGAATCTCCGCCTCAACAACCTTGCGCTGGAACACCGCCCCAAGGATTTAGTTGTGACCACTCACGTCTGCCGTGGAAACTATCATTCGGATTGGGCCTACTCTGGCGGGTACGAACCCGTCGCCGAAATCCTGTTTGGGCGAGAGAACGTGGCGGCATTCTACCTGGAATACGACACCGACCGCGCCGGCGATTTCGCGCCCTTGAGATTCCTCAGCGACGGCAAGCAGGCCGTGTTGGGTCTGTTTTCCTCCAAGACCGGTCAGTTGGAGGATCGGGCTGTGATTCTGCGGCGCGTCGAGGAGGCGACGCAATACCTCGACATCAACCGGATTTGTCTCAGCCCCCAGTGCGGCTTTGCTTCCACCGAAGAAGGCAATATCCTGACGGAAGAGCAGCAATGGAGCAAGCTGGCCTTTATCAAAGAGATCGCGGATGAGATCTGGAAATAGCCATCTGCGCTGAGCGAGCGCCATCTGCCAGTATCCCAGCCTGCGTGCGAGGGGGCCATGCCCGAATGAGGGCATGG
>CAZYPJ010000400.1:0-3629 GCA_964649365.1 uncultured Anaerolineales bacterium | reverse complement strand
GATGGCTCCGGCTGTCCCAGGACTCATGACCGACCCGCTTGCCGATAGGCGATTTGGGTAGTCTTCCATTCTCCTACCGCCTGTGGCGCGGTGTTGCTGCGCAGCGCCACCCGCTTGACGCCGCCCGCCGGGATGACGCTGGCGCGACCGCTAGAGGCCGACCAAGCGACATGATCGGGCCGCGCACCCTGCACCAGCAACTCGTCCACCGACTGATCGCTTTCGCCTGTGTTTTCGATCCAGGCCTCAAGCGTGATGGCGTCACCCACCTGTAATTGCGGGGCGACGCTCAGCCCCACCAATTTGAGCGGTGAAGGAGTGACGACAAAGCCTCCCTCGGCGGCCAATGCAAAGGTTTGAGCGTCACCCTGACAGGTAACCCGCTCGACGCACCAATCGCCAGCCATATCGGGCCGGGCGCGCACCGCCACGGCGTGACGTTGTTTACCTTCGAAGGTCCACTCGCCGCGCCCCTCGGCCACCAGCGACCGCCCCGATGCTTCCCTGAAAGAGACCTGAATAGTGCGCAGCGTGAAAGGCTCTAATCCATCATTGCGCAGCGGCACGACTAGATCCATCGGCTCGCCCAACTGCACAGTCGTTTGGACGGGTTGTATGGCGCCATCGAAAGCAAGTCGGGCGTTACACCCCTCGTTAGCAATGAGCGCGCCCTCTACAAAGGTGCTGATGGGCAAACCGAAAAAGTCCGTGATGCGATCCAGTTCAGGGCGGACCCAGCGCGTCCCATCGCGCGCCAAGACTTCGAGATGAAGGTGCTCGCTGAACGCACCCGAGCTGCCCGAGTAACCGATCAACTCGCCAGCCTTGACCATGCGCTCGCCCGATTGCTCATCTCGTAGGTGGGCCAAGCGGATGAGCCAATCATCCTCGACGACCAGCTCGATATAGTAGCCGTAATTGGTTTCAAAGGGGCGTTGATCACGGAGGAAATAGGCCATGCCATCGGCGGGGGCATAGAGAGGCGTACCGGTGCGCATCGAAAAGTCAAAAGCAATGCCCGAGGCTTTGCCGTGCTCCCAATGTTCGGTCGGCCCCCACGTGACGCGGTGATCGCTATCGCACGCCCAGGGCAAGGCCAGTCGCGCCAGCACGTCGTAATCGAGACCCTCATCGGCCCACGCCGGCTGCGCGACCAACCCCAACAAGGCTATGCAAATTGCCAGAACCCACGTCCACTGCTTACTCACGCTACGTGCTCCCTTAACGGCAAATCAACACCGGGAACCACGCTCTGCGCAGCACTTTATCCACCGTGCTGCCCAAGAACGCTTTGAGCAGCGGTTGATAGCCATATCCGCCCAACAACAAAAGATCGGCTTGTTCCTCTTCCATCGCCCGCAAGATCACCTCGTCAGCGGCCCCTTCTTCGTAGCGGGTGACGATGGGGTAATCGCCCGCTTCCTGAATATACTGCCAGGCCTGGTCGAGCATTTCGCGGTCGGCGCGCCCGCCTGCCACTGTGAGAATAACCCCTTGGGCTTGCCAGCACGTCACAATATGGCGCAACACGAATAGCGCCTCTCTCGACTTGGGGCTGCCATCGTAAGCCAACAGAGCTTTGCGCAAGGGCATTACGTCCGAGCCAGGGACGGCCAGAATGGGCCTTGCCGACTGGGAGGCCACGGTCTGAAAAATCGTGCCCAATGGACGCTGCGCCCATTGGCCGTGCACGCGCCGCTGATTGATGACGATGAGATCCACCCAATTCGAGCGTTCGATGATTTCCTCGTCCACCTGGCCTACTACCAGGCTCGTGGTGTATTTCACACCCAGATTCTGGCAGCGACGGGCGAACTCATCCAACACTTGCTGGCCATACGCCATGGCCCCATCATCCTCCGATGGCGCCACGTGCAAGCCGCTTAACACGCTGTTCTCACGGCGCGCGATCTCGGCGGCTTGCGCCAGCGCGCGCCACCCCGTTTCGGCGCCCGTCAAAGTGATAAGAATGTCGCGAAACAGGTGCTCGGTCTCGACAGATTCCAGGCGCTCGGCCCGCCATGATCCGGCGCGAGGGCCGGCATCCAGTTCGTCGGGGATCAAGATACGGCCAATCAACCGCGCCAATCGCCCCATCACACGATTCGGGCGACGACCAAAGCGTTGCACAAAGTCGCGGGCCACTTGACGGGGCGAAAGCGTTTGGCCCATCTTTTGTGACAGATAATAAGAATGTTCGATGATCCAGAGATAGAGATCGGCCTCGGTATGACCCGGAAAATCGGTTAATAGGCCATCGCGGCGGATCGCTTGCGCCACCGGAAGATAGACGAAATCGTACCAGTGACCCACCGCCTCTTCCCAGCTCAGCTCTTTGGAGAGGTCGCGCTCAACCAGATACTTGTGTACGCGGATATGGTCGAGCAGCTTCACATAGTCGCCCGGCATCGTCAGGCTCACATTCTGCGTAGGGCGCAGCACATCGAGCTTGGTCTGCTCCAAGAAGCTGCGATAGGCCCCCAACACATCGAGGTCTTCTAGTTTGAGGTCGGGCGTATCAGGCACACTGCTCTGCACTTCGATTACCTCGGCATCTATGAATGTTTGCCCTTTGCTGCGAGCCACCGAGACGCGATGGTGGCCATCCACCACAAAATAGGCTTCCCCTACCTTGTATAACGATACGGGTGGCAATGTGATCCCATCGAGCATTGCCGAATCCACACTCACCCATTTACTGCGTGAATGTCGCTGTGTGGGCATGAACACGCGGTCGAAATCGCCGCTGCGCCCCAGACTGCCAATGATCTTGGCCAGAGGCACGGGTTGCACGCCGCGATAGTGTTGCGCCCTAATACCCAGCGTCTGCCTGAGGTTCTCAAAAGGGATCAGGCTATTGCTCTGGCCGGTGAGATTGGCCCAGAGCTTGCGCAGTGTAGCAGCGCGGCTCGCATGGACGAACTCCTCGCGAGCTTTGGCGACAGAGAATGTGTCTTTGGTCGGATCGTCCACCTGGTGATACCTCACTTGTGACCACTTCACACAAACGCCCCACCCGGGCGCTTAATCTCGTCCGCTTCTTGTTATGCGGTATGCAATGGCCTGCGAAAAAGTATAGCACAAGCGCGGTTTTGTCACAATAAGAATTGCATAAATCTATCGGTCTACGAAAGGTTGACGACCGTCGCCTCTTTAAAGTTTCGCAAGAGGGGGACATCAATATCCCCCTTCACAATTCATCGAGATAACGTCAGCCCTTGAGCTTGTAATCCACCAGCGAAGTAGTGCCTTGAAAAATGACGCCATTGTGCCCCAAGGCGTCGGCGTCGGCCATGACCTGCGCGATGATCTCGCGCGGCCAGTCGTGCGGCGCGCCGCCCCCCTGGATGATCGGGTAGGAGGGAATACCTGCTGGCAAATAGAGTCTGGCTTTAGCCATATCCAGCCGCAGCAAGTCGCGCAGGGGAACGTGGCGCCATTCGCAATCCGGCTCGCCGCGCCAGGCTGGCCCCGGGTCAGAACCTAGAGCGTAATCGGTATAGTTTATGGGCATGGCGAGCGTATCATAACCCACTAGGCGATAGATGACGCGCAGCGCCTCGGATTCGCTCACGTCGGGCCAGAGGCTCTGTAAAAAGCCCGCCCATACGATCATGGTGTCGATGGGG
>CAZYPJ010000399.1:0-3652 GCA_964649365.1 uncultured Anaerolineales bacterium | reverse complement strand
CTGACCCATGCTCTTTTTGTTGCATCAAATTAACAAATGTGTTAAACTATTGCTATGGATTTTCAACGTTTGTTGACCCTAGTAGGGGATGAACCGATCTTTGAGACGGGCCTGCTGTTGGCGGGCGAGGCCGACCCGGCCATGGCGCGGGTGCAGTTGGCGCGCTGGGCCAAATCGGGGCGGGTGGTTGCGCTGCGGCGGGGGCTATACACGCTGGCTGCGCCCTATCGCCGCGCCGCGCCGCCCCCCTTTGTAGTGGCTAACCGCTTGGCGGCGGGGTCGTATGTCAGCCTGCAAGCGGCGTTGGCTCACTATGGGTTGATCCCCGAATACGCGGCGGTGACGACCAGTGTGGGGACGGGCCGCCCGATGCAGTGGAGCACGCCTCTGGGCGATTACACCCTGCGTCACATCGCGCCCGATCTGCTATGGGGCTATGCGCGGCTGGAACTGGGCGCGGGGCAGTGGGCCTACGTCGCTCAGCCTGAAAAGGCGTTGCTCGACCTGGCGCATCTCACGCCCGAAAGCGACTCGCGCGAATATCTGGCTGAACTGCGGCTCGATTGGGAGCGGCTCGATCTGACCCGGCTCGATCAATACGCCGAGCGCGCCGCTCGCCCCAAGCTGAAACGTGTGGCGCGCCTGGCGCGCGAGCTGGCGCAAGCCGCCGAGGAGTATGTGGCGCTATGAAGGAATATCTGGCCGAATTGGTGCGCGGGGCGCCGCCTAACCAGGCGCGCAACATCGCTCGCGAATACTTGCAGGCGCGCATCTTGGAGGCGCTACAGCGCGCCGGCGCCATGATGCCGCTGGCCTTTCATGGCGGCACGGCGCTGCGCTTTTTGTATAGCATCCCGCGCTATTCGGAAGATTTGGATTTCGCGCTGGAGCGGCAGCCGGAGCAGTACGACCCGAGGGCTTACCTCGCGGCCATCCGTGCGGCGTTGGCCCCCCAAGGTTACGCGCTCGACCTGCGCCTGAATGACCGTCGCACAGTGCATAGCGCCTGGGTGCGCTTTCCTGGGTTGCCGCTCGAACTGGGCCTTTCGCCCTTGCGCGATGAAACGCTGGCGGTCAAGATCGAAATCGACACCCGCCCCCCGGCGGGCGCCGGGCTAGCCACAACCCTCGTCCGCCGCCATGTGTTGCTGCACTTGCAACATCACGATCGCGCCTCGCTGCTGGCGGGCAAGCTCCACGCCATCATCCAGCGCCCCTACGCCAAAGGGCGCGACCTGTACGACCTGCTGTGGTATCTGAGCGACCCGGCCTGGCCCGCGCCCAACCTCACGCTGCTCAACAACGCCTTGGCGCAAACGAGGTGGGCGGGTGAGCCGCTGCGCCCCGATTCCTGGCGCGAGGCCGTGCGCCAACGCCTCCAAACTTTGCCCTGGGAGCGTGTGCGCGAGGATGTGCGCCCGTTCGTATCCGAAAGCGACTTGAACTCTTTGACCTACGAGAATATCATGCAGACGTTAGAACACAGAGAAATCGGAGAATGATATGCCCAACCCCCTCACCCCACGCCAACGGTTCATCGCCGCGCTAGAGCGCCGGCCCATCGCGGGGCGCGTCCCCCATTTCGAGCTGGTCTTTTTCCTCACCATGGAGGCGTTCGGCAAGGTGCATCCCTCGCATCGCTCCTACCACCAATGGGGGCAGATGTCCGAATCCGAGCGCCGGCTACACCGTTCCGAGATGGCCGATATCTACCTGATGACCGCCGAACGCTACGAGCACGACGCCATTTTCATCCACCCCAACCCCGGCGACCTGGACGAGACCTTCCGGCTGATCGACCTGATCCGCCAGCGCAGCGGCGACAAGTATTTCCTCATGATGCACGGCGACGCCACCTACGCCATCCCCAACGGGCAGGATATGACCGAGTGGTGCGCCTGGCTCTATGAGAACCTCGACGCCGCCAAAGCCGAGGCCGACCGCCGCGTGGACGAGATGCTCGCCAAGGCCCAGGCCCTGCGCGACCACGGCGGGCTGGATGGCTTTGCGCTCTGCTCCGACTATTGCTTCAACACCGGCCCCTTTCTGCGGCCCAGCATGTTCAGCGAGATCATCACCCCCTACCTCACCCGGTTGATCGCCGGCGAGCGGAGCTTGGGGTTCTATGTCATCAAGCACACCGACGGCAATATCATGCCCATTCTCGACGATTTGGTATCGGCCAACCCCCACGCGCTGCACTCGCTCGACCCGCAGGGCGGCATTGACATGGCCGAGATCAAGCGGCTGGTGGGCGACAAAGTGGCGCTGATCGGCAACGTCAACTGCGGCCTGCTCGATTCGGGCACGGATGAAGAAGTGATCGCCTCGGCGCGCTATGCGCTCCAGCATGGAATGCCGGGCGGCGGGTACATTTTCAGCACGTCGAACTGTATCTATACCGGCATGGATTTGGCGCGCTACGAGTTGATCTTGGACGTGTGGCGCCGCGAAGGAAATTATGCCTGAGCGCCCACGAGGGGCGCTACGGCGGCGGGCCGGGGAAGCGGCCCCGGTAGTTGCGCGCCTTGTGCGCGCCGAGTGGAACCTGGCGCAGGGCGCAAACGTCCTATACATGATGTGAAGGGCGGCGTTGTGCACGGGCGCGATACATCGCGCCCAATGTCTCTGCGCCGGAAACATCGCGCCGTAGGGGCGGCCCGGCGTGGCCGCCCTGGATGGATCACCAAGGAGGACCAAATGAAACGCAATGTATGGATGCTGCTGGGCGTGTTGCTGTTGACCTTGGCGCTGACGGCGGGCTGCGCCGCCAAGTCGGCCAGAGAAACCGTCGTGGTCGAAAAGCAGGTCGAATCGCGGGGCTATAGCGGCGTCACCGAGGCGCCCGCCGCCGCCGCCATCGCCGCCGAGGCCGTCCACGATCAAGCCGCGTCGGGCGGCGCGGCCAACCTGGGTCTGGGCGCCGCCTCCGACCAGATGATTATCCGCACCGTCAACATGACCATGATGGTGGACGACACCGACCAAACGTTGGCCGAGATCAAAGCCATCCTGGCCCAAGCCCAGGGGTACATGGCCGCCTCCAACCGCTATATGGTGGGCGAACAGCCCTGGGCCTCGGTGACGATGCGCGTGCCCGCCGCCACGCTCGACGCCGTGCTCGACCAGGTGCGCGGGCTGGCCATCCGCATCGAAAACGAGAACTCATCGGCGGAGGATGTGACCGAGGAATACACCGACCTGCAAGCGCGCCAGCGCAACTTGGAGGCCACCGAAAAAGAGCTGCTGGCCCTGCTGACCGAGGTGCGCGAAAGCGGCGGCAAGGCCGACGACATCCTGGCCGTGCACAACCGGCTGACCGAGGTGCGCGGGCAGCTCGAGCAGCTCAAGGGGCGCTCGCAATACCTGGAGCGCATGGTGGCGATGGCCACGATCAACCTGGAAATCCGCCCCAAGGAAGCGCCCATCAGCGTGGTGCAAAAGGAAAAGTGGAGCCCGCTGGTGACGTTGAGCAAGGCGCTGCGGGCCTTTGTGCAGGTGTTGCAGTTCTTGGTGGATGTGCTCCTCAACGTGTTGGTGTTCTCGCCCTTTGTGCTGGTTCCGGCGGTAGTGATCTGGCTGATCGTACGCGCCGTGCGGCGCCGGCAGGCGAAAAAGATGGCTCCATGTCGCGCTGGCGATTTTCGCGGTG
>CAZYPJ010000398.1:0-3663 GCA_964649365.1 uncultured Anaerolineales bacterium | reverse complement strand
GGCCCCCCCCTCATCATCGAATCCACCGCCCACGGACACATCGCCACCCGCACGCCCAGCGTCACGCCCACCCCTACCCGCACCGCTACTCGCACGCCCACGCCCACCGCCACGATCCATTGCTTGCCCGAGTTCCTGGTGGGCGCGAATTTCGAAACCGCCGCCGATTTCCTGCACCTCAACAAGGGTACGTTCTTTGAAGAGTTTATTTGTCCCAACGGGGATGAAGACTGGTTCAAGTTCCACGCCGAGGCCGGGCAGTTCATCACCGTGCAGATGCAAGACCTGCCCAATAACTATATCGTCACCCTCTACCGGCCCGACGGCGCTTGGTTCGCCGATTCGTTTTTCTCCGCCTACAACGACGAAATCGCCGAGCAAGCCAATATGGCCGGCGATTGGCGCGTGATGGTCAAGGGCGTGCAGCCCACGGACTACTCATCGTCACAGACGTATCGTCTGGCGGTGAGCGTGTGCCCCAACGAGGACGAGAGCACGCAAGCCTACCCGCAGACCATCGCGCTCGACGCCGTGCCCAGCGCTTACCTCTGCCCCTGCGGCGACGAGGATTGGTTCGCCGTCTCGATCCCTTACGCGCAGGCGCTCATCGTCAACGCCTGGCTGGGCAACCCCAACGGCGCCTATGATCTTTATGTCTATTCGCCCGACGGCGTGCTGCGCGCCTCGAACACGACTGTTGGGCAAAACAACAAGACGGCGCAGGCCGACGGCAACAACACGCCCGGCGTCTGGAAGATCAAGGTCGCGCCGCACAGCGCCACGGATTGCAGCGCCAGCCAACCCTATCAGGTGCAGGTGTCGCTCCAGACCAACCTGGACCTCACCGTCAAATGGATCGAAGTCACCCAGGTGACGCAGGAGTATCTCTTTAACACCATTGACATGGTGCGGGGCAAGCCCACGTTGGCGCGCGTCTATGTGGGCACTGGCGACGCGGCCGGCCCCATCGAGGATGTGGCCGTGGAGCTGACCGGCTACAACGACTGCCTGGGCTGCACCCCGCTGCCCGGCTCGCCGCTCTACCTGGGGACGCGCACCATCACCAAGCAGGCCACGCAGAGCCAACGCCTCAGCGCCGACGCCTTTCAGGTCTATCTGCCCGATTCCTGGCAGCAAGCGAACACGCTTTATCTGCGGGCGCGGGTCTATTCGCTGAACTCGCACCAGATCGAGACCAAGACCTATAACAACAACGGCGAAGAGATCGCCTTCTTTGTCAACAAGGGCTATGTGCACGTAGCCATCGTGCCGGTGCTGGCGGCGGGGGTCATGCCGCCCTACCTGAACAACCCCGACCTGGACACCATCGTGAACTATATGCGCGATGTTTACCCCACCTCGGGCATCCAGTTGTGGCTGCCCGCTTCTGGCCAGGGGATCGCGGCCAATTATGATTACACCAACCAGCAGATCCCCGGCTGCGGCACGGGCTGGGGCGCGCTGCTCAATGATTTGGCCCTCTACTACAAAAAGATCAAAGGGCCGCCGGCCGGCTTTTTGATGTACGGCATCCTCGATAACTCGGTGCCGCACCACTTCTCGGGTTGCGGATCGCACGAGAAGCTGGTGTCGGCGGGTATTCTGGGCACGGGCGACGATAACCTAGCCCACGAGGCGGGCCACATGCTGGGATTGCCTCATGCGCCCTGCGGAAACCCGCAAAGCCCCGATCTCAACTTTCCCACCTACAACAACCCCTTGGGCGGGACGTATCCGTCGGCCTCCATCGGCGAGGTGGGCGTCCGCCTGAGCAGCGGCGTGCAGGTGTTCGACCCTGCCGGAACCTACGATCTGATGTCCTATTGCGGGCCGAAATGGATTTCGCCCTACAATTATGAAAAGTTGATGGGCGCCATCGCCGCCAAGCCCGCCCTCGCGCCGCAGGCCATGGCCCAAGAGCGACATGTCATCGCCATCGGCCAGGCCGATCATGGCGCTATCGAGTTGGGCGGGCCGCTGTGGGTGAGCGACATGGACGCCAGCGCGGCGCAATCGGGCGAGGGGCCGTATCGCATCGAAGTGCAAGACGCGGCGGGCGCCGTGCTTTCCAGCCGCAACTTCATCCCCGACGACCCCAACATGAGCGGCGCCGACGAGGGGCTGTTCGCCGAGGATATGCCCTACCCGGCCAACGCGGCGCGGGTGGTGTTCAAGCACAACGACACGACGCTGCAAACCGTTGCGCCCAGCGCCCACGCCCCGCAGGTGACGCTTACGTATCCTAACGGCGGCGAGAGTTGGTCGGCCTCGGGGACGTACACCGTCGCGTGGCAGGCGCGCGCCGCCGACGGGGGGCCGCTCTACAGCAACCTGCTCTACTCGCGCGACAACGGCGCGACGTGGAACCCGGCGGCGGTCAACCTGACGGCCACGCAATACGGCATCAACGCGGCGCTGCTGGCGGGGAGCGCGCAGGCGCTCTTCCGCGTGGAGGTGAGCGACGGCCTCAACACCGTCGCCGACCAGAGCGACGCGGCCTTCAGCGTCCCCTATAAGGCCCCGCTGGTGTGGATTACCGGCCCCGAGAACGGCGCGATGGTGGACGTGGGGGCGCAGATCATCCTACAAGGGATGGCCACCGACCTGGAGGATGGGCCGCTGGATCCCGCCGGCTTGGTCTGGTCGTCGGATGTGGATGGCGCGCTGGGGACGGGCGATAACTTGATCGTCAGCGACCTTTCGCAGGGCGCGCACACGCTGACGCTGGCCGCGCAGGATAGCTCGGGCGCGTGGGGCTACGCCACGGCGCGGGTAATCGTGGGCGCGTCGGGCGTCTCGTTGCCGCTGATTTTGCGGGGCGGGTGAGAACGGGACGCGCAACGACAAGGGGGCGGCCACGGGGAGGCGGCCACACAGGGCCGCCCCTACGAGGCTCGCGGGCTAAAGACGCCCTTTCTGGCGCGATCCTAGCCGACGAAGGTCGGCTTGGTAGTCGTTGCGCGAGGCTTTAGCCCGCGAGCCTCTGGCCAGGACGCGCTGTTGGCGCAATAACCGACTACGCTGGCGCGTCGCCGGCCACAAGGCGTGCATCTTGTTGACCTAAATACTTGACAATTCATATAGACTATGTATAATATTGGATAGCAACACCACTGAGGAGGAGCGCCCTATGATACTGAACATATTGAAAATCATCGCCGCCGTCGCCACTATCGCCACCGGTCTGCTCTCGCTGATTCGCCCCCTCTCCACGCCGGGGTTCACCGGCCTGGAACCCGTCGGCGGGCGGGGGATCAGCGAAATCCGCGCCGTGTTGGGTGGGCTGTTCATCGCCCTGGGCCTGGTTCCGCTGCTGATGAACCAGCCCGCCGCCTACCGCATGTTGGGTTGGGGGTATCTGGGCATCGGCGCGGTGCGCATCGTCTCCATTTTTCTCGATCACGCCTCGGTGCGCTCGAACTGGATCAGCCTGGCGGTGGAAATCGTGTTCGGCGTGATTCTGGTGTTGTAGGAGTGGTCAGTCATTAGTTATCAGTCATCGGCCTGCGGAGGATACGATCGCTGGCAACCCGATGCGCCACAGAAAACTGATGACTGGGAACCGATAACTGACCACTGCCGGCGAACCACAAACAACTTGCCGGAGGCGCCCTATGCCTATCGCCATCGTCACCGATAGCACTTGCGACCTTGACCCCGCCC
>CAZYPJ010000397.1:0-3664 GCA_964649365.1 uncultured Anaerolineales bacterium | reverse complement strand
CGCCACAGGCAGCTTCATGTTAACACAAACCAATGGCGTTGGCAACTGCAACTTGGCGCCAGCTCGTCAGGGCGCGATATATCGCGCCCTTGCGAACCCGAGACGCTATTTCACACCAAGCGTCAACGCGGCTGGCGGCTCTGGCAGGCCGCATAAGTTAGCGCATATGGGCAAAGGCAAGGGCGCTTACGCCGGGTTGATCGGCACGCAGATCGTCACCGGCGCGTCGGGGCCGGCGGCGACGGGGGCGTAAACCTCCAGGTCGGGGCGCGCCGTATCCTCAGCGTAGCCCGATTGCGGCAGCCATTCGCCATAGATGGCGTTCCAGGTCGAGCTGATGGTCGCCATGGTGCAATCAAAGGCGGCGTAGAGACCGCCGGGCGCGGCCCGCAGCGTCAGGTCCTCGGGCGCGACGCAATCGGCCTTTACCGCCATCCCGGCGATGAAATCCACTACGCCCTCCTCGCCGGTGCAATAGTAAGCCCCATAGTAGCTCGGTTCCACGGCCAGCGCAGCGATCTCGCCCTCGCGGGGACCAAAGCGTTGGCCCCACAGCTCGCCCCAGTTGGCCGTCATCGGGTTGATCTGGGCGGCGATGCCTAGCACATAAGCGTCGGGCCGGGTGATGATCTTGGCGTTCATGGGTTACTCCTTTCGGCAGACGCCGTACACGGATTACGAACTCTTGTTCTATTATCGCACCGCTACTTGTCAGAATACGTCATATTCTCTCTGCCTATTGCGGATCATTGTGCGACCCCGAAAGCGCAAATCTCTTGGACGCGGATAGACTATCGAAACATCCGCGTCTTTCCGCGTTCATCCGTGTCCCCTCTCCGCGCCCTCCGTGTCTCCGTGGTGCATCCCCCTTGACGCGCCCGCCGCCTCGTGCTACCCTAGCGCTATTCACACAAGGAGGCGACCATGAAAGCTAGGACATTTCGCTATCTGGAACATGGCGGGCTAGAGATTTTCGAGGTGGACGTGCCGCCCCCCGGCCCTGGCGAGGTACAGGTGAAAGGTGAGGTGTGCGGCATCTGCGCCTGGGATCTCAACACCTATAAGCTCGGCAGGGCGGGTGTGCATCCGCCGGCGCCGGCCGGCCACGAGGGGATCGCCACGGTCGTCGCGCTGGGCGAGGGCGTCACGGGTTTGAGTGTGGGCGACCGCGTGGCGGGCGGCGGCTTTGCCACGTTCGCCAACCTGCGCGCCGACGGCGTGTACAAGCTCCCCGCCGAGACGAGCATCCCCCTAGAGCAGTGGACGGTGGAGCCGGTCTCGTGCGTGGTGACGGGCATTGACCATTGCCAGCTCCGCATCGGCGACCGCGTGGCGGTGGTGGGCTGCGGCTACATGGGGCTGCTGCTGGTGCAAGGGCTGACGCAATCGTTCGCCAACCAGGTGATCTGTTTCGACGTCTCGCCGGCGCGGCTGGCATTGGCCCGCGAATACGGCGCCGACGCCGTTTATAACCCGCTGGACGCCGGGTTCGACGAGGTCGTGGCCCGGGTCAAGGCGCTCGAGATCGACACCGTGGTGGACGCCTCGGGCGCGGCGGCGGGTTTTGCGCTCAGCGAGCGGCTGGTCAAGCGCAATGGCCTGCTCAACATTTTCGGCTGGGTGCACGGCCCCATCACGTTCGACGGCGAAGCCTGGCACATCAACGGCTATCGCTCGGTCTTTTCGGCGCCGGCGGCCCGCCTGCGCGACCCCTTCCCAACCGCCATCCGGCTGATCGAGGCGGGACAGATGAAGCTGGACAAGCTCGTCACCCACGTCGTGACGTTGGACGAGCTGGCGTCGCTGCTTGGGTCGGTGACCAAAGGCCAGCAGCCCGATTACATCAAGGGCGTGGTGCGGCTATAAACGACGCACCGGCGGCCACAAGGGGCATTGACGCCGACGGGTCGCGCTGACCCGTCGGCGTTTTCATCTCCTATTCGAGCGCCAGCGGCAGCCAGCACGACGTCGTCGCCGTCCAGGATAGATAGCTGATGTTGTCGCTGGGATCGCGCTCTTCGCTCGCGCTGCTGATACTCGCCTGGTTCCCGATGACATCGCCCGCCTCGAGCGCGCCCACGGTATAGCCTGTGACGACGATCTCGCCCCGGTCGCCGGGCGCGAGCGACCCCAAATCCCACACATAAGTCATGCCCGCCCTCGGCGTCGCCGTCACGCCGGCGGCGGTGTAGCTGAGGTTGGTGAGAATGGGCGGCGTCATATCGGCGAGCACCACCTCTTCGGCGACGCTTTCGCCCCGATTGCCCAGGCGCAGCGTGATGACCACCTGGCTGCCGGGCCGGCCCAACCCCCGGGCGTGGATGGTCTGCGTCACGTACAGATCGGGGCGGGCGTCCCCGGCCAGCGCCTGTGAAGCGAGGCCGCGTTGGCCGGGGCTGATGTTCGCATCGTGAGCCGCGCGCACGCCCGGCGGCGCCGACCCGCCCCATAGCGCGAGCAGCGACACTCCCAACACCAAGCGACCCACCCAGAGCGCGACGGGGCTACGCAACATGGCTCCTCTCCTTGGTCTGCGTCCAAAGCGCAGCGTTTCGCGGCAGCCCGCACGCCTCGCGAGAACGGCGCGCCATCGTAGGGCCTGGGCTGCGGCGGCCCTATCATAACGCCGGCGCTCTGGTTCCGCAAACGCGGTCGGCTTGTCCTCGCCACGCCGCCACAACCATACCCCGCCTAGCGCGTATTGTATATGATGCGCCGGTTGCTTTTCGGGCGCAGAACGGTTAAGATAGGGCAGGTTGATGGCCCAAGAAGGGCGCTCGCCGCGCCCACCAGAACACAAAGGAGCGTAAAAGATGGCATCGCTATTAGAGCGCGTGGGCACACTGATTTCCGCCAACCTCAATTACCTAGTTTCCAAGGCGCTCAAGGCCAACTCCATCGCCGTGCTCGACGAGTACATCCGCAAGGTCGAGGATAACCTGGAGGCGCTGGAGGATGCCGCCGCCACCGTGGGCGGCGAGGCCAAAGGCATCCGCCGCAAGCAGGCCGAGTTCCAGGCCAAGGCCGACGAGTTGGATCAGAGCATTGACGCGCTCTTGCGCCAGGGCAAGACCGAGCTGGCCCGCGCCGCGCAGAGCCGCTACAACACCACCGCCCGCCTGGCGCAGACCTACGCCGAGCAGGCCGACGCGCAAGAGGCCGAGTACAAAAAGCTGCTCGACGCCAAAGTGGCGCTGGAGGCCAAGCTGGTCGAGGTCAAGCAGGAGCGCAACGAGCTGCAAGCCATGCTCGACCTGGCCAAATCGAAGGAATTGACCCACAAGGTGGTCGAGGGCGTGGCGGGGACGACCGCCGCCGAATCGGGCATCAGCGAAATCCGCGACGCCATCCAGCAGCGGCTCGACAAGGCCAACGCCCAGAGCGAGATTGACGCCTCGCGCCTGGAAAAGCAGGTGGCCGACGCTTTGGAGCAGGATGAACTCGACGCCCAACTGGCCGAGCGCAAGAGCCGCCTGGGCCTGGGCTGAGGGTTCACCACAGAGACACGAAGAATTGGACAGGATTTACAAGATGAACAAGATTTTATGCGAGAATGTGGGAACTTGGCCTTAGCTTCTATCTTGTAAATCTTGTTCATCTTGTCTCGGTAATTGGACAGGATTTACAAGATGAACAAGATTTTATGCGAGAATGTGGGAACTTG
>CAZYPJ010000396.1:0-3667 GCA_964649365.1 uncultured Anaerolineales bacterium | reverse complement strand
GTGGCATCGCGAATTGGCAACGGCTGACCGGTGACGACAACGTGGGACATCAACCCCTTGCCCAGTGGGCAGCGCTCTGGGGGGATGGTGGTCTGGTCTTCGACTTGCAAACGAAAGTCCAGTTCTTGCGTCTGCTCATCGTATAGGGCAATGAGGAATGCGTCGGTCTGAAAGATGGCGCTGACTTCGCGATACACCGTCGCCAGCAGGTCATCCACCTGCAAGATCGAACCAACCGCCCTCGCGATGCGGTTCACCATCGCCAATCTCTCGGCGCGCTGGGCGGTTTCGGCGTGAAGGGTGGCGTTCTGAATCGCTACTGCCGCGACGTTGGCCAGCCCAGCCAACAACGTGATGTCATCTGGCGAATAGGCGTCGAGGCGGGTGCTCTGCACCTGCAACACGCCCACGATCTCGCCGCGCATCTTCATGGGCACGAGCAAAGCCGAGCGCGAGGAGGGCTTGTCTTGCGGCGGCGGCCCTTTCACCACCGAGCCATCATTCATGATGGTGTGCTGCGAAGGGGTCTCGCTCAACACGGCGCGCAGATCGGGCAGATAGACGGGTTCGCCGGTGTGAACCACTTGGCTTTGCGTTCCCTTGCCGACCGGCTCCAGAGGCACCGGCGGAAAGCGAGACACATCGCACGCCTGACCCTCGCTGATCACATACCTGGCCCGGAATTGCTTCTGAGCGGCGCTGTACGAGGCCACGATAAATGCATGGGTATCCATCAGCGCCGAGACATGTTCGTGAATCGTGCGGTAGATCGTATCGAGCTGGGGGGCGTCGCCCAGGGCCATCGCCAGATTGTTGATGATGATCTGCTGGTCGAGGAGCCGCCGTACACGTTCCTCGGCTTGCCTTTGTTTGGCGACGTTTGCTTTATATGCCGTCAGGTCCACGCAAATGCAGTGGGTCTGCTTGAAATGCCCCGCTTCGTCGTAGCCGTTGCGCCCCTCGAACGATCCGGTGCGGGTAACGCCGTCGCCGCAGAGCACGTCGAACTCGACCCCGTGAACCTCGCCTGCGACCTTGAAGCGCGGAAAGTTCTTGGCCAAGTGCTCCCTCGATGCGGGGGTAAGCAGCTCGCCAAACCAGCGCCCGATGACTTGATCGCGACGGTAATGAAAGAGGGCAAGCCAGGCCGGATTCACATCTAATAGATGGCCCCCCTCATCTAGCGATTGATAGGGCAATGGGGCTTGCTCATAGAACAGCCGAAACCGAAGATCATTGTGCTGCGCCGTATCCTGGGCGGTGCGCTCCTGGTCTGCGCCATGCGATGCTTCCAGATCAGCTATGCGTTGGCGCATTCGTTCGAGTTCGTGTTGCAGTTCTGCATTGAGTCCGTCCACGTCGCCCATACTGGGGCTTTCTCCCTGGTTCTATCAACCCAACTGGCGCAACGATCAGGCGCAGGCTTTGGCGTGCTCTTTGGCTAAGCGCTGGAAAATACGCTTGACCTCGGGGATCGAAAGGTGGCCAGCGCCGTCGTTATAGTAGCGCACGGCTGTTTCTTCAGCTTGGCGCATCGCAGCGGTCAGTTCCTCGGCCTGGGCGCCGACTGTGGGCGCAGCGCTCAAGGCGTAATCCTCGCTGCGGAACCCTCTGATCGGCTCTAGGATCATCTCGGTCACTTGTTCGCGCCGCGTGCGTTCCATGAGTTGTTCACGCTTTTGGCAGGCTTGGGCGTTCTGAGCAAACACCTCGGCTAGGTCGGCGGGCGCGTTGGCCTGCATCTGGCGGTAAAAGGCCCCCAACATTTTCTCGAACTCAACCGCATAACTCAACACGGCTCCAAAAGTCGCCAATTCCATAACCTGTCTCCATAATTCCGCCCGACGCCCCACCGGGCGTGGGGCTTGGGGTTGATGAAAAACAAGGGCAGCGCGCGCATTGGCTGGCCGTTAGAACCAGCGCGTGATCACCACTTTGCGATCCGTAAAGAACTCGATGCCGTCGCGCCCTTGGCCGTGCAGGTCGCCAAAGAACGAGTCTTTCATGCCGCCAAAGGGGAAGGTGGCCAGCGGCGCAGCGATGCCGATGTTGATGCCGATATTACCACAAAATACGCGATATTTGAACTCGCGCGCTGCCCTGCCGCTGCTGGTAAAGATCGAAGCGGCGTTGCCGTGCGGGTTACCATGAATCATATCAATGGCCTGATCGAGAGTGTCGCAAGTGATAATGCCCAGCACCGGCCCAAAGACTTCGTCGTGAGCGATGGTCATATCGTTGGTGATCTTGAGCAGCGTCGGCCCCACGAAAAAGCCCTTCTCAAAGCCGGGCACCACCAGGCCGCGACCATCCACCAGCACTTCCGCCCCCTGGGCGACGGCGCCATCAATATAGTTGATGATGTTCTGCTTGGATTTGGCCGAGATCACCGGCCCCATGTGGTTGGAAGGATCGAGGCCGTAGCCCACCCGCAGGTTCTCAAAGGCAGCCTTGAGCGGCGGCACGATCTCTTTTTCGATGCCGCCGACGCACACCAGGTTGCTGCCCGCCAAGCAACGTTGGCCGGCGCAGCCACAGGCCGAGGTCATGATCGCGGCGATGGTGCGTTTGATGTCGGCGTCGGGCATGACGACGAGATAGTTCTTGGCTCCGCCTTGCGCTTGCACGCGCTTGCCGTGCTTGGCCGAATACTCATAGACATGGCGAGCTGCCGCTGTAGAGCCAACAAAGGAGATGCCCTTGACGAGGGGATGATCCATCAAGCGGTCGGCGATGTCGTGCGTGCCGTTCACTAGGTTGACCACGCCAGGAGGAAGCATGATCTCGTCGAGGATCTCGTACATCACATTAGCGGTGATGGGCGCCTGCCGCGAGGGCTTGAGCACGAACGTGTCGCCGCAAGCTACTGCATAGGGCAGGAACCACCAGGGAACCATCGCCGGGAAGTTGAACGGCGCCAACATGCCGAACACGCCCAGCGGTTGACGCAACGCTTCTTCATCAATTTCCTGCGCCACGTCCTCGACATTGTAGCCCATCAACAGGGAAGGAATAGAGGCGCCCACTTCGACGTTTTCGATGGCCCGGCGCACTTCGCCGCGCGCCTCGTCGAGCGTCTTGCCGTTTTCCTTGGTCACCCACTGCGATAGCTCCTCAAAGCGCGCCTCCATCGCCTCCTTCAGGCGAAACATATAGCGCGCGCGGGTGACGGGCGGCGTCTGGCGCCATTCGGGGAAGGCGCGTTGCGCCGCTTCAATGGCCGCATCCATCTCTGCGGTGGTCGAAAGCGGCTCGATGGCCAGCGTCTCGGTGGTGGCGGGGTTGATGACCTCGATGGATTTGGTGCTGGATGAATCCACCCATTCGCCATCAATGTAGTTCTGCAACTTTTTGATCGCCATGCTCTCTCTCCATTGGTGATGAGTTATTCTGGCGCAGCCCACATAACCAGCGTTACATCGGCTGATCAGTTGCTTATCATCATACTACAGGATCACAGGCGGGGCAAGTGCTTTGGGCGACAAAAGTTGCCAAGATATTGCCAGTGTACACAGGCAAAGCAAAACTTGACCTCATCGGCGAGCCGTGGTACAATGTCTCTCGTCCTACGATGCCCCAATCGTCTAGAGGCCTAGGACACGGCCCTTTCAAGGCTGCGACCGGGATTCGAATTCCCGTTGGGGCACCACCCATACCCCTGTCGAGG
>CAZYPJ010000395.1:361-3694 GCA_964649365.1 uncultured Anaerolineales bacterium | reverse complement strand
TTAGATCATAGCTCTCTGCCAGCGTTGCGTTCGACCATAGCGTCGAACTCACGCCCAGTGTCAGCGCAGCCAAAAAGGCAGCGACGCGCTGGTGAGTAACTTCCCACACAATGAGGAACAGCACGGCGACGGCCCCGGCTGCGAACACTGCGGACATAAGGTTAACACGATAGGCAACATCACCAACAGGCAATAGAGTAAATAACTTACCCAATAAAACTAATAAATCATATCCTGTATGGTGAATGATCCCCAAGTGGTAAGCAGCCGCCGCCATTTCGGCCATGTCGTACCACATGACGGATGGGGCGAGAGTACGAATGTATAAACCGCCGCAAAGTAGCGTCACAATCGCCGCGCACAGGCGGTAATCGAGATGCAATGCACACGACCGGATTTTGCTATTGGGCTGCATGTTCCACCTCGCAGAGAATCATCCTGCCAATTCAAGGATGATTCTAGCGGGATTGCCAACAACCCGCAACTTGCACATCACCGTTGGTAGCAGGACAATTGCATCTAAATTGGCTTACCCGAAAACAGCCCCTTTCGAGGCGATCAAGGGGTGTTCTGCAGGCACTGCAAACCCAAATGAGGCTCTGGCGAGAGCCGAGAATGCTTGCGCGAAGCAAGTCTCTGTACATTGCGGCGGAGTTTGGGCCCATCCGCCCCTGAAAAACGCCCTGTGAATTCAGATGCCATTGCCCTGTGTTGGTAGCTATGCGTTCGCCTTCACCAGCGCCGCCGCGCGCTTGGCCCACATGGCGGGGCGAAAACGCCAGGCGTAACACAGCGCCCGCGTCAGCCAGTCGGCCATCATCGAGCTTTGTACGCCGGCCAGGCCCCAGTTCAACCATGTCACCGAGAGGATCGCCAACGGCACGCGCACCAGCCACGCCCCGATGCCGGTGATGACCATGGTCGAGCGCGTATCGCCTGCGCCGCGCAGCCCGCCCGACAAACTGAACGCTATCGCCATGATCGGCTGGGCAAAGCCCACCACGCGCAGCGGCGGGATGGCCAAATTGATCACGCTTTGATCTTGGGTGAACAGGCTGGCCAGCGCGCGGGGGAAGGTCCAAGTGCACACCGCGACGCACAGCGAAAAGCTAACAGCGATCTTGACCGCCTCGAGCACGCTGCGCCGGGCGCGTTGCGGGTCGCGCGCGCCCAACGCCTGGCCGCTGAGCGTGGTGGCGGCGGCGGCAAAGCCGAACGCCGGCATAGTACTGAACGACTCGATGCGCTGGGCCACGATGTAGGCGGCGTAAGAAGCCGTGCCCAACGATGAGATCGAGCGGGCATAGATCATGAACGCGAACTGCATCAGCAGGCTCTCGCCGCCGGCGGGCAGGCCGATGCGCAAGAGCTGCGCAAGAATGGCGCGATCGGGCCGCGAGACCAAGCGGGCGAGCCGCAACACCCCGCGCCCGCGCATCAGAATCGTTAGCACAGCCAGCGCGCCCGTAACATTTGCTACAGCGGCAGCGATCCCCGCGCCCGTGACGCCCAATTCAGGCAGCGGCCCCACGCCGCGAATGAGCAGATACGAGAGGGCCAGGTTGACCAGGTTGATGGCGCCCATGATCGTCATCGGCGTGCGCGTATCGCCCGAGCCGCGCAGCGCGGCGTTGCCCACCATCAAGAGCGCCGTAAAAGGCACGGCTAACGCCAAGCAAGTGATATAGCGCACGCCCATCGCCCCGCTTTCGCCCTGCGCGCCCATCAAGCTCAGGCTCTGCCGCGCAAAGGGCAAGAGCACCGACGCGCCCAGCAACCCCAACGCGGCCCCCACCATCAGCGCCTGCCCCAGCACGCGGTTGGCCAGCGCCGGCTTTTTGGCGCCGATGGCCTGCGCGATGAGCGCCGTGCCGCCCGTGGAAACGGCCCCGAAAAAGACCGAGGCCAGCGCCGTGATCGTGCCCGAAAGCCCCACGGCGGTGAGCGCCGACGCCCCTAGATGCCCCACCAGCGCGGTGTTCACCATGTTCACGAGGACGCTCAATACCTGCTCACTGGCGGCGGGCAGCGCCAGCTTGAGCACCTGTTGCCGCAACTCGGCAGAGGAAATATCAGATCCAGGCATCATACTCGTCACAATAGCCAATTGACCTCGATAGATTTGTGAGCAGCCGCAAAGATAGGACACGGATGAACGCGGAAAACGCGGATTAGGTCGTTTTTTGAGCGTCCGCGCTCGTCCGTGTTTTTCCGTGTCCTGATCTCTACGCCTCTGCGGTTTTTCTTTCCTAAGCCTTGTCGATAGCGCGCTGGACGGTTTCGGCGATCTCGACCGAGCGCAGGGCGTCGGCCAGGTCGGGCACAGGCGCGCGACCCTGGCGCAAGCTCTCGATGAACGCCGCGCTTTCGCCGTAAAAGCCGCTGACGATCTCGGCGGGCTGCGGGTCGGCGGCGTTTTCTACGCGCAGCGTCAACCGTCCTTGATCGTAACACTCCAGGAAGCCGGGGAACAACGGCAACCAGCCGATGACGCCCTCCACCACGAGCGTGCGGTCGGCGGCGTGCAATGTATAGCGCTCGCTCTGGATGCCCACCTGCGGCAGCATCTCCATCACAACCAAGGCGCCGCTCTCGCAGGCCAGCGTGATCAGCGCGCTACCGCGCGGGCCGGGTTGGGCCTGAACCTCGACTACCTCGCTATCGGCCAGGTAGCGCAGCGCGTCCAGCCCGTGCAGGCCGGTGCCGAAAGCGAAATAATCCTCATCGCGGCGCACGCGGTAGAACTGGCACGACAGCGCCTGGATCGGCCCGGTCTCGGCGGCCAACGCTTTGGCGCGCTGCAACAGCGGCGCATAGCGGCGGTTGAACGCCACTTGGTGGGGCGTCCCGCGTCGCTGCGCGATTTCGAGCAGCTCGCGCGTCTCGCGCGAGTTAGCGCCAGGTGGCTTTTCCATGAAGGTGGCTGCGCCGCGATCCAGCGTGTAGCCCGCCACTTGGCGGGTGATGGTAAAAGGCGTCAACACCCACACTGCGTCAGGCGCTGTGGCGTCGAGCATGGCGCGATAGTCGCTGAACGCGCGCTCGAACCCATAGCGCGCGGCCATCTCGCGGGCGCGGTCGGCGTTCAGGTCGCACAAGGCGGCGCGCTGAATGGGCGCGTCGACGCTTTCGGCTAATCGCGCCAGGCTGGGCAAGTGATAACGCTGGGCGATGTTGCCCGCGCCGATGACGGCAATACGCAACGAAGCCATGTCGCCTCCTTTCCGGCACACACTCATGGCATTGTACACCCAGCAGCGAGGAGCGCCAAAGAGCATGGAGATTTACCTTACCCCCCGCCCCCTCTCCACATACCCGTGGAGAGGCGCGCGC
>CAZYPJ010000395.1:0-351 GCA_964649365.1 uncultured Anaerolineales bacterium | reverse complement strand
GGTCGGAGGGAGCGCCAGCCGTTAAAGCGGGCAGGCGACTCTAGCAAACCCCTTGTGTTGACGCATATGCTCTCCAGCCCCCTTTTCACGGGTGCGTAGAGATGGGCTGGAAGGAGAGGTAGCTCGCGCCCGGCGTTTTGCCCGTTTCATCGCTTGGCATTATCATACACCGGTTATATCCATTTGCCAGGGGGTAGGCCAATGTCCGCACCGTCATTATATCGCGTCCGAGCCGTCGCGTGCGATCATCGCGCCAGCGAAGAAGAGGTCTATCAGGCGCTCAAGCGCGCCACTGCGCCGCTGGCGCCCTCTTGGTCCAAGCTCAAGGCCGCCCAGCGTATCACCAGCAAG
>CAZYPJ010000394.1:0-3708 GCA_964649365.1 uncultured Anaerolineales bacterium | reverse complement strand
ACTTTTGCTGATACAAAAAGCGGCGGCGGGCAATGCTGAAGCGGCAGCGGCTGAAGCCAAAAAAGAACTAGACGCTTTCAAGATCGAAATGCCAGCATTGCCCGCGATTGACACCTCGCAATTCGCCGCTTCGGTGCCGGCGGCGGCCTCGGCTGCGGGAGCGGCAGGCGCGGCGGCCTCCAAACCATTGGCCGACAAGTTCACCTCGGCGCTCGGCACGATCAACACCGCCATTGATTCGGCGCAAAGCGCGCTGGTCAAACTGCTAGGCTTCGACCTGCCCGAGGGTTGGCAGGCGGGGCTAGAAAAGGTCAGGACGTTCAGTCGCACTCTCATTGCCGTGATGGAAGAGAGCGCGAAAGAAATGTCGGCGAAGGATGCCAAGACCGCCGAGAAAATCTCAAAAGCGATGGATCGCACGCTGGGCGCGTTCGCCAAGTTTGCCCAGGTTGCAGATATTTTCAAGACCACCTCTGTTAC
The DNA here is from genome assembly GCA_964649365.1 of uncultured Anaerolineales bacterium. Taxonomy (GTDB): domain Bacteria; phylum Chloroflexota; class Anaerolineae; order UBA1429; family UBA1429; genus CAZYPJ01. The sequence goes on along the minus strand of CAZYPJ010000394.1, from coordinate 3,228 downwards.
CGACGCGGAAATGGCCGCCTGGCTAGGGCAATACAAGCGCGTGGTAGGATTCATGCTCGCCGCCATCCAAGAGCTAGAGATCATGTACGGCGGCTACGAGAACGTCAAAAACCTGTATAAGTCAGCTAAGCGGTTTAAGACGTTGCTGGATAGCGTTCTCATCGAGCTATCTGTCGTCAAAGTAGTCAACCTGCCCGATCTGAACGTTTGGAAACAGCAGATCATTTCGGTGGTTAGCACAGCGGTTGATACGGTCAGTACGATTACGGCCATGATCGGGGCGACCAATCTCAAGAAGGCCGCCGCCGATGCCAGCACAATCAGCACCTTGATTGGCGTCGCCAATAGCGACCTCGGCGGGATGAAATTGGGGGCGTTGCCCGATCTAACCACCTGGAAGCAGCAATTCGTGGCGCTCGTGCGCGCCGCAGTTGAAGCGATGGCCGAGGCCGAGGTCAGCATCGGCTCGATCCCGATTACGCGGGCGGCGGAAATCGCGCCTAAATTGCAAACCCTGATGAGCGCCGTGTCGCAGGGATTCGATCAGATCAAGCCTGCCGAGGCCGAGGGGTTTGAGGAGCGCATCACGCTCTATTTCCAGCAGGCGCAAACCGCCTTCCAGATCGCTATCGCCTGGCTCTATGCCCTTTACACTAGCGCGCAACTGATGGTCACACAGGCCGCCGAGATCGCGGGGCCGGTAGGCGCGGTGTTCGGACTGACCGTTGACCTGGAAAAGTTCGTACCCGCCGATAGCGGTTTCGAGCAGCGAGCGATGGCCTACGTGGGCAACCTTCGTCTTTTGGGCGGGCTGTTGGTTGCCTGGCTCAGTGAGATCAAGGGCGACGCCGTTTCGTGGGTCACACAAGCGGCGGGCATCAGCGAATACGTCAAAAAGCTGTTCGACCTGGTGGGCATTGACCTGGCCAGCGTTGTGCCGCAGGGCAAGGGATTTCAAGAAAAGGCCATCGCTTACATTGCGCAACTGCGTTGGTTCGGCGGCAAGCTCTATGGCTGGATGAACGAGATTGTCCAGGCGGGAGTGAGCGAGGCGGTAAAGCTGGCCGCCGAGGTGAGCGGCTACGTTTCTACCCTGTTCGGGCTGATCGGCCCCGACCTCTCCAAGATCGTGCCGCAAGACGCGGGTTTTCAGACGCGCGCGCTGGCCTACATCGCGCAGCTCAAATGGACGGGCGGCCAGATTTTCGGCTGGCTGCGCGACATCAAGGGGACACTGGCCGAGGAGGTCAAGCAAGCGGGGGGGATTGCGGGCGCGGTCAAGTCGCTGTTCGACCTGTTGGGTATCAACCTTTCATCGCTCGTGCCGATGGGTTCCAACTTCCCCGCGCTGCTAACCACCTTCCTCAACGGCCTGGCCTATGCCACGGATCGGCTCGTACCCTGGCTGCGCAACATCCGCGACCGCTACACGGGCGAGGTGCTAACCGAGGCCAAAGACACTGCCGATGCGGTCAAGGCAATCATTGACCTGCTTGGGCTGAGCGACACACTTTCCAAGATTGCGGATTTGAGCAAGGTCAATGTCGTGACCCTGGTGACGCGCATGGCCGACAAATTGCAGCAGGCGGTTGATCTACTTATTCCGGCCTTGCAAGCCATCGGCGACAAATGGGGCGGCGCGCTGGACGCGGTGAAGGCCACAGCAGAGAGCATCAAGGCCGTGTTCACCGGCATCTATGACATTGCCAAAGCGATTGACGACGCGGCGCAATTGGGCGGCATTGACGTAGGCACCGCGCAGGCGCTCATCAACCAGTTCGCGCGCCTGGGCATGTTGACGCTGCCCGACATGACGGGCTATGGCGCGCCCACCGAGGGCGGCGGCGAGGCCGTGGTTACGCCGCCTAGCGGCGCAGATACGGCGCAGGCGCGTCTGGAAACGGCGGTGAGCCAGTTGGCGGCGGCGGTGACGGCGCTGTCGAATGAGGGCATCCTGATTACGTTGCACGGCTATGGCGACGATGGCAGCGAGGGTACGGTGAGCAAGCGCGTCAAGCGTGGGCAGGGGCTATCCATTGACATGCGATCCTGGGCGGCGGCGAAAAGCGGGTGATAGATGGCGAATAGCTACTATTATGTAGACGGCGGCGGGAACACTCGCACGCTGTATATCGCAGGCACAAGCACAACTACCATTGTGTTGCGCGGCTCCGAATACGGCTATGGCTGGCCCGAAACCGAGCCGACGGTCGAGACGACGCCCAATCGCCTGGGTCACGCCTATCGCGCAATGGCCTATGCCGTGCGCGAATACGGGTTCAAGTTCCACCTGATCGGCACTAACGCGGCGGGGTTGGATACGCTGAAGGGCACATGGCGGGGGTATCACAATACCGAGCTGGGGCAAGGGTACGTCAAGCGCATAACGGCGGGCGGCACGACGCGCTGCCTGGATTGTATCCCTTTGGCGACGGAATGGGAAGAGGATAAGGGGTACACCGTGACCGGCGACCAGAAGTACCTGGCCGCCTGGCCGTGGTGGAGAACCGAGACGGCCTCCACAGCAAACCGCGCCTTGGAGGGCGCGACGCCGGTAGCGGTTTCGTGCGCCAACGGCGGCGATATACCCAGCCCGGTATACGCCGTCATTACGGGCGTCATTGCAACGCCCAAGATCGCCGCCTCGGACGGCACGTATATCGAGGTCAACAAAACCACCGCCAACGCCGACGATACTTTGATTATCAACTGTCGGCCTTATGGCACAAACCGCCTGACGGTAAAATACTATGCGCACGGCGCGGGCGCGGGCGTGTTTTGTGGCGTGACTAGCGCCAGTCGGCCTATCTCACACCCGACGGGCACAACCAACTTGACGCTCACCGCCGCGTCGGGCACGGCAACGATTGCTTTTAGCTGGTATCTCTATTATGGGAGCTTGTACTGATGGTCTCTTGGCCTGCGGGGCATCGTTGGGAAGACGCCCAGGTTACAATTTATGACAAGACGCTGATCCACAAGGCGACGCTAGGGGTAGCGCACAAACTGCGTTACAACAAGCGTCTCTTTGGCGGCTATGGATCGTTGCTAACCTTCGAGTTGCGGCGCGACGATCCGTGGGTGGCTGAACTGACTAACGGGCAGCTACATTTCATTCGTGTGCTGGAAGATAAGGGTGCCGGCACGCGCTGGCAGACGTTCGCGGGGTATCTGATCAAGCGCAAAGACGCCGACGAAGTAGGTCAGGATGAACAATTCATCGAGTTT
>CAZYPJ010000393.1:0-3748 GCA_964649365.1 uncultured Anaerolineales bacterium | reverse complement strand
CCGGCATGTTGTCCGGAAACGCAAAACGGCCTTCATCTCAATCCCCCCAATTACGGCTGCTTGGCAGGCTCGGAAGCGATGACCGACGGGTTGAACCCTTTGACGATCAGCCATACCGCCAGAACCATTTCCTGCAGAAAAATGGGAAACGCCAGGGGAATGTAGTTGGTAATCAGGTTGCCGCTGAACAAGGACGACACGCACGCGACCATCATCAGGATGATCGCAACGATGCCCCAGCCCGACAGCCATCGGGGAATGAGCCGTGATTGAAAGAACAGATAGTAGTACATAAAGGCGCCTGTGCAAAAGGCGAACACCCCCAACAGGCTGGCGCGGTTTTGTACGCTTACCAACGAATCGCCGATAGCCTGAAGCGTGGCGCGGTCGGCAGCGAGCGCAGACGTGAACTGCTGGCCGAGCGGCAACAGGGACAGCAAGCACATGAGGCCGACCATGTAAAAGACCGCCTCAATGATCCTAAAGACGACCGATCCGAGGGCCAGACCCGCGTTCCACTTGTGCAAGACCGGATACATCACGACGGCTATGCCGGCGCTTGCCAAGTGCCCGATGAGATGGAGCAAGGCTCCTGCGGCCATCTGGCTCGCATGTGCAGAGAACCGAGCGAGATAGTCCGTACCCGTCAGAGCAGGTAGTAACGCCGAACCCGAGAGAGATGCGACCGTCGCAATGATGAACACCACGCCTGTAAGGGTCGCAATCTTGCGATTTGGATTCATTTTGTATCTCCTTCCATTACGGGGCAGGGAGAGGGAGGGGCTCTAATTCCCCCTCTCCCTCATATTAATAATCTACGCTGCGCTCAGCAGCTCGTTCGTCGCAGTTTGGGCAGCTCTGGAAACGACTGTGGATGGATTGATCCCTTTCACGATCAGCCAGAAGGCAAACACGATCTCTTGCGGCATGATCGGCAGGTTGGCGATCATCTGGACTGCACCAAAGCCTGGGATGACGCCGAACATGACCAACACACTGGCGATGGTGGCCAGCGTGATGCCGATCAGCCCCCAGCCACAGATCCAGCGCGGGACAAGCCGATAGCGGTAAAAGACGCCGTAACACATGAACGCGCTAATGCACCAGCAGATCAGCACGGCGCCATGGTTGATCCAGTCGCTCGAAGCGTGGATGATGGCGCCGATGGTCTGAAAGTGAGCGGCATCCGGCGCGCCAGCGTTCACAAATTCCCGGCTCAGGGCCAACTGAGCAATGAGACTGAGGCCGCCCAAGACCTCGCACATGCCCTCGATCAACCGAAAACCGACCGCGCCGATTGCCAGTCCGATGCTGTATTTGCGCAGGATGGGATACAACCCCAGGCCGATCCCGGCGCAGGCAACGGCCATCAGGAAGATGAGGAAGGCCGCACTGAGGACTGCGCCTTCATGGGCGACGATTTTGCTCAGATAGTCCGGGGCATCCAGAATGGGGCTGCTGAGCATGGCGGCGATCACCCCTGTCGTCGTGCCGATGATAAACAGAACCCCAACGATCGCGGCTATCTTTCTGTAGGTGCTCATTTAGAATCTCTTCTAATTTGCTCTATTGTGCGAACTCATCCGGTTTTTACGCTGTCTTGCCCGGGTTGCTGCGCAGCAGCACGATCCCCAGCCAGATGAGCCACACGATCTGGACGATCCCGAAGACGATGGCCGAATCCCTCAAAGCGGGCACAAGCGATATGAGGCCTGCGCCGGCGACCACCATTCCGAGCCAGTTTAGCGCCTTGGGCAGGGCTTGCGTGCGCAGCCCCGCCCAGCTCACCAGCAGAATCCACAGCCCGCCAAGGAGTTCGCCGCCGGCGCCCCCCAGGCCTTGCGCGGTCGCTTCGATAGTTTGCCATGCCCAAACGGCCTGGGTCGGGTCAGTGGCGTACAGCTTGACGACCGCCCCCATGCCATAGTTGAACACCATGCTGCTCGCCAGGAGAAGACACGCCCAGATAAGCCCCATCACGGTACCGACCTGGGCGATGGCCGGCGCACCAACCTTCAGGCGATCATACAGGGCCAGCCCCAGCACAACCAGGCCGAGCGCGACAAACTCAAAGACGATCACGTGCATCGCGAACATGCTCGCATAGTTGTCCCTGAGCAGAATCACCTTCTGGATCGGATCGACCACACTGGGGTAGTTGACCAGGATGAGAAAGTAGGGCATCGCCGCAAGGTAGGCCAATGCCATATAGAGCGCCGCGATACCGCCCGATTTCTGCATGGTTTTCATGTTCATCTCCTTAAACAATTCGAACGACTTGTTCTACTTGAGGTTACTCTTTAGGGCTGACCTTCAGGGTTGCGCCACTTCCAGGCATGTCCAACGATCAGAAGAGTGAGCGCCATTTCCACGGCGCCAAAGAGGATATAGAAAGCCCAGGTCGCGCCGACCAGATTCCCGATATTGACAGCCGTGTAGAGCACACCCAGGATGATGTTCGCCCAGCGAGCCGCCTTGGGCTTGAACGCCAGGGATAGAAAGACCATGACGGCAGGGATCAGCATCAAGATCGAGGCTGTTAGCAACGATTCCTGAGTTACGGGGAAGGGGCCCATTCGCCCGGCCATCATTTCTTCCACCTGGCCAGGCCTGAACAACGAAATGATGTCAGCATAGATGTACAAGAACATGAGCGCCGCCCATAATGCTGAAAGCTTTATCTTCACAGGTATCTTCACCTCTTCCTTTTCGGTGACCTTGTTGATCGTGTTCATTTTTTCTCCTTTTTGGAACGATTTTGATCAGTTTCATTGAATTGGACCCGATTGACCGAGACCAATGGCATGCCTAAATCACGCACTTTTCTTAGCAGGCCGTGCAACGCGGCTTGGTCCACCACCGGGCCGGTCAAGAGGGTATGGCCGTCCTCTTCCAACGTGATGGCTAGGCCCTCAAACCAGTCTGCCCATTCCGATCCTAGATGGCCCTTGATTCTGATTTGATAGACGGGGGATTCGCTTGGTTCGGCCGGCTGAGAAGTCAACATCGCTCATCCGCCGCTAGATCGGGCTTGCACGGCAGCGAGCGCCGAGGGCGTCTGGCAGCCGACAATCGCCGGCGCCTCGCGCACGAGTTCGTCGTTCTCCAGCGCCGCCACCATGAAGAGAGCATAGTCTATGCGGCGGGTCATGTTGCTCGCGAGGATGGGGTCGCCGACATGCCGGCTCCACGCCGGCAACCCCTGGCTCTCGCCCTCTTCGAGGTCGCTGCCCCGCACCACCGTCCAGCGGGCGTCGCTGGCAAAGATCCGCCGGCACGCTTCCACCTGGTCGTCAAGATCGATGAAGGGAACAATCCGCGTGAGCCAGCGCGTAATCTTTTCCTCTCTTTTCAAGGATGGCGGGTACACATCTTGGCCGTCGCGCGTGATGTGCCAGCCGCAGGAAAAGATCAGGCGCGCGCCGGGTTGGGCATAGTCGAGCACGGCTTGCGCGGTTCCCGTCGAGTAATGCTGATTGCCCCAAGGAACCAGCACGGTAAGCACGCCGTCGCATCCGGCAACCGCCTTTTCGATCACGGCGCGGTCGTTGGTAAAGCCAGGGATGACGGCGATGCGCCCCTTGAACGGATCGAGCTTGGCGACGCTGCGTTCCCGGCAGACGCCCACCACCTCGTAGCCCCGATCCAGCGCGTGCTGCACCATGTATCGCCCGAGCTTCCCGGAAGCCCCCACGATACAGACTCGCTTCATTTCAACCTCCATTCGCAATGGTATCGCTCCGTCCGA
>CAZYPJ010000392.1:0-3775 GCA_964649365.1 uncultured Anaerolineales bacterium | reverse complement strand
GGATGAACAGGATGAACATGATTTTTCTGCTCCAATCTTGTGAATCTTGTTAATCCTGTCCGAATATGCAAAATGAAGGTTTTGGACAGGATGAACAGGATGAACATGATTTTTCTGCTCCAATCTTGTGAATCTTGTTAATCATGTCAAGAGGAGACGAGCATGAGCGTTGACATCACCCCCATCCAGGCGGCGGGCCGCGCGGTGCGCGAGAACGTCGCGCGCGTCATCGTCGGCCAAGAGCGCGTCACCGAGCTGATGCTCGTCGCCCTGCTGTGCGAGGGGCACGCCCTGCTGGAGGACGTGCCCGGCATCGGGAAAACCACCCTGGCCAAGGCGCTGGCGCTGAGCCTGGGCTGCGCCTTTCGCCGTATCCAGTTCACGCCCGATCTGCTGCCTTCGGACATCACCGGCGTCAGCGTGTACGACCAGCGCCGCCAAGAGTTCGAGTTCCACCCGGGGCCGATTTTCAGCCAGCTCGTGCTGGCCGACGAGATCAACCGCGCCGGGCCGCGCACCCAGAGCGCCCTACTGGAGGCGATGCAAGAGCGCCAGGTGACGGTGGACGGCGTGACGCGCCCGCTGGCGCGCCCCTTCCTGGTGCTGGCCACGCAGAACCCCATCGAACTGGAAGGGACGTTTCCCCTGCCCGAGGCGCAGCTCGACCGCTTTTTGCTGCGGCTCAAGCTGGGCTACCCCAGCGCCGAGGAAGAGCGCGCCATCTTGCGCCGCTTTCGCGAGGGCGACCCGCTGGCCGAACTGAAACCCGTCCTGGCCGCCGACGAGGTCGCCCGGCTGGCGGCGCTCTGCCGGCGGGTGTACGTCTCGGAGGCCATCGAGGATTACATCCTGGCCCTGGCGCGGGCCACGCGGTCGAGCGAGGCGTTGGCGTTGGGGGCCAGCCCCCGGGCCTCGCTGGCGCTCTACCACACCAGCCAGGCGCTGGCGGCGCTGCGCGGGCGCGATTTCGTGCTGCCCGACGACGTGCAGGCGCTGATCGAGCCGGTTTTGGCGCACCGGTTGATCCCCAGCGCCCGGCAACGGCTGCGCGGCGAGGCCGTGCGCGACATCCTCCAGGCGTTGGCAGCCGATACGCCCGCGCCGGTGGAGGAGAACTGGTCGAGGAGCGCATTGACGTGAAAAGCGGGCGGTGGTGGGCCATCTTGCTGGTGTTGTTCGTCGCGGCGCTGATCGCGCGGCGCAACATCCTGGCGGTGTTTGTGTTCATGCTGGCGTTGGCCACGCTGGCCTCCGAGCTGTGGGGCCGCTATTGCCTCAGCAACGTCAGCTATCGCCGCCGGTTGGCCCACCGCCACATCGCCTACGGCGAAGAGACCACCCTGGCGCTGGAATTCGTCAACGCCAAGCCCTTGCCGCTGGCCTGGCTGCTGGTCCAAGATCAATTCCCCGACCAGTTGCGCCTGCTCACGGCGCAGCGCCGCAGCCACATCGTCCGCAGCCAGCACTGGCTGGTGAGCCTGCTCTCGCTGCGCTGGTACGAAAAGGTCACGCGCACCCACCGCATCGTGGGCGACCATCGCGGCTTTTTCCAGTTCGGCCCCGCCGAGATCAGCTCCGGCGATGTGTTCGGCCTCCAGCGCCGCCAAACCACCGATACGACCATTGACACGCTCATCGTCTATCCGAAGATCGTGCCGGTGGATTTGCTGGGCCTGCCCGCCTCGCGCCCCCTGGGCGATTGGTTGGCGCGCCGCCGCGTGGCCGAGGACCCGCTGCGCTTTGCCTACGTGCGCGATTACACCCCCGGCGACAACCCGCGCCACATCCACTGGAAGGCGTCGGCGCGCGTGGGCGGCTTGCAAACCAAGGTGTTCGACCCCACCGACACCCTCTCGCTGGTGTTGGCGGTGGATGTGCAGACCACGCCCCAGGCGTATGATTACATCCCCGAATACTTGGAGTACCTCGTCTCGGCGGCGGCGTCGCTGGCGGTACACGCGCTGGATCAGCGCTATATGGTGGGCCTCTATGCCAACGCCGTGGGGCGCACGGCGCAGGGTTGGGTGCAGATCGAGCCGGGGCGCGACCCGCAGCAACTAGCGCGCCTGCTGGAATCGCTGGCCGACCTCGGCCCGTTCCGGCGCATCCCGTTCGTCGAGATGCTGGCCAGCATCCAGCCGCTGCTGCCCTACGGCGCGACGGTGGCCGCGCTCACCTCCGGCCCCACCGAGGCGCTCTACGAGGCGTTGCTGGCCCTGGAAGAGAGCGGCCACCGCGCCTGCTTGCTGACGGTCGAGGACGACCCGCCCAATGTCCCTGAAGCGTTGACCCATTATCACTTGGGAGGCCGCGATGCCTGGCGTCGCCTGGAAACGCTGGAACTGGGTTGAGACCTGGCTCACCCCGCTGATCGCCGCGATCATGCGCGCCGCCTGGCTCGCCCCGCTGATCCGCATCGTGTTGGATCACCCGCTGGTGACCCCGCAGGGGACGCCCTACCCCGCCTGGCTGATCTTGGCGCTGCTGCTGGGGGCCTCGCTGGTCGAGCGGACGTGCGAGGATCGCCCGTGGGGGCGCAGCGCGACTATTATCGCGGGGCTGGGGGTGATCGTGTTCGTGTGGCTGCGGCTGTTCGGCGGCGCGCTCACCGAGGCGACGGGCCTGCGCGACCTGACCTATCTGGTGAGCCTGCGCGACGGCTTTCCCGCCCCGCTGGTGGTGGTGGTCATCACGGCGGCGCTGTGGCGGCGCGGCATGGTGATGATGTGGGGCAGCTACGACGAGCTATGGCGCGGCTTTGTGACGGGGGCCATCGCGCTGGGGCTGATGATGCTGTTCGCCGGGCGCCTCGCGCCCGACGTAGCCGCCGGGCTGTGGGGCCACATGCTCGCCTTTTTGCTGTGCGGGCTGCTGGGGCTGGCGATCCTCTCCGTCACCGGCTCGCTGACCGTGGAATTGGCCGCCGGCAGCGACGCGCCCACGCTCAACCGCTACTGGCTGGCGGCGCTGAGCAGCGTGGTGCTCATTACGATGCTGGTGGGCTGGGCGCTGGGGCAGATCCTTTCGCCCGAGGCGGTGGCCCACCTGCTGGGCGCGCTGCGCCCTATCGCCCGGCTGATCGGTCGCGCCTTTGACCTGCTGCTGATGGTCATCGCCTACGTCACCATGTTGATCCTCGGCCCGCTGCTCCAGGCGCTCAAGATGCAAGAGACGGCCTTTGAGGTTCCCTCCCTCGACAAGCTGGCCCAGATGGAGGACTCGTGGGAGGTGATGGAGGGGACGGCGGTGGGCTTGCCGCCCGCGCTGCTGCTGACGCTGCGCGTGTTGCTGGCGGCGGGCTTGATCGCGGGGATTGCCCTTTCCTACTGGCTGGCCTGGCGCAAGCGCCGCCGACGCCAGCGAGGCGACGCCTCGGAGCGCCGCGAGTTGATCCTTTCGCAAGAGCTGCTCTTGGGCCAATTGCGGGGCCTGTTCCGGCGGCGGGGCAAGCATCGCGCTGGGTCGCCCTACCTGCCGCTGGACGACCCGCTCGCCCCGCGCCAGGCGGTGCGGGCGCTCTACCAGCAGCTCTTGGCCCGCGCCAAGGCGTTGGGGCGGCCCAGGCCGCCGGGCGCGACGCCCAGCGCCTACGAGCCGCTGCTGCGCCCCCTCGCGCCCGAAACCGCCGAGCCGCTGCACACGCTGACCGAGGCGTACCTCACGGCCCGCTACGCCGCCGACCCGCCCGATGCGGCCCAGGTGGAGCAAGCGCGCGCGGCGTGGGGGCAGGTGGAGGAGGGGTGGGGGCGACACTCCTCGTAGGGCGCGGGGTTGG
>CAZYPJ010000391.1:0-3787 GCA_964649365.1 uncultured Anaerolineales bacterium | reverse complement strand
GGACAGAGGCCAGGGGGTGAGGTGAAACCATCAGAATCGCGGATAGCCCCTTTTTCTTGGGCGGCTATCCGCGTCGTTCTGTGGTTCGGTTGTGCTGCGTTTGGTCGCTGTGCCCTTCTGGGGGTTAGCCCTTGAGCGAGCCGGCCAGCAGGCCGCGCATGAACAGCTTGCCCAGCGCCACATACACCACGATGGTGGGCAGGGCTGCGATCAGCGCCGCCGACATCTGGACGTTCCACTCCACGCTCCAGCTTCCGGCGATGTTTTGCACGGCGACGTTCACCGGCGCGCGGCTCGGGTTGCTGAGCACCACCAGGCCGATCAAAAAGTCGTTCCAGATGGAGGTGAACTGCCACAGCAGCACCACGCCAAAGGCTGGCATTGAGATCGGCAGCAGGATGTGACGGTAGATGCCGAAAAAGTTGCAGCCGTCAATTTTGCCGGCGTCCACCAATTCGTTGGGGATGCTGGTATAGTAGCCCCGGAAGAGCAGCGCCGTGATCGGGATGCCAAAGATGCAGTGCACCAAGATCAGGCCGACGGTCGTGCCGTAGAGGTGGACTTTTTGCAGCGTGCGCACCAGCGGGATCAGGATGCCCTGATAGGGCAGGAACATGCCCACCAGGAACAGGATGAACACCAGGTTCGACTTGGGGAAGCGCCACTTGGCGAAAATGTAGCCGTTCATCGAACCCAGCATAGATGAAAGCAACGCCGCCGGGATGGTGATGACCAGGCTGTTCTTAAAGTTCGGCGCTACGCGCTGCCACGCCCCGATGAACCCCTCCAGGTGGAAGCCCTTGGGCAGTTCCCACATCTTGGTCACGTTCAGGTCCACGTAGGCCTTTAGGCTGGTGATAATCATCACGTACAGCGGCAGCAGGTAAAAGGCTGCGAACGCGGCCAAGATCAAATAGATCAGCACGCGAGCAGGACGGAAATGCGTTGTCATTCTTCGATTCCTCCCCCCATGCTGCGCAGGTACGGCCCCACCAGGAACGCCGACAGGATCATCATAAAGAAGCCCAGGGTCGCGCCCAACGAGAAGCGATAGAGGCCAAAGGTTGCCTGGTACATATGGAAGGCCAGCGTGTCCGTCGAAAAAGCAGGCCCTTGCAAGATGGTGATCAGGTCAAAGGCGCGAATAGAGCCCATGCCCGTGAGCACGATGGCGGTGAACGTGACCGGCAGCCCCAAGGGGCTGATGTTATGGCGATACAGTTGCCAGTTCGTGGCGCCGTCCACGCGGGCCGCCTCGCGCACCTCTTCGGAGATGCCGCGCAGGCTGGCCAGGTAGAGCGACATCACATAGCCGGTGAACTGCCAGGCCGCCGCCAACGAGCAGGCCAAGATGCCGACTTTCGGGTCGGTGTTCCAGGCAAAAGTGGTGTGGATGCCGACCGCTTTGAGCAGCAGGTTGACGCCGGTGGTGGGCTGGAACAGCCAACGCCAGGCCACGCCGGTGACGATGCCCGACACCGCGAATGGCAAGACCACCACCGTGCGGAAGAACGTCTCGCCCTTGATCCTTTGATCCAGCAGCACCGCGATCAAAAAGCCGATCAGGATGCATTGAGACATGAACCCGGCCGCATAGAGCAGCAAGTTGCGCACGTCCCAATGGAAGCGATCCATCTGGAACAAGTTGATCCAGTTTTTGAGGCCCACAAAGGTGTAATCCTCGATGGGCGAGTTCCATTTGACCAAGGAGGTGTAGCCCGTCCAGAGGATGAACCCATAGATAAAGATAGCGACGGCGATCATGGACGGGAGCAACATCAAAATGGCTGTGAGGTTATCGCCCCGCAACCAGATTGACCGATGACGGCGAGTTTTAGCGAGAGGGGCGGCAAGCCCGCCCCTCCCGTTGGATGTTGTAATGCTCATCCCGTTACTTCTTTAGCTCGGCTACCTTGGCCGCTTCGACCAGCAGGCCCTGAGCCTTCTGAACGTCATGGTTAGCGGCGAGATCGGCCAGGGCGATGTCATAGTCGAGCAAGAAGCTCTGCTTGACCGCCGCGCCGTGCTGGATGCTCGGCACGCCTTCGCACTTGGCGAAATCGTCCATAGCGCCGTTGAGGTACTCGTCGTACTTGCTGCGGTCGCCATCGGTGCGGGCCGGGATGGAACCCTTGACGGGGTTAAAGGCGTCCTGGCCTTCCTTCGAGCCGCAGACCTTCAAGAAGGCGATGGCGTTGTCGCGGTGCGGGGCGCCCTTGGGCAGGCCGAACGAGTCGGACAGCACCACGAACAGGCCCTGGGTGCCGGGCGCGACGGTCCACTTGTAGTCGGTGAACTTTTTGGACATGAGCACGCCGTGCGTCCAGTCGCCCATAAGCATCATCGCGGGGCCGTCGTCCGAGACAAAGCGGTCGTTGATGTCGCCCCAGGCGGTGCTAGAGTAGTCGGGGTTGGCATAGTCGTAGATCTTGTTCATGATGTCGAGCGACTTGGTGACGCCCTCATCATCCCACGGCGTCGAGCCGTCGAACAGGCCGCGATACTTTTCGGGCTTCAAGACCGAGACCAAGATGTTCTCCAAGATGTGGCCGGAAAAGCCGCCCGCGCCGCCTTGCTCGGCGATGGCCATGGCGTTGATGCCCTTTTCCTTGAGCTTGGCAGCCATCTCAAAGAACTCGTCCCACGTGGCCGGCGGGTTGGTCGCGCCGATTTCAGCCAAGCGGCTGGGGCGATACGACAGGCAGTTGGAACGGTGAATGTTCACGGGCACCGAATTGGGATGGCCCTCATACGAGGCGATCTTGATGACGTCCTTTTGGAACACGTCGTTCCAGCCCTCGCTGGCATAGAGGTCATCCAGCGGCTCCATGCGACCGGCGATCACATGGCTGTCGATCAACTCGCGGCCCAGGTGCACCTGGAACGAGTCGGGGGGCTGGTTGCCCAGCATACGGGTCTCGAGCAGGGCCTTCATGTTGCCGCCCTGGCCCTGGCCGCCCGCCAACGCGGCGTTGTTGATCTTGACGTCGGGGTACAGGCGGTTGTAGATGGCATAGATGGCATTGAGGGCTTCGACCTCGCCGCCGGAGGTCCACCACGAAAAGATCTCCAGCTCGCCCGTGAGCTTGGCAGGCTCAGCGGCCTTGGGGGCCTCGGTGGCCTTGGGCGCTGCGGTGGCCTGGGGGGCCTCGGTGGCCTTGGGGGCCTCGGTGGGCTTTGCCTCAGCCTTGGGGGCTGCGGTGGGAAGCGGCGTGGCTGTGGGGGCGGACGCCGCGGCGACGGTAGCGGCTGCGCCAATGGCAGCCAGGCGGAGGAACTCACGGCGATTGACGGACTTGACCTTCATTCTTCACTCCTCATCATTGATCCAGCGAATGAACGAGACACTTCCCATAGCCGGCCTAACGTAGCTGGTCTTGCCAATCCACGCCCGAGGGCGCAGACTGAGCCATGTGGTTCATGACCACCCCCTCTCGAACGTTCAATATGGCGCACTATAATAGGGTTCAGAGGCGTTGTCAAAGCAGGCGGCGGGATTGTAAGGGGGATAGCTTGCCTGCTATTTTGGGGAAACAAGCGCCCGTGTATCGTATTAACCGCTGAATGATGGCGCTTACATGCCGCCAACGGTTAACCGTTAACCCTTACCATGGGCATTATACGCCTTTTTGCCTAGGCTGTCAAGCCCAAGCGGACGACGCTAGGCCAACACTCGGACACGCCTATGTCCGCTGCGGCCTCACCACGGAGGCGCGGAGCACACGGAGCACACGGAGATTCTAACACGGAATACACGGAATAAACGGAACACATGGAAGGGAAAACG
>CAZYPJ010000390.1:0-3810 GCA_964649365.1 uncultured Anaerolineales bacterium | reverse complement strand
CCGCCGCATCTCGCTGTTCCGGCTCGCACTCTTCCCTGTGTAATGTCCAAACGCCGCCGCGCCTCCTCGGCGGCAACGCCCGTCTGCGCCATCACAAGGGCGGTCTTGACCTCCCACCCGCTGGCCTCCAAGAGTTCGTGCGCTCGCATATGATCCACGCCCGCTGCATCGTGCAGGATACGCACGGCTCGGGAGCGCAGCTTGGTGTTGGTGGGACGCACATCTATCATCAGATTGCTATAGGCTTTCCCCAACTGGATCATACTAGCCGTGCTGAGCATGTTCAATACCAGCTTTTGGGCTGTGCCCGCTTTGAGCCGGGTGGAGCCGGTCAGCACTTCTGGCCCTGGTATAGGGGTGATACACAAGTCCACTTCTCGGTGGATTGGCGTCGCTGGGCAGCAGACCAGGCCAATGGTCGCTGCGCCAGCCTTCCGCGCCGCACGTAGAGCGCCGATGACCCAAGGTGTGCGGCCACTGGCGGCGATGCCTACAGCCACATCCAGAGGACCGACATGCGCCTCGTCACGCGCTGTGGCGGCGCCTGCCTCGATCTCATCCTCGGCCCCTTCGATAGAATGTGTGAGCGCCATCTCGCCTCCGGCGATAAAGCCCCGTACCTGCTCAGGCCGTGTGCTGAAAGTGGGCGGACACTCGGAGGCATCCAGTACGCCGAGGCGACCGCTAGTGCCTGCGCCAAAGTAGAGCAATCGGCCCCCTTGAGCGAGGCGCGCCGCGATGATGTCCACGGCGCGAGCGATGACCATCAGCTCGGAGCGAACCGCTGCGATCACTTGCTCATCCTCACGGTTCATCAGTGTAATGATGGCCAAGCTATCAAGTTCATCCAGGTTCATGGAATTGGGGTTGCGCGCTTCAGTGAACCCTTGACCCGACCCTTGAATCTCATCTTGCTGTTGCGCCACAATGAACCCCCTTCCAGGCCAGCAGAGCCGCTCCAACAGCCGGCGAGCGAGTGGGCAGGATAAAGTGCGCGCGCGCCGCGTGGGCCAACACGGCTGCACGCAGCGGGGTCTGGATCAGTTCACCGGCCCGCCACACCGAACCGGATAGCACCAAGTCAAATAGCTCCTTTTGCATATCAAGGCGGCGCACTACCGCCAGGGCAGAATCAGCCAGGTGTTGCGCGGCGCGGCGCAGGATATCGCGCGCCACCTCGTCGCCTGTGTGGGCAGACTCGCTGACCACAGGAACCAACGCAGCGAAACGCTGCCAATCAAAGACTTCGCGATAAGTCCACGCGACGAGACCCTCGGTCTCGGCGATGCCCAGATAGGCTAGTGCGCGCTCTGTGAGGGCAGTCTTTGGCCCGCGGCCATCCGCCGCGCGTACGATGGCGTGCAGCGCCTCCATGCCAATCCAGAAGCCCCCACCGTAGTCGGCCAGCAGCGCGCCGTAGCCTGCCGCCCGTGCAGAGCGGCCCCTGTGGTCATAGCCTAGCGCGATTGTCCCCGTGCCTGCAATGAGCGCCACGCCCAGGAGCTGGCCCGTGCCTGCCGCTAGCGCGCCCACTGCATCCGGGTAAACCAAAACTCTCGGAAAAGGGTGAATTGCCCGCGCCAGATCGCCTACCAGGGCTTGGTCGCGCGCTCGCCCCGCGCCAGCCAGGCAGAGACAGATGGCTACCACGTCACTCATCGTTGCGCCCGCTAGTTCCAGCGCCTGGCGGCATACCTGGCGCAGGGCGATTGCGGCCATCTCTATCCCCACGCTATTGTGGTTGGAGGAACCGGCTAACCCACCCCCGCGCACATGGCCGGATGCGTTGATGACCACGGCTTCAGGTTTTGTTCCCCCACCATCAACGCCGATAACCACTTGCTCGCCCATCACTGTTCCTTTTGGTTCCTCACATACCCGAGAAAACGGCAGGCGCTTTGCTGCTTCAGTCTCTTTACAGCTGTTTGCGGGGCGCTGCAGACTATGCGATCAACACCTCCTGGCGCTTGTTGGCCGACTCGATAATGGCGCAGACGATTTTGGTCTGGGCCAGGCCATCTTCGCCCGTAGGCAAACGCCCGTTGCCGGCCCAACTATCTGGTACTGGCTTGCCCTCGAAGATGCTATTGAGGATGTGATCCATGAGTCTGGTGGCAGGCGGCTGTTGTGCGTCCATTTCTAGTTGGGGCATGATCCCGCCGCCAACACTGGAACGTGGTTCAAGCATCTTGACATGCACCCGAGCGCCCCTTGCCTTGAGCGCCTCTTGGTGTCTCAGGAGTTGTTCTACAGGCAAGTCGTCAAAATTGGCCTGTAGGCTGGCCTCCTTGACATTGAACCCCGGGATCTTGTTATAGAAAAGTGTGCCCTTGTCGCCACTGAAGCACTTGTAGTATTCGACCAGGCCCTCCATATATTTGATCCAGTCGGCCTTGATCCGGAGCTTTAGGCCGTTGTTGAAGAAAAGGTAGGCATCGTATAGATCCGGCGAGTAGCCCAGCACTTGATGCTGCGTGATGGCATACACAGCCTCCACCTCAGCAGGCTCAAACAGCCAGCGCATGGTGTCGGATGTGTGGCTGAGCAAAAAGTGCGCCGTGGATGAAGTGGCCGCCCAATCGCGACTCCGCTCGCCCCATAGCCGACGTGGGACGCTGATATTGTCGTCCAGGCGCGCCTCGCCATAAGCAACCGCGCCTAGCAGCCCTTCTTGGATGATGTAGCGGGCGGCGATATCCATCGGGTTTACGCGGTTATTCAGGTGCACCCACAGTTTGCTGCCGGCCGTCTGGCAAGCGGCCAGCATCTCTTGCCCATCGGCGACGGTGGTGGCTAGAGGCTTTTCCACCACGATGTAAGGGATTTTGGCCTGGGCGCAGGCGGCCACAGGGTCCTTGTGGAGTGGATCTGGCGTGGCCACTACGACCAAATCTAGGTCGTTTGCTGTCAGCATGGCGGCATAGTCGCTGTAAACCTGAATAGCGAACTTGGCCTTGGCCTCATTCGCTGCTTGTTCGCGCACGTCCGCACCAGCCACCAACTCTACCTTGGGATGCTGGGACAGATATGCGCTATGTGAGGTACCTAGAAGGCCGAGACCTATCACTCCCGCTTTGAGCTTCTGATCCATTCTCTCCTCACCTCAAGATACGCATCACCATTGAAGCTGCCTGACGGCAGGTCGCTGATTGAGACCCTACTTGAGCTTGACTACCTGACCGGTTTCAGCCGACTCGACTACGGCGCACACGATGGCCGTCTGGGCCAATCCATCCTCCCCTGTCGGAAGCGGCTCATCGCCCTGCCACTGTCGCCACGAGGTAGGGGTCAGTGTTTTTTCCACGATACTATCGAGGATAACGGCGGTCGAATTGGGGCGCAAACATGCCTCTAGCTCCAATTCCAAACCGCGCTTGATGCCACGCGTCCATCCCGAGGTGCGCTGTTCGCGCAAGATAATCCTGGACGCTAGACCTCGTTGGAGAAGCGTCTGCTGGGCGGCCTCGATCTCCGCGAGGGGAACATCCTCTGCAAAGTTGGCACGCCATCCCGCGCTCAGGCCGAACGCAGCCGAGATGTTGTTAATCACCTGGCCCCTCGCGCCGTTGTAAATATCCCGATTCTCAACACCACCTTCGATGTAGTGAATCCAACCTGTCTTAACGCGCGCTTTGAAACCATTATCAAAGAATAGGAACGAGTCATACAGGTCAGGCGCATAACCAAGAACCGACGCCTGCTTCATGGCATAGACGCTCTCGACCTCAGCAGGGTGCAGGAACCATCGCAGACGATCCACGAGATGCGAGTGCAAAAAGTGCGCGCTGGATGAGGCGCTGGCCCAGGTTT
>CAZYPJ010000389.1:0-3812 GCA_964649365.1 uncultured Anaerolineales bacterium | reverse complement strand
GACAATTCGTCATTCCCAAATCTTAATTCTTCATTATTCCTTCATAATTCCTTCATCTAACCCTTGACATCCCCCTCCCCCCGCTCTACACTTTCCCCATCCATTGGCCCGCGCAAGAAGGAGGAACCATGAACGCCAAGCAGTACAAGGAAGCCGTCGTCTATCTCACCGCCGAATCGCCGCGCAAGCTGTTCGCCGACGAGGCCCGCGCCTTTGAGCCGCTCGAACAGCCCGACGAGGCCTACCCCACCATCATGGTGGAGCTCGACAAGCCCTTCCAGACCAGCGAGGGGTTCGGCGGCGCCTTTACCGACGCCAGCGCCGACGTGTTCGCCAAGCTCCCGCCCGAGGAACAGGAGCGGTTCATCAAGCTCTCGTTCGACCCGGTGGAGGGCAACGGCTACAGCTTTTGCCGCACCACCATCCACAGTTGCGATTACGCCGCCAACGAATACACCTACGACGACGTTCCCGGCGACGTGGAGCTGAAGCATTTCTCCATCGAACCCGACCGCGTAAATCGCCTGCCGTTCCTCAAGCGGGCCATCCAGGCGGCGGGGGGCAAGATGAAGCTGTACGCCTCGCCGGGGAGCCCGCCGGCGTGGAGGAAGACCAACGGCGATATGCTCTACGGCGGCGCCCTCAAGCCCGAATATCGCCAGGCGTGGGCCGATTATTTCGTCAAATACATCCGCGCCTACGAGCAGGAGGGCGTGCCCATCTGGGGGCTGACGGTGCAGAACGAGGCCGCGGCGGTGCAGGTGTGGGAATCGTGCGTGTTCACCGCCGCCGAGGAGCGCGATTTCGTGCGCGATTACCTCGGCCCCACGCTGCACAAGGCCGGCCTGGGCGACGTGAAGCTGATGTTCTGGGATCATAACCGCGGCATTATGTATCAGCGCGCCGAGGTGATGTACGACGACCCCGAGGCGGCCCAGTACATCTATGGCATCGCCTTTCACTGGTACGTGGGGCATCACTTTGATAACGTCCGCATGGTGCACGACGCCTTCCCCGACAAGGCGCTGATCTACACCGAGGCCGGCATGGGCGGCTCGTGGGAGACGGGCGTGACCCTGGCGCAGAACATGATCCTCGACCTGAACAACTGGTGCAGCGCCTGGACGTTCTGGAACTTTTTGCTCGACGAGAACGGCGGCCCGCGCCACGCCGGCGGCCTGCACCACTCGAACATCGTAGTGGCCGATACGCGCACCGGCGAGGTCTCGTACAACCCGCCCTACTATTATTTCGGCCATTTCTCGCGCTGGATCAAGCCCGGCGCCAAGCGGGCGGCCTGCACGTCGAACAGCGACGATTTCATCGCCACGGCCTGCGTCAATGAGGACGGCAGCACCGCCGCGGTGACTCTCAACCTCAGCGCCGCCGACCGCATCATGCAGATGTGGGTCAACGGCCAGGTGATCAAATACGTCGCCCCGCCGCACGCCATTATGACGATTGTGTTCTGAGCGCAGCGCGCAGGAGCGATGATCGCGCGGCGGCGGGCGAATTGACGCCCGCCGCCGTTCGTCTCCTCGGCGGGCGGCGCGTGGTGGCCGATCCCCGCCGAGGCGGGGCGTCGCCCCTCCACCCCCGAGCGCGTCACCGCAGCATCAGCGGCAGATACACCCCCGCCGGCGGCGAGATCGTGGGCGGCGCGACCCAATCGCCAAACCTCGGCGTCGCCCCAGCGCGCTAACATAATCCCATGTAACGCCCGGCGCGATGGGCGCCAATGGCCGGTATGGCGCCACATGCGCGAACGAGCGCAAAACGGTTGACTTGTCAGGAACTGAAGGCTATCATCAGCCCCATAACCGGTGATCCAAGCACAAGGCGCTAGACCGTCGTAGTCGCGCCCCTTGTGGGCGCCGCGCGCGAAGGAGGGACCTATGGGAAAGACTTGACGGCTGCCGCAATCGCCCCGCTTGCTACAGCCTTGAACCGCGCCTGTCCGCAATCTGCTGTGAACCCTTCATCATCATCGAAAGGAAGACCAGAATGAAGCAGGCAGACCAGAGCGGGAACAACGAGTCCCCGCGTGAGCAACCCACGATTTCCGACCCCTATTTCCGCGACGTGAAGCAGTTCTACCGCATCAACGGCAACCTGTTCAAGCGCCGCGGCGCCTGGTGCGCCCTGTTCGTCCGCGAGAACCGCTTTGGCACGACCAGCCTCTACCTCGGCACGCTGCGCGGGGCCAGCATCCGCGCCCGCGAGGGCCACAAGCTTATCAACATCACTCCGACCTTTGAGGGGCGTAAAGTCCCCTTTGTGGCCCAGGCCGACGCCGCCGAGTTGACGCTGCTGACCCGCCACGGCAACGTCCGCTTCACCTTCGCCGAGCCGACCATGCTCGTCGCCGAGGGCGACCCGGGCATGGGGCTGCGGTTGGAAAAGATCATGGAGCAGCACGAGGTCGTCAAGCCGCGCCGCGACGGCGCTTGGGAGGCGATCTTTCGTTGGAGCTGCTCGTTCATCTTCAAAGGGTTGGGCGGCTCGACCTTTGATTTCGACGCCAAGTGGGATTGGGAAAAGCTCTCCAGCTTTGAGGTCAAGGGGAATACCCACCCCGGCCCCGACGGCGGGTTCACGCTCATCATGGAAGAGTTCACCCACGCCGGCTGGGTGCGCGAGGCGTACCCGACTTACGCCGAGGCCAAGGCCGCCATGCAGGCCGATTGGGATGCGTTCTATGCCAAGATGCCCAAGTTCATCGAACCGTTCGAGCAGGGGCGGCGCGAGGCCGAGTACACGCTCTGGTCGTACCTCACCGCGCCGACGGGAACCATCCACCACACCATGATCCTGATGATCGGCGCCGAGATGGCCTCGCAGTGGCAGATGTGCCAGAACGCCGTGGCGCTGCAAGAGCACATGGACATCGCCATTGACCTGCTGCTCAGCCCGCTCGACCGCGTCAGCCCGGTGGGGCAGTTCTCCGACCTGTACAACGACGCCATCACCGTCACGCAGATGGTCAAGCCGCCGATGCACGGCTGGGCGCTCAAGCAGATCATGAAACATCATGATCTGCTGCAAGAGGTCGCGCGCGACAAGCTCGAATTGCTGTACGAGAGCATCGGCCGGTGGGGCGATTGGTTCATGACCTACCGCGACGACGACCAGGACGGCCTGCCCTCCTTCGAGCACGGCGACGAGACCGGTTTCGACGACAGCACCCTGTTCCGCGAGCACTTGCAAGTCACTTCGCCCGATCTGAGCGCCTACCTGGTGCTGCTGTTCGAGGCCGTGGGCGACCTGGCCAAGCTGCTGGGCAAGCCGGAGAGTGAGACCGCCGCGTGGTACCAGAAATCCAAGGATCTGCTGGCCCGGATGATTGACAAGCTGTGGGACGGCGAACGCTTTGTCGGGCTGGTTCCCTACACCCACGAGCGGCTCGTCTCCGGCTCGTTCGTCCATTTTATGCCCATCATCCTCGGCGACCGCCTGCCGCAGGCCATCGTCAACAAGATGGCCGACGATCTATCGGCGGAGGGGATGTGGCTCAGCCCCTACGGCGTCGCCAGCGAACGCCTGGATAGCGACTATTTCGACGCCACCGGCATGGCCATCGGGTGCGGCAACGTCGTACCGCCGGGCAACATCTATATCTGCACGGGGTTGTTCGAATCCAGCCGCAAAGAGGGGGGCAAGATGATCGCCGAGCGCTATTGCGCCGCGCTGAAGGATCAGGGCTACCCGCTGTTGATCCATCCGACGCTGGGCAACATCATGGCCTACCACGGCGGGAGCTGGCCGGCCTGCGCCTACGCCATCATTGGGCGCCTGCTGACGGAGGAGGCCTA
>CAZYPJ010000388.1:0-3853 GCA_964649365.1 uncultured Anaerolineales bacterium | reverse complement strand
CTGAATAGCTGCGCTACCAGATTCGGCCCGTCGCCAAGCACCAAGAACCCGCTCCATTGCGCCGTGATCCTGCCCAGATAGCGGCTCGCCTGTCCCCACCGGCGAATGCGCCGCGTGAGCGTCGCATAGTCTGCCAGGCTCATCTCGTAGGCTTCCCATGCCCCCCACGGCAAACCATCCTCATTCCAAACGCCCCAACAGCGGCCCGTTGCGATGATTTCACCGCTCTCTGGATCCATCGGCGTCTGCACTTTGGCCATGTACTTGCCCAAGTACTGCATCAGCCGCGCTATCGGCTGGCCTTGCGTGTTCGTTGCCCGTTTGACGTTCGTAGCCGCCCGCAAATGCGCCAAGTCCCCCGGCGCGCAAATCGCGTTCCAGACGATAGCGACCCAACGCCGGAAAAGGGGTAGGTTGATGTCATGCTTGGCGAATACGGCCAGGTGGTAGTGCGGCGCGCCGCGCGTCTGAAACTCTTGTTTCCACACCGCCGCTACGAACCACGGGCAGCCGCGCTGCAATCGCGCTCGAAAGGCGCGCAGCTTTGACTTCCAGTCACGCCAATCGCCCCATTCGTTGTGCCAGGTGAGCGTGACGAAATAACAGGGCTGCGCCGACCAATCGAGCGCCGATAGCTTTACCAACATGCGCCGCCGGCTGGCCGATGAAAAGCCGTGAATGTCCCCGCGCGCCCACGTCACCGGGCCAGCGTTCACCGGCCCCATGCCCCCCACCTTGACGCCAAAGCTGCCCGGGCGAGCCACGGCAAACGCTTTCCGATCCTCACACGGCATAGCCCGATCTAGCCCGCGTGCAGTTATGATAGGATTAACAAGCCCGGCGCTGCGCGCCCCGCCGCTCGCGGCGCAAGCTTCGCTTGTGTAAGGGGATTGCTTTTCAGATCGAGGTGTGCTATCTTGGGGTTGCATAAGACCTCGTTGGGAACGGGTTACATGCGCTTGGGGCCGTGATGTTCGTGGCATCACGGCCCTACCTTTTCCGCCTAGTCCACAATGGTGACGCGATAGTAGCCACACTTTTCGTAATAATCCGCCGCCGCCTTCAGCGCCCGATCCACGTCATCCAGGCCGTCCACGATGGTGAGCACCTGGCCGCATGTGGGCGCGCCCACGTTGGCGACTTCGAGGCCGTCCGAGCCGTTGACTTGGAGCTGCGAGCGGCCATGCAGCCGGGTGTGCCAGCTCACCGATTGCCGCGATAGCTGTACTGTAACCATGATTTCCCCTCTCCTGATTCTCAAAGCTCCCAACGATCTACCGGCGCTGCCTTCTTGTGGGCCGCCTGTAGATCATCCTGTACCTGCTTCAGATAGCGCCGCGTGGTAGCCAAGTCCGCATGGCCTGCCAGCTTTTGCACGGCGAAAACATCGGCCCCGCCGCGCAACATGGCCAGGCAAAAGGCCCATCTGAAGGCATGAGCGCCCGGCGCTTTGACGCCTGCTTGGGTCGCGCGCCGCCGCAACATCTGGCGCAACCCGGCATAGGCCAGCCGTCCGCCGGCGTCCGTTGCCCAAAGCGGCGCGTCTTGGGCCAATTCCCCACGGGCGCGCACATAGCGGGTCAGCGCCTTGCGCGTCCGAGCGCCCACGAAAGCGGCCCGTATCTTGCGGCTCTTGGTTTCGCGCAACATGATCACGCCCGCGCCCATATCTACATCGGCCAGGTTGACGGCCAGCAATTCATGGGCGCGCGCGCCGGTGTCCAGCAGGGTGAGTAGCAGAGCCGTATCACGCCAGTCCAGCAAGCTCTTGCCCTGGCACACGCGCAACATGGCCTTGACGGTGTCCAAGCTCACCGGCTCGAGTGGCTCCTCTCGCAACTGAGGCGGCTTGATCCTGGCCATTGGGTTGGCAGGCGTCATACCCTCGCGTCTGAGCCAGCGAAAGAACGTCTTGAGCACGCGATAGGCTTGATGTTGGCCGCCCGCGTTATGGCCGGCGCTCTGAAGGGACAAAAAATAGGATCGTAGCATCTGAGGGGTTACGTCGCTGGCCGGGGTGTTATTCGCCCATACTCGAAAGGCTGCAAGCTGGCGCATGTAAATGCGAAGGGTGTTGGCGCTGAGGGCGCGCATCTCGCAATCGGCCAGGAACGCGCCCACTTCAAGGGCCGGGCCGGAATCTTGCGAGCCGCGCAAAAGTCGAAGCGGCGAGTCCGAGGAAACAGAAACGGCCACGATCTCACTACCCTCTTTCACCGCAAGGGATAGTGGTATCGTGGCCGTTCTGCTACTATAGGTACAGAGCCACCCTAGGGAATTGAACCCTAAACCTGGCGCTTACGAAGCGTCTGCTCTGCCGATTGAGCTAGGGTGGCATGACAATGCAGCGAGAGGGAGTATATCACGAGCGGAACTGTTCGTCAAAAAGCTGGCCCTGATTGATCGTTCCCTCGAACTGCGCTATACTGTAGTTAGTTGAAATGATTCTCGGGAAGGATAGGTCAGAGCGGCATTAGCTGAGGCGATCACAAATGGCATGATGGAGCCAATCCACGATCTCAATAGGCCGCATTGTGGGGTCGTTCATCAACCCGATATCCCCTTACCCTGGTCAGATTTGGATCCTGGCCTGCGGTCGCGAAAGGGGCGATTGTATTTGCTTTGCGAACAAGCAGTTGATCCCTCTTGGGTTGCCGAGATCCAGCGACGCTATTATGCCGATTCATCCTATGACACTTTGCCCAGTCTGTCGGCGGCGTTAGCAGCGGTGTATGCTCAAGCGCCTGATGCGCGTCATCAAATCCTTGCGGTGGTTGCGCTCCAGGGGCTAGAGGCGTTTGTTGTGGGTGCGCCCGAGAGTTCGGTATGGGTATTGCGGCCCAACGAGGCCAGGATGGTCTTGCCGCCGAGAATGAGTTTGAATGCACAGCCTTTGGGAGATCGGTCACCGGGGCAACCGCTCTTGCACTCTGCTCAGATCAGGCTTTTTACTGGCGACACCCTTGTAATGGTGGGGAGCCGAGATGGCTTAGTCTCAGGTAGTTTGGCGAAAGTAGTGCGTTCTGGTACGTCGGCAGAGAGTATCGCTCGCGCTGTCGCACATCAAGCTCGAAAATCACTCCATCGACCCGTGCCCGTGACGGCCATTCGTTTGCCGGGCTTCACGCCCATTCCTGATCTTGGGCCATCCAAAGAGGTCGCTGTTCCAAGAGCGTCTGCTCGCGCGCCGATGGGATCGCCGCGCGAGGCTTCGCCCATCTGGCCAGCGCTTGCCTTGGCGTTTGTGGCCATCGCAGTTTCATTGTGGTTCCGGAAACCGCAGTTATCTCATGAGAATATCCAGAAAATGGCCATGTCGTTGCTGACGCCGCCGCCGAGCAGCACTGTTTCGCCCGGCGCGGTGCCCGCGGCAGCGATTACGTTGATTGAGCCAACTTTTGCAACACTCTTACCTGTGGAGCAAAGCTCCACTGTTGCACCCGCTACACCCGTTACACCCAAATCGTCTCCTAGACCCACGGCGACGCCTACGCCATCCCTAACGCCTAGCGCATCGAGTTACGCTATCCCCGAGTTGCTCTCGCCGCGCGAAGGCGAGGATGTGCGCGCGGACGGGGTGACCTTGAAGTGGAGCTGGATCGGCTCACTGGCCGAAGATGAGTATTTCGATGTGCGCCTCTGGCGGATCGGTACAGACGCCAAAGGCATTGCCTGGACCAAAGAACCAGAATACATTGCGCGACATCTGGAAACGGGGTGGTACTCTTGGGCAGTGGCTGTGGTGCGCGGCCATGATGGGATGATTGAACGCGAACTATGCCAGGAGTCGCCTGCCATGAGCTTTTACTATGTCGGCGACATGTCTGGGCGCTCCGCGACAGAGGCCAGCACA
>CAZYPJ010000387.1:0-3861 GCA_964649365.1 uncultured Anaerolineales bacterium | reverse complement strand
ACCGACATCGTGCCCGCTCTGGCTTTGGGGGCTGAACCTCCCGAACCCGGCGTGATGGATCGTCCGCCGCGCAGCCTGAAAGAGCACGTGGTAGATGGCTCGCTCTTGCGCCGCGCCTATCTCTATCTTGGCCCGGTGCAAAGCGTAGCGGCGATGGCGGCCTTTTATTTCATGTATTGGACCAACGGCTATTGGGGCCAGTGGATTGACCTACCCGCCTCGGGCGAACTCTACCGTTCGGCCACGGCCATGGCTTTGGCCGCCGTCGTGACGACGCAGATCGGCAACCTGTTCTCGGAGCGTTCCGAGATCATCTCGGCGTTCAAGTTCAGCTTGTTCAACAACAAGATGCTCTGGCTAGGTCTGGCCACCGAGTTGACGTTGGTCGCCGGAATCGTGTATGCTCCATTCCTACAAAAGTTCATCGGCACATCATCGTTTCCGCTCATCAACTGGTTGTTCCTGTTCGCGTGGACGCCTTCGCTATTGTTAGTAGATGAAATTCGCAAAGCCCTGGTGCGCGCCAAGATGCGCCGCGCCGCGAGGAGGCAAGCAGGAAGCTTATCGGCGTTGGCTGTGGCAGGATGGGTTCTGGCCTGGCGCGCAGGTTGACCTTGCAAGGGCATACTGTCACCGTGGTAGATAACGATCCGCAGGCCTTTGAGCGCCTGGGCGCGCAGTTCAAAGGGCAGACGGTGGTGGGCGTGGGGTTCGACCGCGATATTTTGCTCAAGGCGGGCATCGAGCGGGCCGACGGCCTAGCCGCCGTGACCCCCAGCGACGAGGCTAACTTGGTGGCCGCCCGCCTGGCCGGCCAGATTTTCCGCGTGCCCAAAGTAGTGGCCCGCGTCTATGACCCCGAAAAGGCCGAGGTCTATCGGCGCTTGGGGTTGCAGACCATCGCGCCGGTCTCGTGGGGCATTGACCGCGTAGCCGAGTTGTTCACCTACACCACCCACGGCACAGTGGCTACGCTGGGCGCAGGCCAGGTGGATATCGTCGAGGCCGAGGTAACGCCTCTCTTGGTGGGGCGTACCGTGAACGATGTGACCATCCCCGGCGAGGTGCACGTCATCGCCATCAGCCGCGGCGGCAAGACTTTTCTGCCCACCCTGGGCGCCGCCTTTCGGGATGGCGACACATTGCACCTGGCCGTGCTCGCGGCCTCGGCTGACCGACTCAAGAGCTTGCTGGCGTTGGCGTAAGGAGGCGATGCGATGTATGTCATTATCGTGGGCGGCGGCAAAGTAGGGACCTATCTCGCTACGCTATTGCTGAACGACAAGCAGCGCGTCAAGGTGATCGAGCAGCGCCGCGAAGAGATCGCGCGCTTGCAGCGCGACTTGCCCCCCGACGCAGTGGTGCTAGGCAGCGGCACCGACCCGCTGGTGCTTGAATCGTTGGGTGTGCGCCAGGCCGATGTGGTGGCCGCCGTCACCGGCTCGGACGAGGTCAACCTGGTCGTCACCAGCTTGGCGCGCTACGAGTTCGGCGTGCGCCGCATCATCGGGCGCGTCAACAACCCCAAGAACGCCTGGCTGTTCACCCCCGAAATGGGCGTGGATGCGGCGGTGAACCAGGCGCAATTGATGGGCCACTTGATCGCCGAAGAGATGTCGCTGGGCGACATGCAGACCCTGCTCAAGCTGCGCAAGGGGCAATACTCGCTGGTGCAAGAAAAGGTACACCCTACAGCCATCGCGGTGGGCAAATCGGTCAGCCAGTTGAATTTGCCCCGCGAGTGCGTGCTGGTGGCGGTGATCCACGAGGGCCAGCTCACCATCCCGCGCGGCGACACGGTGTTGCAGCCGGTGGATGAAATCCTGGCCGTCGTCCACGTCTCGCAGCAAGCGGCCCTGGCGGCCATTCTGGGGAAAACACAATAAGTGATTGGTTATTAGTTGTCAGTTTTCAGTAATCAGTCATCGGATGTTGTTTGGTGCGCTTGACATTAGCTGACTGCTAATAACTGAAAACTGACCACTAACCACGATCACGGGAGACGAGATGATTACACGCACACTGGGCAACACCGGCTTGAACGTTTCGGCTATCGGGTTGGGCACGGGGCAGTTGGGTTCGCCCGATACCGACCATGCCGTGCGCATCGTGCAGCGCGCCATCGAACTGGGCGTCACCTATATTGACACGGCGCGCGGCTATGGCGACGCCGAGATCAAGATCGGCCTGGCCACGCAGGGCCAGCGCGACAAGGTCATGATCTCGACCAAGACGGGCGCGCGCAATCGCGACGACGCCTGGCGCGAGATCAATGAATCGCTAGAGCGCCTACGCACTGATTACGTGGATAATTGCCACCTGCACGGCCTACGCGACGCCGCCGATATCGCCCAACGCCTGGGCGCGGGCGGCGCGATGGAGGCGCTGCTCGAAGCCAAGCGGCAGGGGCTGATCCGCCACATCGGCTGCACAGCGCACCGGGCGAGTACGCTAGTCGAGGCGCTGGGGCAGTTCGATTTCGAGGTCATCCTCGTGCCGATGAACATCGTCGAGCGCGAGCCGTTGAGCGCGCTGATCCCGCTGTGCCAACAGCGGGACGTGGGCGTCACCATCATGAAGCCGCTGGGCACGGGGCTGTTCCCCGCGCCGCTGGCGCTCAAATGGCTGCTGAACCAGCCCATCGCCACGGCGGTTCCGGGCGTGGTGACGCTGGAGGAGTTGGAAGAGAACGCCGCTGTGGGTTGGCGTTCGCCCGCGCTCAGCGCCGAGGAGCAGGCCCAGATCGAGGCCGTGCGCGCTGAATGGGAGCACAAACGTTGCCGCATCTGCGACCTGTGCCTGCCCTGCCCCGCCGAGATCGGCATCCCTGGCGCGCTGGGCACCGATGTGATGTTCGACCACTACCGCACCATGGGCGCGGCGGGCTTTCGCGCCTTCCCCTGGTCGCGCGAGGCCATCGCGCGCGATTTGCCCAACCGCGAAAAGGCCATCGCCAGGGTCGAAGCGTGCACTCGCTGCGGCGAGTGCGAGCCGCGCTGCCCCCACGGGCTGCCCATTGTGTCCATGCTGCAAGCCAGCCTGCCCGTCATGCGCGATATGGTCGCATTCTACCGCGAATTCTTGGGCTAAAGGTTATGAATCACCCGATTTACCACGTGATGCGTTGCGAGATCGTTGGCCCCTATACCCTTGCGCTGGCGTTCGACGATGGGCTGGAGCGCGTCATAGACTTTCCGCCCGCTCTGGGGGCGCGCTCTATGGTCATTTGCAGGATCGCGCCTTGTTCGAGCAGGTCGAGATTGACCCCAAAGTTCATACCCTTGTCTGGCCAAACGGCGCTGACTTTCCCGCTACGCTGCACGACTGGCCTGCCTAGGCCGAGCACATCGCCGAGTTGGCCGCGCGCTGGCGCGTCTCAAAAGCTGAGGCAGCCTGAACGGGTTGCGGATTAGGCAGCACAAGGAGAGAAGATGCGCCCCGACCAACCCCGCCCGGCGCGCTCTCGCCCAGCCATGCCATTGGTGTTGGCGATCTTGGCTTGGCTGCTGATGCTCTTTGCCCTGACGGCGGCGGATCACCCGCTGCTGAGAGTCCAATCGGCGGGGGGCAACCGCGGCAATCTCATCAGCGTGGCCAGCATGGGCCTGTCGCTGTTGAGCTGGGCCGGCAGCGTCTATCGGAGCGTCAAGAGCTGGCGCGCCAACTGGGCGCTCGTGGTTGTGGCCTTGGGGCTTGATGTGCTCTACCTGGCTTCCATCGCAGAACGCCTGCTGGTGACGTATTGAGCTAGAAGCATCCCAGGGCGACCACACAGGGTCGCCCCTACCAGGCGCCGACCGTATCCGCAGGGGCGGCCACGCGTGGCCGCCCCTGTGTTCTCCGTGGTGAACCCTATTCGTA
>CAZYPJ010000386.1:0-3862 GCA_964649365.1 uncultured Anaerolineales bacterium | reverse complement strand
TTTACAGAATCACGCACCTTATTCTAGCACACCCAAGCGCGCCAAGCGTGAATATCCTGTAAATCCTATCTTCCACTCTGCGCTCTTTGCTGCTCTGCGGTTTCCTCCTACCGCGCCGGGATGCACGCCTCGCAAGGGACGCCCGTCTGACACAGGCCGCAGCCTGTCACCGCGACGCCGTATTGATCCCGATAGGGGTTCAGCGTGCCGTAAGAATACGCCTGGCACTTGCTCTTGTCGTGCCCCTGTTCGCTGATGGCTCCCGCCGGGCAACGGGCGATGCACTCGCCGCACGCGCCCTGCGCCAGATAGAGGCAGTTGGCGTAATGGTTGGGGTATGGGCGCGGCGTGGCCTGGAGCGGCAAATTGGTCACGACGCTGCCGCAGCGCATGGCCATCCCTCGGGGGGTGATAAAGCCATCATTCAAGCTGAACGTGCCCATCCCGGCCACATACTGTACGTGCCGCTCCGACCAGGTGGAGGCGGGCGCGAGCTTGACCCCCTCGTTGTGAATCTTGAACAGCCCCGAGCGCACCGGCGCGATGGCTAGATACCCCGCCTCGCGCAGCAAACCCACCACATAGTCGCGCACGGCGTCGTTGAACTCTTCACCATAGTGGCGGGTATGCGCCCAGCGCGCCGAGGGCGCTTGGGTCTCGGCGCGGTTCGAGGCGCGGGTGGCCTCGGAGATGGGCAGGACGTAGCAAACCACGCTGACGCGCTCCGTCGAACTGTGCGCCGCGTCGGGCTGCTCGGCCTGCGCCCAGGACAGCGCCTCGCGCGGGGTGAGGTGGAACGGCCCAATGATCTCTTTGTAAGCCGCAAAGAGCGGGTCGTCGCCATCGGCGAACCCTACCAGCGGCTCTTCGTAGATCGGGCTGCCGTCAAGTTTGGCCAGGCGGTTCAAGGCGCTCTCGCGCACAAACGCCTCGATCTTGGCGCGGAGGAACGCTTCGGGGGTCGGCGTCATTGCGGTAGCCATGACTTATCTCCCCGTCCCAGGCGCGGCTTGTTCGATCTCGCTGGCGGTCACTTCGCGGCCATAGTGGCCCGAAAGATACACCCCCTCGGTGATGAGCGCCGTCTTGAGCGCGATCCCCGCCGTGTCGAGCAGCGGCACGCGCCCCAATTGCGCCCACAGCCAGTGGCGCTGTGAGTCGTCATAGCCGGCGGTGGTGGGGTCGCACTGGTGCCAACGCCAATCGGCCTGCTTCACATCGAACGTGGCGTCCATCTCCATGTCGCCCAAGGTGGTGAAATAGCCCAACGGGTCAACCCGCAGGCCGCCTTTGGAGCCATAGATATGGTCGCCGTCGGGCTGATCGGAGTGAATGGCCCAGGCCTCTTCCATGAAAAAGGTGATTCCCCCCGCCAGCCGGATGACGCCCATGCCCAACTCTTCGACGTTATAGCCGCCGCTTTCCCGCCGGTCGGGATACATGTTATCCAGCTTCTGGAAGGTCGAGCCGGAGACGGTGAGCACCTCGGGGTTGCCCAGCAGGTAGAGGATGCGCGCAATGTGATAGACCGCCATATCGAGCATGGCCCCGCCGCCCGAGGTGGCCGTATTCACGAACGCCGATGTGCCATAACCATCCACAAAGGGCCGCCCACGACGGCGATAGTGGCTGGCCTTAGCGTAATAGAGATCGCCTAGATAGCCGCCGTCAATCAGCCGCTTGGCGGCGCGGCAAGCCGGCTCATAGATGGTGCTGAGCTGGATGTGCAGTTTGCGCCCCAACGACTTGGCCTCGTCGTACATTCGCTTGGCTTCGAGGTACGTCCACGACATGGGCTTTTCGCAATAGACGTTCTTGCCCGCGTTGAGCGCATCCAACGTCACCGGCGCGTGAAAGCGGTTGTGCAAGCACACATCCACCGACGTGATGTCGTCGCGCCTGAGCAACTCGTGATAATCGGTATAGACGTTGGGGATGCCGAACTCTTGGGCGACGCGCTGCGCCTCATCCTCGCGGATGTCGGCGACGGCTACGATCTTGGCCTCGGGGATCTCTTTGTATTTGCGCAGATGCGACTTGCCGATCTGCCCGACGCCGATAATACCTAATGATACCTGCTCCATGTGCCTTCCTCCCAGCATAAGGTCGAGTGAATTGCTGCTATGTGAATCGCTGACGAACGAATATCCAGAGTGTAGCGCGCCGAGGGTGAGATGTCAATCATTGTGCGTTGCTGAGGAGGGAGCGCCGACATCTTGTCGGCTCCTGGCCGCCTGGAAGGCGGCGCTTCCTCCCGTCGCCTAGGCGCTGTTTTGCCAGGCAGGGCAAATGCGCTATGATTGCATACTCGTGCGAATACAATGAGAGGAATAGCGCATAAGAATCCGCAATCTAGCGACGCTGGCCGAGCGCGGCAGTACCGTGGTAGTCGCGCCCCTTGTGGGCGCCGGGGCGTTCGGAAGATTATGTCCGGATCAACAACAACTGAGAATTATTCACTAATAATAGAGGAGCTAGACATGCGTAAAGGATCATCCGAGATCGTTTCCGTCACGGCGCGGCAGATTTTCTCGCGGCGCGGGCACCCGGGCGTCGAGGCCACGGTCGTCACGGCCAATGGCGCGGTGGGCGTGGCCGAGGTGACGGCGGGGCTATCGGTGGGCAAGTATGAGGTGCAGTTCGCCTACGACGGCGGCGAGCGGTGGGGCGGCCTAGGCGTGCAAAAGGCCGTAGATAACGTCAACAGCATCATCGGGCCGGCTGTCATCGGTATGGACGCCCGCCATCAACGCGAGGTGGACGCGGCGATCCTCAAGCTCGACCCCACCTACGAAAAGTCCATCCTGGGCGGCAACGCCACGGCCAGCGTCTCGGCGGCCACGCTCAAGGCGGGCGCGGCCTGCCAGGGGTTGCCGTTGTATCAGCACATCGGCGGCGTCAACGCTTGCATCCTGCCCGTGCCGGCGGCGGGGATCATGAACTCGTCCAAGCGGTACGGCGGCAGCGGCAAGCACACCGGCGACAAGCCCAGCTATTCGATCATGTGCTACGGGTTCGACACCTTTACCGAGGCGTCCTACGCGGCCTGGCAGATCCAGACCGCCTTCCCCAAGGCCATGTCCAAACAGTTCGGGCTGGACCCGCTCCTGGTGCGCATCCCGCCGGCGGGGTTGGTGGATCACGAAAAGGCCTTCTGGGCGGTGATGGCCGAGGTCATCAACTCGCTGGGCTATGAAGGCAAGGCAGGCATCCAAGTGGATGTGGCCGCTGGCACTTATTATAATGAGGATACTGGCCTCTACGAAGGCTTGTTCTCCGCCGAACCCAAGAGCCGCGACGCCGTGATCGAGATGTACAAGTGGATGGTCAAGGAATATCCCTTTGTCATCTTGGAAGATCCGCTGGATGAGGACGATTTCGAGGGCCACGCCATCCTCACGCGCGAGCTAGGCGTCGAGATCGTGGGCGACGACCTGTTCACCACCAACCCGGTGCGCGTGCAAAAGGGCATCGAGCACGGCTCGGCCCATGCGGTGCTGCTCAAAGTCAACCAGATCGGCACCATCACCGAGGCGTTCGATATGATCCAACTCGCCTATCGCCACGGCTGGGGCATCATGCCGTGCGAGAGCCGGGGCGAGGGCGCCGACATCGCCGATTACGCCGTGGGCCTGAGCACGGGGCACATCCGCGAATCGGGCACCGGGCCGACGGCCAACCGCCTGTTGCAGATCGAGGCCGAGCTAGGGCCGGCGGCGGTGTTTTTGGGCCGCCAAGGGTTGTTCCCGCGCTGATTTGACGCGCCGCGCGCCTTGTGTTAGCTTTTGCACGAACGACAATCGTAGCGGCGGCCCAAGAGGGCGCCCCCCCACCCCATAAAAGTATGAAGCGCCCACCACGG
>CAZYPJ010000385.1:0-3868 GCA_964649365.1 uncultured Anaerolineales bacterium | reverse complement strand
CAAGTTTCCCTGGCTGACCAACCAGAAGACCGTCATCCCTTCGCTGATGTTGATTAATCTTTGGTCGGGTATGGGCGGCAACAACATGCTAATCTTCCTGGCTGGTTTGCAGGGGGTGCCAGCGGAGCTATATGATGCAGCGGCGATTGACGGCGCCAACAACTGGTCGCGCTTTCGCCATGTAACGCTGCCGATGATTAGCCCCTCGATCCTGTTCAATCTCATTCTGGGGATTATCGGGGCTTTGCAAGTGTTCACTTTGGCTTTTGTGGCCACCAATGGCGGTCCTTCCTACGGAAGTTGGTTTCTGGCGTTACACATCTATCAACAAGCTTTTTCCTATTTTCGCCTCGGATATGCCTCAGCTCTGGCCTGGCTCTTCGTACTCGTCCTGCTGATTCTCACGTTGCTCAACGTGCGCCTATCCAACCGCTGGGTTTACTATGGGGGGGCAGTCTAAATGGCAACACGATCCATCCAGAACAGCCCGTCGCGATATAGCGGCAGTGTAAGCTCGGCCAAAGTCGTCAAGGTAGCCCTTACCTACCTCGTTTCGACAGTGCTCGCAGCGATGTTTATTTTCCCTTTCTTTTACACAGTGATGAGTTCACTCAAGGCGCCGTGGGAGGTTTATACCTACCCGCCGACCTTAATTCCCCAGAAACTGCTTTTCCAGAACTACCCCAAAGCGATGACCATGGCGCCGTTCCTGATTTGGTTCAAGAACACAGTCATGATGGTCTTCCTCTCTACGCTAGGCACAGTGTTTGGCGCATCACTAGCAGCTTTTGGGTTTGCGCGTTTTCGGTTCCGTTTCCGCGACATTCTTTTTGTCATCACGCTCAGCACCATGATGATGCCTGCTCAGGTAACACTGATTCCGCGCTTTATCCTGTTTTATAAAATTGGCGAATGGTCGGGTGTCCCCTTCCTCAATACCCTCACACCTTTGTGGCTGCC
The DNA here is from genome assembly GCA_964649365.1 of uncultured Anaerolineales bacterium. Taxonomy (GTDB): domain Bacteria; phylum Chloroflexota; class Anaerolineae; order UBA1429; family UBA1429; genus CAZYPJ01. The sequence continues at coordinate 2,908 of CAZYPJ010000385.1, read as the reverse complement.
CGCCTGGTTCGGAGGTGGGGCGTTCGGCATCTTCTTGCTGCGTCAATTCATTCAGACCATTCCCTTGGAGTTGGACGAAGCTGCGCTCATTGACGGATCGAGCTGGATGCGTATATTCTCTACTATCATTATGCCGCTGTGCAAACCTGCGGTTGCGACGCTGGCTATTATTACCGTAGTGGCGCAATGGAACTCGTTCGTAGAGCCGCTGATCTATATCAACGACCCGGCCAAGTTTCCCATCTCGGTGGGGTTGCAGTATTTTCAGAATACCTTTGAGGGCATGGAGCTTGGCGAACCGAAGCTGCAATACTTGATGGCGGCTAGTGTCGTTTCCAGCGCCGTGCCAATCGCCATCTTTTTTGCCTTCCAGCAGTATTTTGTTCAGGGCGTTGTGATGAGTGGTATCAAGGGCTAAAGACCCCCTTGGCCTTTTCGCAAAACCAGAATAAGGGAAAGTAGAATGAACAGCAATCAGCCGGTCTATGATCTCGTCCTCAAAGGTGGGCATGTCATTGACCCCAAGAGCGGCCTTTCGGCGCATATGGATCTCGCCGTAGCTGATGGCCGCATCGCGGCTCTGGAAAAGGATATCTGCCCTTGCCAAGCCGCCAAAGTGGTCAATGTCAGCAACTATTATGTGACGCCAGGCCTAGTAGATATGCATGTGCACCTCGACCCGCGTTTTTTCGCTGAAGGCGTGGTGGCCGACGCTCACAGCTTTTCCCAGGGCGTAACCACAATGGTGGATGTTGGCTCGCCTGGCGCGTTGACTTGGTCTCTCTTTCAGAGCGAAGTGATCGCTAAATCCAGGACGAGGGTGTTTGCCTTTCTGAATATCGTGGATCAAGGGATGATGGGCGCTTGTGAACAAGAAGTGTTCCGCATGAAGCCCGATTTGGCCGCCCAGACGGCGCTGGATCATCCTGGTGTGATCCTGGGCATCAAGTGCGCTCACTATTGGACGAGCCTTCCCTGGGACGCCGATCATCAGCCGTGGGATAACGTCGAGCGCGCGGTTCAGGCTGGCGAGCTTTGCTACCTGCCTGTGATGGTGGACTTTTGGCCGCGCCCGCCCGAGCGCAGCTACGAAGACCTCATTCTGAAAAAGCTCCGGCCCGGCGATATTCACACCCATGTCTTTGCGCAGCAATTCCCCATCATCATCGAGAATGGGCGGCTGAACCCATTGATGTTCGAAGCCCGCAAGCGCGGCGTGATCTTTGATGTCGGCCACGGCGGCGGCAGTTTCTGGTTCCGTAACGCTGTGCCGGCGGTAAAGCAAGGTTTCATGCCCGATTCGTTCAGCACTGACCTACACACCGGCAGTATCTTTGGCTTGCCCGGTGGGATGTTGGGCGTGATGAGCAAGTTCCTCAATATGGGCGTCGGTCTGGAGGAAGTCATCTTGCGTTCTACCGTGACGCCGGCCCGTGAGATCAACCGCCCCGAATTGGGCACACTGGATATCGGAGCCGAGGCCGACGTAGCGGTGCTCGATGTAATGGAGGGCGAGTTTGGCTTTGTGGATTGTGGTCGCGCCAAGATGCTGGGCAACAAGATGCTCAAAGCCATGATGACCTTGCGCAAGGGTGATGTGGTTTATGATCCCACTGGATTGAGTATGCCCAAGTGGGATGAGGCGCCGGCGGAATACTGGGTAGTGCGGCAAGGCAGAGCTTCTGCCGCGACGACCAAGAAATAGTACGATTTCGCCCCAACTCGCAAGCTCTTGGTCTGGTGGAGATGCTCTGCGCGCCAGACCGATGCTTGTGGGTTGGGTGCGAGTTTGGCCAAGTGAAAGAGAGGCATAATGACCGATCTCTGGAATACAAGAGTGATTGCCGAAGACCCGATAGTGGTGGAGCGTGCGGCTGCGGGACGCCCCCACGAAGGCAAAGTTCTGGCGGCGATCCAGTCCCATGCGGACGACATTCCTCTCTATTGCGCGGGAACGGTGGCCAAGCTGGTCGCCGAGGGCTATACCGCGTACTTGATTCAGACCACAAACGACGAAATGTGCGGCCCCACGTCCTCCATCGGCGAGACGGTGCTCTCGAACGAGCGCGAAGTGGAAGAATTGGGGCGGGTGTTGGGCTTTCAGCGCGTCTTTTTCCTGGGCTATCGCAATCACCTAATGGACGACATTTCGGCGGTGGAGCTGCGCGCGCGGCTGATCTTTCTCTTTCGCCTGCTCAAGGTGGACACGGTATTCACCTTTAACCCTTGGGGCCATCAAGAAGAAAACCCCGACCATTGGGTGACGGCGCGCGCCGTAGAGGCCGCTCGTTGGATGGCGGGCATGGATAAGGATTATCCTGAGCATTTCGCCGCAGGGTTACAGCCGCATGCGGTGAAGGAACGCTATTATTGGGCAGCGCGCGCAGGCCAACCTTACAACCGCGTGGTGGACATCAGCGCCCAGATCGAAACCAAAGTGGCAGCCATTAGCGCCAACAAATCGCAAGGGCCGGGCGGCTCGACCGGGCGACGCTTGAAGGCCGAGTTGGCGGCGCGGGGTCTGCGCCTACCCGATCTGGATGGCGACGCCGAGGCTGCGGATCGGGCCTATATCCGGCGCTTTTTGCTCGGTGATGATCGGGCGGCAGGGCAGCCTTACGGCCTCGAGTTCGCCGAGCGCTTTTACTATCTTGGCCCGAGCGACGATGAGACAGTGTTGAGAGAATATATCGAGCGCTATGCTGTGCCGTTGTGATGGCTCTCGACGCGGCGTCACAGAACGAGTTGCAATGGCAGATCTGAACGACATAAAACGCCGATTTGACAGTTCTGGAACAAGGGATTAGTATTGGTTTCGTTGTGTAGCTGACGTCATCATGAAGCAATGCATCCCGCTCGACGAGGCTCGCACCGAGGCCATGCGACTGGAATTGGAGGCCAAGGATAG
>CAZYPJ010000384.1:0-3870 GCA_964649365.1 uncultured Anaerolineales bacterium | reverse complement strand
GGGTTGGGCGCGACATATCGCGCCCCTACGCCCATCGGAGCGCCGCTTTGACAAGCGCCCTCTCCCTCAGTATCCTACGGCGCGAGACCAATACCCTGGGAGCGCGCCATTATGATTGCACCCTACAAGCCCCTCATCATCGGCCTGGCCGGCGGGTCGGCCAGCGGCAAGAGCACCATCGCCCGCCGCCTGGCCGAAGCGCTGCCCGACCTGCGCGTCGAGGTCATCGGCATGGATCGCTACTTTCGCGCCATCCGCCCGCGCATGGTCGGCCCGCTGAGCGGCGACACGTATGAGGATCACAACCACCCCGATTCCTTCGACCTGGAGCGCCTCACCGGCGACCTCGACACGATTTGCCTGCGCGCCGAGCCGCCGCAGGTCGTCATCATCGAGGGGTTGATGACGCTGCACAGCCCCGCCATCCGCAACCGGCTCGACCTGGGCGTCTTTGTGGATGTGCGCGCCGAGGAGCGCATCGTCCGCCGCTTAAAGCGCAACATGGCCTGGGGGCAAGATTTCGACCAGATCGCCACCTTTGTGCTAGAATCGGTGCGCTACCGCCATGACGAGTTCGTCGAACCCTCGCGCTGGAAGGCCGACATCGTGCTCAACGGAACCCACACCTCCGACCGAGGCGTCGGCCTGATCGTCGAATGGATCCGCGCCCACGCGCCACAGGCTCACCTGTAAGGGAGATTTCACCACAGAGACACGGGGGCGCGGAGGTTTTTAACACGGAATACACGGAATATACGGAAATGGTGAAAGATACGGAAACCCTTGGAATTTGCTCATTCCGATATTTCCGCGTCTTCCGGTTATTCCGTATCTTCCGATTACTCCGTGTTATTCCATATCTTCCGGTTATTCCGTGTATTCCGGCTATTCCGCGTATTCTGTGTTAAAAATCTCCGTGTCTCCGTGGTGAATCCTCCGTGGCGAGTATTTGCGAATAAGGATGGAGAGATGAGCAGACGGTCGAAGAAAAAGGTCGCGACGACGTTGGCGCCCAAGCGGCCCATCCACGTAGCGGCGGCGGCCAGATCGCGGGTGGCGGTGGCGTCGTTCGACGCCGCCCGCTACCAGGAGGGCGCCGGGCTGGAGCAGGTGACGGCGCTGCGCCGCCCGGGCGCGGTGCTGTGGATTCAGGCGTTCGGCCTGGGCCAGCCCGACACGCTGCAACGCCTGGGCGAGTGGTTCGACCTGCACCCCCTGGTGCTGGAGGATATCGCCAACCCCAACGAACGCCCCAAGGTGGACGATTTCGGCGATTACATCTATCTCACCTCCAAGCTGCACACCGTCAACCGCCCCAGCGTCGCCCAGCCCCGCGAGGAGGGGGGAAGCGATGGTTCGCAGATCGTGACGGAGCAGATCAGCCTGGTGTTGGGGCGCGACGTGGTCATCTCGTTCCAGGAAAGCGACCGCGACGTGTTCGCGCCCATCCGCGACCGCCTGAAAAAGAGCGACAAGACCCGCGCCCACGGGGCCGATTTCGTGGCCTACGCCCTGCTCGACGCCATCACCGACAGCTATTTCCTGATCTTGGAAGAGATCGGCGACCGCGTGGCCGAGCTGGAGGAGCGCGTCACCGAGCGCCCCTCGCCCGACGTGCTGCGCGCCATCCACGGGTTAAAGCGCGAGCTGCTGGTGCTGCGCCGCTCGGCCTGGCCCCTGCGCGAGACGATCTCGTGGCTGGAGCGCCGCGAGTCGCCGCTGATCCGCGAAGAGACCGAGGTCTATCTGGGCGACGTGCACGACCACATCATCCAGATCCTCGACACCATCGAAATCCTGCGCGACATGCTCGGGGGCATGTTGGATGTCTATCTTTCCACCATGTCGAACCGCATGAACGAGATCATGAAAGTGCTGACGATCATCTCGACGATCTTTATGCCGTTGACCTTTATCGCCGGGGTGTACGGCATGAACTTTCACTACATGCCTGAAATCCCCTGGCGCTGGGGCTACCCGGTGACGCTGGGGGTGATGGCGCTGGTGGCCGGGGCGATGGTGGCGTATTTCCGCAGGAAGAAGTGGTTGTAGGGGCAGCCCTGTGTGGCCGCCGCCGTTCACCATTGCCACGCCCACATCCCATCCGCGCCCAGCGGCAAGGGGAACGGCCCGTCCAACACATCCAGCGAGTCGCCCGCCTCGATCAGCAGCGGCGCCGAGACGATCATCTCGCGCAGGTGCAATGTATCGCGGATGGCCACCAGGCGCAACTCTTCCACCGGCGTCAGCCGCTCGCGGAACGAGGCCGCCTCCAGCGCCTCGCGGTCGGTGTCGTAGGCCAGGGGGATTTTGCCGCGCTCCAGGTTGCCCGAGGTGAGCACGTTCTTGCGCAGCGCGGGCCAATCGATCTTTTCCACCAGGCGGCGGGTGGTGAAATCGGCCAGGCCCAGGCCCAGGGCGTTGCCGTGCGAGGCGGGCGTCACATCCAGCGCCACCAGGCTGTTGATGTGGATCGTCTCGGGCCATTCCGGCTCGCCGATGATGCGCTTGCGCCCGATGACGTAGCAATCCATCCCCGTGCCCGAAATCTCTTTGCCGATCCACTCCACCACGCCGATCTCGACCTGCTTGAAGGGAATCTTGGCCGATAGCTCTTTGGCGCGGCGCAGCAGGGCGGGTTCTTTGGCCAGGATCTCGTCGGCGCGCCGGCCGACGCGGTCGGCCAGGCCGCCCCAGGCGTTTTCGACCAACGCCAGCCCGGCCCACACCGGCGCCTTGGCGAACACCACCGCGGCCACGCGGGGCATCACATCCTCAAAGCCATAGCTGCCGAATTGGTGCACGGCCACGGCCTGGGTGTGCTTGCCCATGCCGATCACGGCCATCTTGACCAGGCCGCTCTCATAAGAGGCGTCGAAATTGGTGTGCTTTTTGATACGGTTGACCATGATGATGCCGGCGGCGCGGGCGGCGTATGCGTCCAGATAGACGGGTATGCCGTCGGGCGTGGCGCCGAGTTGGACGACCTCCATCGTGGCGCGGATGGGCGCGCCCATCGTTTCCTCGGTGACGCCCAACCCCGCCAAGAGTTCGCGCTGGCCCTCGGCAGTGCCGCCGCCGTGGCTGCCCATCGCCGGAAAGATGAACGGCCTGCCGCCCACGCCCTTGACGGCCTCGACCACGGCGCGCAGCACGGTGGGCATGGCGGCGATGCCGCGCGAGCCGGCAGTGATGGCGATTTCATCCCCCGGGCCGATGCTCTGGAGCGCGCCGGCCCGTTCGAGCGCGGCGACGGCGGCGGCGGGGATATCGGCGAGGTCGGGTTGGCGCCACACCTGGCGCACGCGGTAGCACTGCATGGCGTCGAGCGGTCGGCGCGGTTCGATGACGCCGGCTGGGTCGGGCATGGGGGTCTCCTTCATTCGTCGGACAGGATGAACAAGATGGACAGGCTTCGGGCGCTCGATGGCGATGGCGCGGCAGGACGAATGGGACGGCGGCAATTCACAACAATGTGAATGACGCTGCGCGTCATAGCGCCCACAGAGGCGCCTTCACCGCCACCGACCGAGCGGAGCGGCCCGCCCCGGCCAGCATACCGCGCAGCCGCGCAGCGTCGGCGATGGCTTCCTCGGCGCCCGCCAATTCGGCTTCAGGTTCATGAATTTTGCCCAACAGGCTCACTCTCCTGGGCGCAAACGGCCCCAACACCGCGTATTATCGCCGAAAAGCGCGCCGGGCGCAAAAGATGCAGGGCAAGCGCTGGACGCCGCGCGCGACGCCGGTTATACTAGGCGGCGTTGGCAGGGGTAGCGGGCCGCGCCTCGGCGCGGCGAGTGGAAGGCCGGGGGCGCCGCAGGGGGCTTGTCCACCTCGCCCACCTGGGGGTGGCGTTGGCGGGGGTCGGGG